>NZ_CP098611.1:4114473-4430971 GCF_023983615.1 Phormidium yuhuli AB48 | reverse complement strand
ATCTACAGAAACTGATAAAAACTTGGCAACAACAAATTGAAGAAGACAGTCTTATCGAACGCTATCTTGATGAACAATGTTCAAAAGGTCAACCCTCACGACAATTCAGTTTTCCCGCTCAACTGAGTCATCCCCAATTTCCCGACGGACTCTTCACTCAATTTTATCGTCCCCAGCAACCCGTTCTTATCGAAATCAATTCTAAAATTGGAGGCTACACCGTCAAAACCGGTGAAAAAAAGATTGCCTTAGCAGGATTAGATCTCAGCCGCTTAGAAAAACTCTTTACTTCGGAGAACTTTACTGGCTTAGATGTGCAAACTTGGTTGGCTGACTTTGACTGGGAGACGGAAATTGTGCCTCTCTTAACTCAACTGGTTCAAAACGGAATTCTGCTCGTTGTCTCTTCTTAACTTCCCTCAGATATCAGCGGATAACGCCGATCAATTTCCTCAACGAGCCAACCGCCAAACTGATATAAGAAGTCAATAATTTTCTCCGGAGAGTCAATGGGGTTAATGGCCCAAATTAAGACTTGCCGCATTAATGATTTTTGGTTTGGATAATAATGGCTAAACCGTTCATAACAGGGATGCAAATCCCTTGTAAAACACTGATCTCGTTCCATGACGATTTCGAAGCCTGAACGGAGAATGCGTTTCATACTCCATTGACAGAGTTTGCGGATATAGGCTTGCTGCTGAAGCCGATTTGAGGGGTTTGGGGGAAGAGCTAATAAATCCTCAATTAACTGGTTTAGATCCGCTTCTAAGTCAAAACTATGATGAATGCAGGTCATATCGGGGCGAACCTTAGGCAAATCTTCAACTATATCTTGTCCCCAAATACAGACAGCTTGAGTAGCGATTAACATTCGCAAATTATCGTAACTATGATCCGTTAAATCTAAAAGGCGATCGCCGGAAATTACAGAAAATTCCACACCACGACAAAAGGGATAATGACGAGATATCTGTTGATTGAGTTTTTTAAACCAGCGGCGATCGCACTCTCGATGATCTCCAGATACCACCGCCAAACTATCAACATCAGAATGATTGAAAATGGCTTGTCCTACCGCTATAGAACCGCGAATATAGACTCCCATAACCCGATTCAGCCAAGCCATCACATAGGCTGACGCCACATCATCAACGAGCGATCGCCAGGGTTCAACAATCTTTTCCAAACTCACCCGACGCACTAAATATCCTTGCGCATCAACGGGTAATATTGAGCCAATTGGTAAGATTTTATTCATGAGCATAAAAAGTTTTAATTTTAGTTAATTATAGCATGATTTCAATTAAAATAAAAAATATAAACCATTTTAAATCCTGTCATATTTCCGTCATTATTTTGAATTAACGTAAATATAGTCCATTTTATAAAGCAAATTATGCGAGTTAGCCTAACAATTTTGGCGACATCCGCTTTACTGGCCAGCATCACACCAGCCAGCCTAGCCCAAGTCCCAATCGAATCCGTCACCCAAGGTCGTGGTGTGACCATTTCAGGAACCGTTCGCTGCATCGTTGGTAACGACTTTATTCTCGATGATGGAACCGGAGAAATCATTGTGGATGCTGGTCCTCTACGCTGGCATCGACTAGACTTACAACAGGGAGAACAAGTCACTGTCCTGGGTAGGCCGGGTGAACATGACTTTGATGCCATTCAGATTATTCGTAGTAATGGAGAGGTGTTGAACCTTCGTCCCGCCTCGGGCCGACCCCCTTGGGCTGGCGGACGTCGTAATCCTAACTTCCCCAATCCTAACCCAGGTGCTTAAGGTGATAGTAATGTTGAATAAGCACATTTGAACGACTTCCCCGAAACTCTCATTTTCAAACTTCTGAAAAAAGAGTTTTGGGGTTCATTCTCTTTTTTAAAATCATCAAATATCCTAACATAAAGCTATGCGAATTTTAGTAGTGGAAGATGATATGGAGCAACGAGAACCAATCCAGTTTGTTTTGAAACAGAGCGGACATATTGTTGACGCTGTTGACGATGGAACCACCGCTCAATGGCTAATTGAAGAGACCGACTATGACTTATTGATTTTAGATTGGATGCTACCGGGACAAGATGGAATCGATATTTGTAAACAGTATCGGAAACTGGGAAAAACCGCTCCCGTCTTGATTTTAACCGCCAAAGATACCACCGCCGATAAAGTTCTGGGACTCGACGGAGGAGCTGATGATTATTTAGTCAAACCCATCGACCTCGAAGAACTACTGGCTAGAGTACGAGCCTTACGGCGGCGATCGCCACTCTGGATCGGCGATCGCCTAGAAGTATCTGGCCTTTCCTTATCCCTCGACACCATGACCCTCACCTGGCAACATCAAGACCTTTCTCTAAAAACCCGAGACTTCCAACTTTTAGAATATCTCATGCGTCATCCCCAGCAAGTTCTCAGCCATCAGCAAATCGAGCAAGCACTCTGGGAATGGGGAGAAGAACCCGAAAGTAACGCCGTCGTCTCTCGTATCAAACGGCTACGTCAAACCCTACGAGAACTGGCGATCGACTCTTGGATTCAAACCATCTATGGAATGGGATATCGCTTTGAACCCCCACAACCAAAATAACCATGATTCTTCTCATTAAATGCCTTAATCAACGCTGGTTCTGCCTTCCGTTGCGAGTTCGAGGAACCTTAATTGTCTCAATTCCTATCAGTTGCTTATTTATAACCCTTTTCACCTTAGCCTGGCTAAAACTGCACCTCATCGAAGACGAAGCCTGGGTTCAGCATACTCAAACCGTCCGCCTCGAAACCAAATACCTCTTAAATGCACTCCTCGATGCAGATACAGGACTGCGTAGTTATGGACTGACGCGACAAAACGAATTTTTAAGGCGATATGAACAAGCAACTCGAACAATTCCTGACTCACTTGATACCTTAGAAAACTTAGTTGATGACAATCCCGAACAGACCCTAAGAATTCAAGCAATTCGCAATCAAATCAAGGACATATTAGAGATTTTTGAGCATAAGTTAACCCTGCAACAAGAGCTAACGAGAATCCAGGGAGAAAATGATATTTTGGTTCCCATTGAGTCATTGCATAACTGGCTCAAACAGGGACAAGACGATCTGGTAGCCACCCGTGACGCTATTGAACGCTTTTTCGATGAAGAAGAAACCCTGCTCATTCAACGAATGCAACATCGCGATCGCCATCAACAGCTAACATTTTTATTCCTTATTTTAGCAGTAGCACTCGCAACATTAGCCTCCTGGAGTGCCATTCATTTATTCTACGAACTAGAACAAGAACTGGCGAAACGACAACAGAATCTTACAGAAACTAATGAACGTCTCGAATCAGTCTGTAACCAGTTACAACGATTTACCGCCAATGCATCTCACGAGTTACGTGCACCCTTAGCCGTCGTCTTAAGCAATACTCAAATCGCCTTGATGGCCTTAAATCAAGTCAAAGATAGTCCCGAAACAGTGAAAGAACGGCTGAAAACAGTGGTCAAAAAAACCAAACAAATGAGTCAATTGATTGGGGAACTTTTATTTTTAGCGAGACATGAAGGACTCTTAGCTTCTGAAAAATGCAAACCTGTTAATTTAAGCCAATTGCTGCTTGAGTTAGCGAAGGACTGGACTCGCCATTGTCGCGACAAAAACTTAACCTTTACTTCTCATATTTTGCACGATAACATTTCGGTAGAAGGAGATGAAAATTTACTACGACAAGCTGTGACCAACCTCCTAAGTAATTCCGTTCGCTACACACCACCTGGGGGAACAGTTGAACTCTACCTCTTGCACAGAGACTCGGTCTTCATTCAAGTTAAAGATAGTGGAATTGGCATTTCTGAAGCCGCATTACCCCATATTTTTGAACGGTTTTATTCTGCAGACCTAAAACGCTCTAAAGCCTCGGGAGGATTCGGATTAGGCTTAGCCATCGTCGAGCAAATCATACAAATTCACGGTGGAACTATAGGGGTTGAAAGTCAGTTAGGGGAAGGCTCGTTATTTACGATCGCCCTACCCAGCATTTAAGCCATCTGCTGATTTTAAGTGAATATCCTAGAACTAAGAGTGTTCCAACTCAGTGGACATTGTTGTGCGAGTATTATCATGTTCCACCACAAAGACATTGGCATAAACATTAGCGACAATTTGCTTGCCTTCTTGGGTCAATCCTAAATACTCTAAGGCGGGTTCAATCGCTGGATAAATTAGTGACCAATACTGTTGAGAATGACTTTGACGTAAATCCCCTGCATGGCGATAGCCTAGCCTATCATTGTAACTGACTTCCTCATACTCATAATAAAGTGCCCCTAACTTATTGAGATAACGCGGATCACTTAACTGACCAATTAAATCAGCAGCCCGAGTTAAGCCCCGAAAACCCGATGTATCTTCATAGCCAGGATGTTGAGGGGACAGAATACGAGTTAACTCAATATTCTCCTGAATTTCCTGAGACTCAATGAGTTTGTGACCATGAAAGCGTTCTTTGACAAATAGTTGACTGCGATCAACATGATACGGTGCTAAACTAGCATCCGTGGCCCCAGCATCGAGTTGAATCAACTCCCCTGTCCCCGAATCAAATTGATGAGATTCTAAGCTGTCCTGGCGACAGACTCCTTTCACATAGCCAATATCACTACAGACCAATGACAAAATAAAATGTAACCAATCCTCACAAGTGATTCCCCCCTCACGAATATGTTTACCCCGGAGAATTTCCTGACCCACTAGGGCCACACCAATGGTATGTTCTACGGTGTGGTAAAGGGCATCACTGTTGGCAATATTTTCCAGAGCCATGCTACCCGCCCAAGCAATAATATCCGCATAATCGGGCTTATAGCCACCATAGGTTCGATGATACCCTTCCCGTAACTCCTCGACAAATGCTTGAATTAAAATTTCAGTGGCGTTGAACATTTTTCGCTCTCTGGCAAACCCACAATTGGGGACGTTTCGGTGAATGGCAGATCGCCCTGATAATTGGGAATTGATAGCTTAATCTTAACGGTTGCGATCGCCCTTGGCAATTGAGGCGATCGCCCCTCAGTGGTACGACCCACCCCCTGTTCCCGACGTTCGAGCGCAACGGATGGCCTTAACCCGACGACAACTTACACGATACACCGTATCCCTGGGACTTGCGGCCTGGCTTCCCCATCGACTGCGGTCATCCCGAGAGGGGGGTCGTCTTCCCCTGGTCACCCCCACATCCCTCTCTGACACCATAACCCGTCAGGTGACCGAAATTCTTAACGCCTCTCCCCAAGATGACACTCAACTTCTCGTCCCCACCTATCTCGGCAATGACCAACGCCGCTACTATGGTCAGGGAACCCCTGAGGATTTGACGCTCCACCATCGATTTTACCTGGGGAGCGGCATCAGCATTGTCGGTGGAACCTCCTACACCTGGAGTGGGGCCGGCTGGACGGGACAACCCACCCTGCTGCGCGATCGCGGTCGTCTTTATCTCGTGATTGGGGCCTACGACCACCAACTGCGAAAAATCGACTTAGAAACCCAAGAGGAGGTTTGGACCTATCGATTTGACGATATCCTCAAAGGAACCGCCACCATTTACATCGATGAAACCGCCAGCGAGGAAAATCAAATTGTTATCCTTCAAGGTAGTCGTCTTGGAGTGACTAACTCTCTAGCTTCTGCATTTGTCCCCAGTTTTCGTGCGGTTTCTTTCCGAACCGGACAAGAACTCTGGCGGATGAATATTCGTCGAACTGATAGTTATAGCCGAGATACCGATAGTTCTCCCCTTTATTTAGGCAACCATACTATCTTTAATCCTGGGGAAAATTCCATCGGTTATTTTATCAACAGTCGTGTCGAAGAACGCCGTCCCTATCAAGGATTTTTTGTCCCCGAAATTTACAAAGAACTGCAACTGTACGAAGCCGAAGACGTGCCACTGTACCAGGGTAACCTCGTCGCTGAATCCTCCCCGGCCCGCTGGGGCGATCGCCTCTACTTAGCCTCAGGGGGGGGACGCATTTACGGAATCGACATTCCCAGCCAGGAGATTGTCTGGCGATTTCGCGCCGGGGGAGACCTCAACGGAACCATCAGCATCGCCCAAGACGGTAAACTCTTCAGTACCGTCGATCGCGAACGCATCCCCGGTCACGGAGGGGCCTATAAACTCGACCCCAGCAAACCCGATCCCGACTGTGTGGACTGGTTTCTCCCCACCGGAAACGTCCGTTTTGCCGAATGGGAGGGAGGAATTACCGGGTCTGTGGCCCTCAACGACCAGTATCGGGCCCCCAACACCCCCCCCTTATTTGCCACCAACGCCATCGACGGTCATCTCTACATTGGCAGTCAAACCCAAGTCACGGGCGACAAAGTGCCGGGGCCCTTCCAGCAAAACCAATATGACACCCCCATGATCATCTTCAAAGACCGTATTGGCGCTTCCATCTCCACCCCCATCTTCACCGACGGAAACCGTCTCATTTCCGCCGGCTACAACGGTGTGCATCTATTTCAACTCAACTATGACCTAGCCTCCCCAGATAGTCCCCAGGCCTTAGAGGGGGGCCAGGGACAGTTTTATCGTATCAGCGTCGAGAAAATCGCCAGTTTCAACCGGGGAGGATCCTTTGAAGCCACCCCAGTCGTCTGGGATGGCCTCGTCTATATCTGTAGCCGCGATGGCTGGATGTATTGTCTGGGTTAGAGATTAGCCATCAGCACCCATGTACCAGCTATCCCGCAGGGCCAGCATTTCTTGAATTTCAGCGGTTTGCGTCTCAATCACAGTTTGAGCAAACGCTTGCAGTTCCGGCTCATCGCTATTTTCCATCGCCTGACGAGCCATATCTAAAGCCCCTTCATGATGGGCAATCATGGCATTGATGTAGCGTAGATCAAAATCCTCATCAGCGCCACCCAATTCCATATCCATTTGCATGGCAGACTTAGTCGTCTCGTCCATCTCCACGGTTTGAGACATTTGAGCATCATACATCTGACGCTCCTCAGGCGCATCAGCATGCCACTCATCGCGCCACTGTTCCATCTGGGCGATTTCGTCTTCTTGGCTCTCAATGATTTCCTGAGACAGTTGGCGAACCTCTTCTCGTTCCGATTTCTCTAGAGCTTCTTCGGCCATATCAATGGCTCCCTCATGATGAATAATCATGGCATCGAGGAAGCGCAGTTCAAACTCGTCATCGGCGGGGCCAAGATACATTGCGGCCATGTGCATTCCCTGACCGTCCATTGGGTCTCCCATGGCTTCTCCAGACATGGCTGGGTCTTGCCCGTGATCCATCCCCTGACCGGGTTCGGTCGCCATGGGGTCTTCAGGACTCATCTCTTGGGATTCCTCGGTCATCGGTCCCCCATCGGCCATGGGGGAGTCGGCATCTTCTGCAACATTGCAACCTGCCAGTCCCAAGGTTAGGGCAGCTGTTAACCCTAAGCCGGTGCGAGTGAATTGATTAAAAAGTTTCATAAAAAGGCTTCTCCTGCGATGTAAGTTTAGGTAAAGGGGAAATCGAACCCATGGAATCCAGTTCAGTCACTGGACGAACCCGTTTTCCTGCAATCTCTCCGGAATTTGAACCGAAGCAATGATGTCATTCTCACAAATCATCAGGGCGATCGCCCCCACCTTTCGATAGAGTTATCTCTCCCCCTATCGAAAGACCTAAAGACCTAAATCGACGGCAATGCGATGGGCGCAAGCAAAGCCAGAAAAGGCGACAGCATTCAGGCCCTGACCGGGAAAGGTACTATCGCCGACACAATATAAACCGGGGACAGCGGTGCGGTTGAAGGGCATCGTCAGCAAGCCGGGGAGTTTATGGCGGGGAATGGGGCCATAGGTCCCCTCATCCCGTCCTAGGAAGCGGCGATGGGTGCGAGGGGTTCCCACTTCCAGATAGTCTAATCCGGCATCTAAACCGGGGAAAATGGCTTCGAGGCGATCGACCACCTCCCAGGCGGCGGCTTCCTTAGCAGTTTCGTACTCATCGGGGGGCAGATGTTGCCAAGACTCCAGCCAGTCCGGGGTGAAGGCGTGGATAATATGATAGCCCTCGGGAGCGAGACTGGGGTCGAGGAGGGTGGGAATGGAGACAAAGAGGGTTCCCTGGGCTGCCTCCATCTGTTGCCAGTCCTCCAGAATAATATGATGGCATTCGCTGTTGGGAGGCAGGATGTCGGCGGCGACTCCCATGTGCAGACTCAGGAATCCTGGAGATTTGCGATATCGCGTCTGCCAGCGGCGTTCTCGGGAGGGCATCTTCTCTGGGGGCAGCAATTTCTCGAAGGTATCCCAGCGGGTGGCGTTAGAGACAATACGACGGCCATAGAGGGTTTCCCCAGAGGCGAGTTTGACTCCCACCGCTCGCCGGCCCTCCATAATAATTTCTGTGACGCGGGCTTTGTAGCGGATTTCTCCCCCGGCTTTTTCTAAGCCATCGACGAGGGCCTGGGCGATGGTTCCTACGCCCCCTTTGGGGTAGTTGATGCCCCCATAATGGCGATCGCTGAATACCATTCCTCCATTAATGGCTGGGGTGAGGTCGGCAGGAACGACAGACCAGCAGTAACATTCAATATCAATAAATTTCAGCAGTTCTGGGTCTTGGATATAGCGACGGGCAATGTCACCGACATTTTGGGGTAAGTATTTCACTAATCCCAAACAGGCGAGGGGATGCTGGAAAAAGACCCGCATTAGATAGCGGGGTTCTTCTAAGGAGAGTAACTCCATGCTGTTGAGACAGTTAAAGATTTTCCAACATTCATCGTAAAAGCGGCGAATCCCCTGGCGTTCGTGGGGGAATTTGGCGGTGAGTTCACTGATGAAGCCTTCGTAATGGCGATGAACTTTGAGTTCTAATTGGTTGGGAAGGTGATAGTGAATTTGGACGGGATCGGGGATGGTTTCTAGACTCATGTTGACGGCGTCTAGGGCCCGGGTGAGCAGGTTGGTGGTTCCCTGTTCGCCAAAGCCAAAAATCATCGAGGCCCCCACGTCAAAGCGATAGCCGGAACGCTCGAAGTAGCCAGCACTCCCTCCGGGAATCAGATAGCGTTCGAGAACCAGAACCTTGGCCCCTTTGCTGGCCAGTTGGCTGGCGGTGACGAGGCCACCCATGCCTGAGCCGATGATAATGGCATCATAGGCTTGGGGCGATCGGGCCCGGGAGGAGGAAGAAGCCGCTGTTGCAGTCATAGAGATGGTATCGGAGGATATTAAAACAATCTCTTTGTACTGTAGCGGAGGAGATGGGCGATCGGGAATGGTTCCCGGCAAATTCACCCATCTGACTTTGGTGAAGTCTCTCTAGCCAAAAAAACATCCGCATTAACGCAAGTTTGCCTTAATACGGATACCTAGTAACGACCTAGCCTTCTAGCAGGATGTGTTTTAGCGACCGCTACCACGGTGGGGAACGGTATCCGCATTACTGCTATCAGTCGAGAACACTTGACTGAGGGTGTCGTAGTTGGAGGTGGAGGATACTCGTTGCGCTTGGACGTTGACCGCGAATCCCATTAATAGCAGGCTAGAGAGGAAAAGAGTTTTATAGATGCTCATCAAAGTAGCCTCTTGAGTGATAGTGCTACTCCTTCTTCCCAACCTGCTGGGGACTCATCCGGACAACTTTGTTTTTTTGCGCCGGGAATTCGTTCTCCCTAAGCTGAAACCTAGGTTTGGCTGTCTGGGGGCAAGTCAAAGAGAACTGAGGTCATATAACGTTCTGCCCAAGCCTCGCCAAATGCCTTCTCCAATACACGCCGGGTCTTATCGTTTTGACGTTGTTTGTTACAGTAATACAACTGGCCGGCCCGAATTTGGGCGATCGCATCCCCCTCGACGGGTTCACTGGCGCGGGCCCGTTCACAGTGTAGTTTCAGATAGTCCCTGACCCGTTCGATAAATTGCTGTTCTTCTGCTTCATCGGACGGACGAATAAAGAGGCAAAAGTCCGAAAAAATATCACCCCAGTCGGGTAAATCACGCACTTGGGCAAAGTCTAATTGCGGTAAGGCGGCTAAGTTTTGCTGATAGTCTTGCGAGAGGGTTAGATTCTCGGTTGTGGGGGATAAATCGACAATGGCGGCGCTAATTTGTCCCCGTCCCCCCACCAAATCGGTGCCAAACATGGGCAGGGCATAGGTGGGGTGGGGAAACATGACACAATGGAGAATGTCCAGGTTCTTGCCCACTTTGGCCAGTTCTAGGTGCATCTTACGAAACTCCCGCGACTGGTAACAGCGATTCTCAATCACCAGTTTTTCCCCCTCCAGTCGGCCTTCCACGTAGCCTAAATCCTCGGGAAGATGATAGGGTTCAAGGTCGAGGTAGGTTTGCCATGTGGACTCAATGGCATCGGCGAGTTTTTGAATTAGGGGATGTTGCTGCGATCGCACCGAAGAGGTCATAAGGATTCAGGGTGAGGGGTTCAACGGACTAGGGGTTGCTGGTACTGCCGATAGGCATCCCGTACAGCTTGAACATGATACCAATTTAGGAAAATCCGAGCAATTTCTAAGGCCAGTTGCGACTGGCCTCGCTGAATCAGCCACTCTAACAGGCCCCGCAGCCGCTGTTCGTTGAGATATCCCCCCAAGGATAATAGCCCCCACAGGGCCCGGTGAAAGGGGGTCATCTGAATCATCAGCCGCACTTCCCAGGTGGGATGTTTTTGGTAGAAAAGCACCCCCGTTTTTGCCCGTTGCTGTTCTCGCTCAATTAAGGCGGGTAATCGGTCTAGGGAAAAAGCTGGGTTCCAATGATAGCCCGCCGCTTGGGGACATTTAATCAGTTTAACTCCGATGTTTTTCAGTCGAACGCCTAATTCTAAGTCTTCCCAGCCATACTGTTTAAAGCGGGTATCAAAGTTCCCCACTTTATCCAATAAATGCTTGGGAATTGCTACATTGCCGGTCGCAAAATAGGCAGCCGAAAAGTCGGTGAGTTTATAGGGTTCAGCGGTGGGATTTTCAAAATTACAGGTGTTAATCACAGCACCATAGGTAAAAAGGCGTTCATGTCCCAGGGTTTTGATTCCCTCTTGTAAGCCCTGACTGTGAGCCTGTAAAAACTGTTCGGTCACCACTAAATCACTGTCGATAAAGACAATGATATCCCCGTTTGCTTGCTCTAAGCCGAGGTTCCGGGCCGCCGCTGGCCCGGCATTCTGTTGCCGAAAACAGCGCAACTGGGGCATCCTGGTTTGATAGGAATCTAACCACTCCCAGGTTCCATCGTTGGAGCCATCATCAATCACAAGGACCTCATAGCCGCTGCTGGGG
This sequence comes from Phormidium yuhuli AB48, assembly GCF_023983615.1. Lineage (GTDB taxonomy): Bacteria > Cyanobacteriota > Cyanobacteriia > Cyanobacteriales > Geitlerinemataceae > Sodalinema > Sodalinema yuhuli. The sequence goes on along the minus strand of NZ_CP098611.1, from coordinate 4,419,657 downwards.
GGGGTGAGCTGTTGCTGCTCTAATCCCTGGAGGCATTTTTTTAAAATGGGGAGGCGATTGTAGGTGGGAATGATAACTGTAAAAAACATAGCCGACTTAGACGCAAATGATAGTCGAGATAGACCCTTGTGGTTATTTTTTAGTCAGTATCCTCGTGACGGAAGTTATCAAAGTATTCGGCGCGGACTTGTTCGCGGGCGATCGCCTGACCAATATCTCTTAAGGTTTGGATTTGGTCAACCGCATCCATGGTCGCCACTTGAGCGGGGGTAATGGTGTCGAGTTGGAGTTGTCTGAAGCGAGCTTCACTGAACACGGTTGTATAACGGTGATAGGTCAACAGGCTAGGAAAGGTTCCGGCTGATGTATCTTGTAATCCTGAACAGCTTGGGATGGATAGGTTTTCTAGTTCATTATCCATGAGTCGTTGTAGGTCTGGAGGAGTTTGACCAATTAAGCCCATAATAAAGTTTTGCTGGACATTGGCATCTTCCATCAAAGTGCCGATGGCGTAGGGGGCCCAGTTGAGGAGAGTATGGCGTTTGGCTCGTTCAAAGGGAATGAGATTAGAGGAAAAGCCGGTTCCGATGGAAACCAGTAAAAGGTTGTCAGCGCCGGTTTTCCAACCAATTCGATATTTGGGCTGGGTGGATTCTACGAAGAGTTGAAAGCTGGGATTATTGAACATGCTCATCCCCCCGTCAATAAATTCATAGTTATGTTTCTTGCCCCGAGTCTTGACGGTCATTCGTTCAGGGGGAAAAAAGGTGGGGGCGGCGGTGCTGGCACGAATCAGTTGCCAGAGTTGCAGGGATTGGTTATCCTCGTAATATCGATTGTCGGGATGATTGATAAAGAAGTAGTTTCGGGCTGTGGTGGCATTTTTGCTGACAATCGCCAGAAAGGTTTTTAAGTCCTTGGATTCTAGGGTTTTGTAGCCAAAAAGCTCTTTCAGTTTTTTTTCTAAGGGTTGACTTTTATATCGTGAGAAGAGCCAGCGTTTCCAAAAGACGTTGGGTGTAAAAATTTCGCGACCATGATTGATATAGAGGTCTAAGATATCTTGAACCTTCATCCCCATGGCAATGGCTGAGGCTAAAATGGAACCGGTGCTGGTTCCCCCGATTAAATCAAAGTAATCGGCGAGACAGCTCCAGGGGGTATTGTTATGGCAGAGAATTTTCTCAATTTCTAAGAGAATTTCCGCCGCCACAACACCGCGAATTCCGCCGCCGTCAATGGAGAGGATGCGTCTGGGGCGAGTTAGGGTTTTGCGGGTTTCTAGGGTCATAGCTGCAACCGGTTAAGAGAGATTAGGCGGAGGATTTAACGCTTAAGGCGGCGTTGAGGAGGGTTTGGGTATAGGGATGTTGAGGATTGCGAAAGAGGTCTTCGGTGGGGGCGAGTTCGACGATTTGCCCTTGAGTCATGACGGCGATGCGATCGCACAAAAAGCGGGCCACCCACAAGTCATGGGTAATAAATAAGTAGGTGAGGTCGAACTCCTCTTTGAGGTCTTTCATCAAACTCAACACCTGGGCCTGCACGTTGGCATCTAGCATACTCACGGGTTCGTCACAGACGATTAACTTAGGATGGGTAATCAGGGCCCGGGCGATCGCCACCCGTTGCTGTTGTCCCCCAGAGAGTTCCCGAGGATAGCGGCGGGCGTAGGTGGCGGCGGGACTCAGTCCGACTCGTTCCAGGAGGCTGAGGACTTGGTCCTGGGCGGCTTTTCCCTTAGCTAGTCCATGAATCAGGAGGGGATCGGCGATGCTGTCGCCGACGGTCATCATGGGGTTGAGACAGGCGTGGGGATCCTGGAAAATCATCTGCATCTGTCGCCGTTGCTGTCGCAGTTGTTGTGGGGAGAGTTGTCCTAAATCTCGCCCGAGAAAGGACACTCGCCCGGCGGTGGGTTTCACCAGTTGCAGGATGGTTCGGGAGAGGGTGGATTTCCCACAGCCGGATTCTCCCACTAAGCCGAAAATTTCCCCAGGGTAGAGGCTTAAGTTGACGTTGTCGACAGCTTTGATGGTTTCGGGTTTACCCTTACGGAATAGGCGTTCGATGAGGTTTTGTTCGAGGCTGTAATGCTGTTGGAGGTTCTCGACTTGTAAGAGGGGGGAGATGGATGAGGTGGGATCGGGAGGAGGCGGGGGTTGCACCTCTTGCAGTTCTCGGACGGCGTTGAGGAGGGATTGACTGTAGGGATGTTGGGGGGATTGGAGAATTTCGCGGGTGTTACCGGTTTCGACGATTTTACCCTCGGTCATGATGGCCAGGCGATCGCAGTATTCTCCCACGAGGGCGATGTCATGGGAAATCAGCATCAGGGCCAGGTTTTGTTCGTCACACAGGCCCCTCAGTTCATCGAGAATCTCTGCCGAAACGGTGACATCGAGGCTGGTGGTGGGTTCGTCGGCGATAATCAGTTTGGGGTTTAGGAGGAGGGCCAGGGCGATCGCCACCCGCTGACGCATTCCTCCACTAAATTCATGGGGATATTGACTCCAACGATTTCGCGGGATTTTGACGGCTTCTAGGGTATTCAGGGCCTGGGTTTTGGCATCTTGGAACCTCAATTTCGGGCGATGGGCCTGCAAGGTTTCGATGCAGTGGTCGCCAATGGTCATCAGGGGATTGAGGCGTGTCATGGGGTCCTGAAAAATCAGGGCAATTTCCTCGCCCCGGAATTTTCGCAACTGTCCAGGGCTACGGGAGAGAATGGATTGGCCCTGAAAGCGGATATCGCCTTCAAGATGACTTCCGGGGGGTAGAAGTCCCATAAAAGCTCGTCCGAGGGTGGATTTTCCGCAGCCCGATTCCCCCACGACTCCGAGGCGATCGCCGGGGGCCAGTTGAAAGGAGACATCATCAACGGCCCAGGTGAGGGGGTCGTTGGGGTCTGTTTGGGGATAGGCTATCCGCAGTTGGTCGATGTGAAGTAGGGTCAAGGGGGAGAAAAGAACAGGGAACAGAGGCAACGGTAGGATGTGTTCCGGCATCAGTAAGGGTTATGACCTCAGCCCACCGATTCAAAACTGCCGGAACGCATCGCTGCGGTAGGCAATCAGGGAGAACCCACCCCTACCCCTCCCAGGAGGGGATTTTGGGAATCGGCCCTGGGGAGAACCCACCCCTACCCCTCCCAGGAGGGGAGTTTGGGAATCGGCCCTGGGGAGAACCCACCCCTACCCCTCCCAGGAGGGGAGTTTGGGAATCGGCCCTGGGGAGAACCCACCCCTACCCCTCCCAGGAGGGGAGTTTGGGAATCGGCCCTGGGGAGAACCCACCCCTACCCCTCCCAGGAGGGGATTTTGGGAATCGGCAAGCCGGAACACATCGCTGCTCTATTGTCCACTTTCGATTGTTAATTGTCCATTATCCTTGACTGTTGATGACAACTTGGGTGAGATAGGAGACCCCGAAATCGCCGTTGGGATGTTGGCGGAGTTCGTCGGCGAGTTCAAAGACTTTTTGGGCTAAGGGTTCCCCGAGTTTGTCGATGGTGGCGGTGCGTTGGCGATCGACTTGGGTTTGTTCTCGTAGTTGGGCTTTCCAATCGGCGGAAAAGAGGCGATCCAGTTGATTGTGTAAGCCAAGCTGTTTGAGAACCTCCCATTCTCCACCATCAAGCCAAATGCCGCCCGTTTCGGGGGAACGCTCGATATAAAAAGGCTGGGGGGCATCGACTCGGGCCCGAATGAGGATTTTGCCGCTGTGAGGACAGAGGGCGGCTTTGCTGTCCTCTGGGGCGGGGCTGAAGTCCAGGTTGGCTAGGCGTTGGCTGAGGTCTTCGGGGCTGAGGTCTTCGGGGGGATTGTCCCTACACCACTGTTCATAGGGGTCTCGTTCAATCCAAACCCCTCCCGTTTCAGGACAGTGTTGGGCGGGGAGTCCGGGTTCGAGATCCCTCTCTTGTAGGGTGATTTGGCGGGCTTTGGGAGATTGCATAAGCAGCGAACGGTGAGGAGTGGTGTGGAGGTTGCGTTGTCTATTATGTCTTGTCCTCGGGATTGAGTAAATGCTGACAATAGCGTTGTAGGGTCTTGAGGCGATCGCCCATCTGTTGCTGCCGCTGCTGTTGGGTTTGCGGGGTTTTGGCGGATTGGAGAAAGGCGGCGTCGGTGGCCAGCAGCCGCAGTTGTTTGTGCAGTTCCACCAATAGGGACTGTTCCGCTTGGGGGCGCGCATTCTCGGGGCTGAGGAGCGTCTGCTGAAACCATTGTTGTAGGCTGTTGACCTGCACTGTTAGGGGGGGGTTCGCCTGGGGGGTCTCTAGGCGCTGTAGTCGTTCCTGTAGCTCCAGGTAAGGATTCGTTGACATGGGGGCTACCAAAAATGAGTGTAGGTTGCTACAATTAGGTTAAGCCATTTTTTACAAAAATTAAGACATTGTATAACGCAGTCCTGAGACAGCGTGTTGGCTCCATAATTAGCAGTTAAAACTTGGTTCGGCTTCTCGTTTCTCTGCGATCGCATCCGTGGGCGATTGCAGGGTCTTGCCTATCTCGACTCAGATTTGTTACGGCAAATCCCGCAAATTTCTGTATTCTACGATACTGTAGAGGTTTCAGAATTGAGGGATATCCCATCGCCTTTTGACTCAGGGAGAGGGTGAGCCTGACTCTGAGTTTGATTCCTATTTTTCCCTTTAATCTGCGATCGCTCGAAACGGTGAAACCATTATGAACGTAGCATCTCCTACCTGTCGCTTTGACTTCTCAATTGACGTCCCGGATTGGCTTAAAGCTGCTCTCGACGACAGTGATCCCCATGGCTTACTGAGTAATCTTAGCCCGAATGAGGTGGACTTGGTCCGTCGGGCGTTTCAGTTTGGCTATGACCTCCATGAGGGGCAATGTCGGGCGTCGGGAGAACCCTATATTGCCCATCCCGTGGCGGTTGCGGGGTTATTGCGGGAGTTAGGGGGAAATGGGGCCACCATCGCTGCTGGTTTCCTCCATGATGTGGTGGAAGACACAGATATTACCTCTGAGGAGTTGGAGATTCATTTCGGCGAAGAAGTGCGGCGGCTGGTGGAGGGGGTGACGAAACTCTCGAAATTCAACTTTTCCAGTAAAACTGAGCGTCAGGCGGAGAACTTCCGACGGATGTTTTTGGCCATGGCCCAAGATATTCGGGTGATTGTGGTTAAACTGGCAGACCGTCTCCATAATATGCGCACCTTAACCCATCTGGCTCCGGCAAAACAGAAACGGATTGCTCAGGAGACGTTGGATATTTTTGCTCCGTTGGCGAACCGTTTGGGAATTGGTCGCTTTAAGTGGGAGTTGGAGGATTTATCCTTTAAGTATCTCGATGGGGAGGCCTACGCCCAGATTCGGGATTTGGTGGCGGATAAACGGGGCGATCGGGAGAGTCGGATTCACGCGGTGGCGTCAACGTTAAGTGAGCGGTTGCAAGCGGTGGGAATTAGCGGTTTTGAAGTCAGTGGCCGTCCCAAGCATCTCTATGGAATTTATACGAAGATGCAGCGGCAGCAGAAGGATTTTACCGAGATTTATGATATTGCGGCGGTGCGGGTAATTGTCAATAGTAACGATGAGTGTTATCGGGCGTTGGCTATTGTCCATGATGCCTTTAACCCCATTCCTGGGCGCTTTAAGGACTATATTGGGTTACCGAAGCCCAACCGTTACCAATCCTTGCATACGGGGGTAATTGGCAAGGGTGGGCGGCCCATTGAAGTGCAAATTCGTACCGCTGATATGCACCATGTGGCTGAGTACGGGATTGCGGCTCATTGGAAGTATAAGGAATCGGGTTCATCTCAAAGTCAATGGACGGCAGAAGATGAAAAGTTTACCTGGCTGCGGCAATTGTTGGATTGGCAACATGACTTAAAAGATGCCCAGGAGTATCTCGATAGCATCAAGGACAATTTGTTTGAAGATGATGTGTATGTGTTTACTCCGGAGGGGGATGTGGTGGCGTTGAAACAGGGGGCGACTCCCGTGGATTTTGCCTATCGTATCCATACAGAAGTGGGGAATCACTGTGCTGGGGCGAAGGTGGATGGGCGGATTGTGCCTTTAGATAGTCATTTGCACAATGGCAGTATTGTGGAGATTATCACCCAGAAGAATAGTCATCCCAGTTTGGATTGGCTCAACTTTGTGGTGACGCCGAGTGCTCGGAATCGGATTCGTCAATGGTACAAGCGATCGCATCGGGATGAGAATGTGGCTCGGGGCCGGGAGATGTTGGAGAAAGAGTTAGGGAAGAGTGGTTTTGAAGCGTTGTTGAAGTCGGAACCGATGAAGATGGTGGCGGAACGCTGTAATTATCACAGTGTGGATGATTTGTTGGCGGCGGTTGGCTATGGGGAGGTGACGCTGAATCAGGTGGTGAACCGTTTGCAGGATACGGTGAAGGTGCAACAAACGCCGCCAGAGGTGCCGAGTTTTGAGGAAACGACGCGATCGCTGATGAGTAAAGCGATTCCGCAACAGTCGCCCTCTAAGGGAAGTAAGTCTCCGATTGCGGGGATTGAGGGGATGGTGTACCACATCGCCGGCTGTTGTAAGCCGGTTCCGGGAGAGCCGATTATTGGGGTGGTGACTCGGGGCGATCGGGGGATCTCGATTCACAATCAGCATTGTAATAATGTCAGTTCGGTTCCGGGGGAACGGCTGGTTCCGGTGAGTTGGAACAGTCAGGAGGAGGCGGGCCGTGTCCCGACGTATCCGGTGGACATTTCGATTGAGGTGTTGGATCGGGTGGGGGTGCTCAATGATATTTTGTCTCGTCTGAAGGATAACAATATTAATGTGCATAGTGCCCAGGTGCGGACGACGGAGGGGAAACCGGCGGTGATTGATTTGGGGATTGGGATTCGCGATCTCGGCCAGTTGGATCGCACCTTTGCTCAGATTCGCCAGATGAGTGATGTGTTGAATATGCGTCGTCTTCAGGAGGGACGTGTGTCGTAGGGAGTTTGCGCGAGGGGGTAGCTGTTTGAGGGAGGCTTGGGCAAAAATGGCTACATCCCTTCTGGGGACTGGGTTTTGGGGGTTGCAGTACATTGTAAGTGTCGCGCAAATTTTGTATGTCTGTCTGGGAGGGAATTTTGGGGGTTTTTGATAGGCAAGGGCTTGCGTTTTTCGCTGGTTGGGTGTTAGAATCAGGGGGTCTCGCGCAAATGGACCTTGAAAACTTCATAGTGTCAGGGTTCCAGGAGGGAGGCCTCGCAATTACCGATAATCCCTATTAGGGATTGAAACAATCCATATCTATTATATCAGAACGGAATGCGCGGATCAACTCGCAATTACCGATAATCCCTATTAGGGATTGAAACATCCGCGAAAATTCTAATGAATCATTATCTCAAGCAATCCACTCGCAATTACCGATAATCCCTATTAGGGATTGAAACGATTCGTGGCGTCGTTCCTGGTCGGCTCGGCGCTGAATCCCTCGCAATTACCGATAATCCCTATTAGGGATTGAAACAGTGGCAATGATGAGACCAGAGGGGCTGAGAAATTTGCTCGCAATTACCGATAATCCCTATTAGGGATTGAAACTGTAGAAAGGAGGGCGAGAAATCGAAGAAAGGTAGGCTCGCAATTACCGATAATCCCTATTAGGGATTGAAACCTCTCATGCAATTAAAGAAGGGTGGTGTTGATTTCTCGCAATTACCGATAATCCCTATTAGGGATTGAAACCGAGAAAGATTCCAGCCTCATCGAGGACGTAAACCTCGCAATTACCGATAATCCCTATTAGGGATTGAAACCTTCCCAACTTTTCTCCCTGCTGTGTGACGACAGCCGGCTCGCAATTACCGATAATCCCTATTAGGGATTGAAACCAAAAATCTCCACAAGTAGATTCTCCCAACTTCCCTCGCAATTACCGATAATCCCTATTAGGGATTGAAACCGCGCTGAGCAACTTCGGGATAGTCTGCGATCGCAGACTCGCAATTACCGATAATCCCTATTTCCAAGACAATCCTCAGAATATCTAGACCCCCACAGCCCTATAAACAACACAATAGTTAGGACGGCACTTAGAGCTTAAAATTTTAATATCTAAAATCCCAACCCTCTAACTATCGTCCTAACCCAAACATCTCAACCCTCTAACTATCGTCCTAACCCAAACATCTCAACCCTCTCACCCCCTAGCCAGACATTAAAACCACCAACCCCTCAGCCCCCAAAACCCGATCGCCCCAAACCCCATTCCCCTGATGCCCGCGACAGTATAGGATCACTAGAGCAAGTACGATAGGCATCCACCCCCCCCCAAACCGCTCCTATGTCAGCGCCAGCCCTCACCACCGCCACCCGAACAACCTTCCCCCTGAGTGCCGTCATTGGCCAAGAAGCCATCAAAATCGCACTCCTGTTGTCCGCCGTTGACCCCGGCGTCGGTGGAGTGGCGATCGCCCATAACCACACACCTTGCAATTCCTGACAATCCTTTAAACCCTAGCCTGAGTTTAGAGGAGATGAGCCATCTCCTCCAAACCCAGACTGACCTTAGCTTACGCCTTCGCGATCGCTTTCTCCTTCGCCTCATTAGACGCCAGGAACTTCTCCAACTCCGTCAACGCATCCGCATCCACCTTCGTCTGCATTGGACAGAACTTCGGTCCACACATCGAGCAGAACTCCGCCGACTTGTAGATATCCGCCGGAAGGGTCTCATCATGGTATTCCCGAGCGCGTTCAGGGTCCAGCGATAACTCAAACTGCTTGTTCCAATCGAAGTTATACCGGGCCGCCGAGAGTTCATCATCGCGATCGCGCGCACCAGGACGATGACGAGCGATATCCGCCGCATGAGCCGCAATCTTATAGGCAATCAAGCCATTGCGCACATCCTCCGCATCCGGTAATCCCAAATGCTCTTTCGGTGTCACGTAGCATAACATCGCCGTTCCATACCAACCGGCCATCGCCGCACCAATGGCAGAGGTAATATGATCATACCCCGGCGCAATGTCGGTCACCAACGGACCCAACACATAGAACGGTGCTTCGCTGCACTCTTCCATCTGTTTCTTGACGTTAAACTCAATCTGGTCCATGGGAACATGGCCTGGACCTTCCACCATCACCTGAACATCATGTTCCCAGGCGCGGCGCGTCAACTGTCCCAGGGTTTTCAACTCCGCCAGTTGTGCTTCATCACTGGCATCATGGGTACAACCCGGACGCAGAGAATCCCCCAAACTAAAGGACACATCATATTTCTTGAAGATTTCGATAATGTCATCGAAATGGGTGTAGAGGGGATTTTGCTTGTGGTGATGTAACATCCAGCGGGCTAAGATTCCCCCACCGCGAGAGACAATCCCCGTAATGCGATCGCGCACCAACGGTAGATGTTCAATCAAGATTCCCGCATGAATCGTCATGTAATCCACACCCTGCTGAGCGTGTTTCTCGATAATATGCAGGAAGTCATCGGCTGAGAGATTTTCCACACTTCCATGGACACTCTCAAGAGCCTGATAAATAGGAACCGTGCCAATAGGAACCGGAGAAGCCTGGATAATGGCGGTGCGAATCACATCCAAGTCCCCGCCACCCGTAGACAAGTCCATGACAGTGTCCGCACCATACTTCACCGCCAGGTTCAGTTTAGCCACTTCCTCATCAATATTAGAGGAGTTGGGAGAAGCGCCAATGTTAGCATTCACCTTACATTTAGAGGCGATCCCAATGGCCATCGGTTCGAGGTTGGTGTGGTTGATATTGGCTGGAATAATCATCCGTCCTCGGGCCACCTCATCGCGGACTAACTCCTGAGGGAGATTTTCCCGCTTGGCGACATAGTCCATCTCTTCAGTAATGACTCCCTGACGAGCGTAGTGCATCTGGGATACATTACCTTGACCGCGTCGCTTAGCTACCCAGTCTGTACGCATATTGAATTTCCTCGATAAACAGCTTCCCTTCGCCGGTACTAGCCGGTCTCAGGTTCTAAGGGTGTAATCTCAGCCTGACGACTCAGGCACCCCTAGCTTGCTTAAGTGTACTGAGTTTAACATCATTCTGGAGGCTTGGCAGGGGTTAACTTTTATGACCAAGGGTTGACATTGGCAAAAAAAAAAGCGCCCCCCGAAGAGGACGCTTTTTTTAAGTCTTAGTTAACCACGTTAGCTAACTTCCCAAGGGCAAAAATTAGCCGTTGATGGAAGGAGCTTCGGTAGCAGCCAAGTCGAGGGGGAAGTTGTGAGCGTTACGCTCGTGCATGACTTCCATACCCAGGTTGGCGCGGTTGATCACGTCAGCCCAGGTGTTGATGACACGACCTTGGCTATCCAACACGGACTGGTTGAAGTTGAAACCGTTGAGGTTGAAGGCCATGGTGCTGACGCCCAGAGCAGTGAACCAGATTCCAACCACCGGCCATGCACCCAAGAAGAAGTGCAGAGAGCGGCTGTTGTTGAAAGAAGCGTATTGGAAGATTAGGCGACCGAAGTAGCCGTGAGCTGCAACGATGTTGTAGGTCTCTTCTTCTTGACCGAATTTGTAGCCGTAGTTCTGAGACTCGCTCTCGGTGGTTTCACGAACCAAGGAGGAGGTCACCAGAGAACCGTGCATTGCGGAGAACAGAGCACCGCCGAAGACGCCAGCCACACCGAGCATGTGGAAGGGGTGCATCAGGATGTTGTGCTCAGCTTGGAACACCAACATGAAGTTGAAGGTTCCGGAAATGCCCAGGGGCATACCATCGGAGAAGGAACCCTGACCGATGGGGTAGATCAAGAAAACTGCGGTTGCAGCGGCAACAGGAGCGGAGTAAGCCACGCAGATCCAGGGACGCATTCCGAGACGGAAAGACAGTTCCCATTCACGACCCATATAGCAGAAAACGCCAATGAGGAAGTGGAAGACCACGAGCTGGTAAGGACCGCCGTTGTACAGCCACTCGTCGAGGCTAGCAGCTTCCCAGATGGGATACAAGTGAAGTCCGATCGCGTTAGAAGACGGAACGACAGCACCAGAAATGATGTTGTTTCCGTACAGAAGAGAACCGGCAACAGGTTCGCGGATACCATCGATGTCCACAGGAGGAGCAGCGATGAAGGCGATGATGAAGCAGGTGGTCGCGGTTAAGAGGGTGGGGATCATCAAGACACCGAACCAGCCAATGTAAAGGCGGTTGTCAGTGCTGGTGACCCAACTGCAAAACCGTTCCCACAGAGACGCGGATTCGCGTTGCTGTAAGGTGGTGGTCATAATATGAATTATTGCGTTGTGTTTGGTTCTGTAACAAGAGCGACGAACGTCTGTGCCCTTGTTGATATCTACATTAACGCAATTGTTTCGCGATGTAAAGGGTTTTCCTGATTTTTTTTAGAATTCCGCCTCTATTGAGAGAAAAATAATCGCTGAAAGCCTCTTGCAGTAAGCAATACAGTCGTCATAACTCTTTTCTTAACACTTTGCAATATTCAAGCCCAGAGACGGAGAGGGATATCTCTGTCCCTGAGCTTAGCTGAACTCTCTTAGCCGGGGGGCCAAGTCATGGCACGTCCCCCAAGGACATGCAGGTGCAGGTGATCCACCGTTTGCCCGCCATCGTCACTGGTATTGATAACCACTCGGTAACCTTTCTCTAATCCTTCGGTCTCGGCGACATGTTTGGCAATAATGAGAAGATGCCCTAGCAGTGGCTCATCGCTATCGTCAGCATCCGCCAGCTTGGGAATGGGTTTCTTGGGAATCACCAGAAAATGAGTGGGAGCTTGAGGCGCAATATCGCGAAAGGCCAAGCAATGCTCATCTTCATAGAGGATATCGGCTGGAATCTCTTTGCGGATAATCTTGGCAAAAATGGTGTCGGTCATGGGGGTAGGGGGTAGGGGACAGGGGGGGAGGGGAGAGGCAAGAGATGGTAGGATGCGTCCCGGCATCAGTAGGGGTTTTGACCTAAGCCTATCGATTCAAACTTGCCGGAACGCATCATTTGGGCAAGAGGCTGTTGTTAAACTGTACCAAACTCATGAAATCAAATCACGGATAGCGATCGCCGTGGCCGGGGCGAGTAATACACCGTTACGATAATGACCGGTGGCGAGTAACACATTCTCATAATTCTCTAATCTGCCGATGACTGGGGCGCTGCGTTCTTGGGGACGGGGTCGTCGGCCAGACCATTTTTCGATCACCTCAGCCTCCGCTAATGGGGGATAGAGGGCGATCGCCGCCTCTTTCACCTCCTCTAACAGCGTCTCATCGGCACTCACCGCTCCCTCTCCATCGGGAAACTCTACCGTTGCACCCACCCAACAGTCAGACTCCGAAAGGGGAACCACATGCACATCTCCCCCAGTCACCACCGGAAATTTCTCAGGAAAGAGGTGAGGGAGACGATATCGCACCGCTTGGCCTAAGACTGGGCCCACGGCGATCGCCCTCTGAAGCTGTTGCGTCAACAACGTTGTCCCCAACCCCGCTGCAATCACCAACCAATCCGGTTCATAGCACTCACCCGTTTGAGTCATGACCCGCTCACAGCGGCGAGGGTCTTCCCGGGTCGTCTCTATATTAATAACCTCCGTCTGCCAGTTGACCTGGGCCCCCTGCACCTGAGCCGCCGCCAGTAGGGCCTCCGTCAGGGGACGGGGTTGAATTTGGCGATCGCACCCCGAAAAGACCGCCCCAGACACCCCCTCCCTGCCCAACTGAGGGAAGCGACGGCCAAGCTCATCCAGGGACCACAACTCCAGAGGAAACCCCTGTTCTTGACGGATTTGGGCTAAACCTTGCCATTTTGACCAATTTTCCTCCAGGGAACAGAGTTTCAAAATCCCCTCATCATTGCGGGGCAAATAACAGTCCAGTTTTGCCTCTAACTCAGGAATTAAAGTCAAATAGCGTTGCAAACTCTGTTCGCGGAGTTTCCAAGCCCGACTTTTGGCTTTTTTCTGACTAATTGCCCCCATTAACACCCCCAACGCCGCCCCCGTTGACCCCTGGCCCAAGCGATCGCGATCGCACAGAATCACCTCCAGTCCAGGAACCAAGCTCAACTCATAGGCGATCGCCGCCCCAACCACACCGCCCCCCACAATCAAAACCTGAGTCATGTCAACAAATCCTCATTTTTTCAAGAAATTCTGATAAGAGTTAGCCTAAAAGAGCCAAACCCAACTGGCAACTGCTCCCCCAGGAGATTCTCACCCCCATCGCCCACGAAGAGAAGATTTTTTTGACCAGGTTCAGGACTGTAATACAATGAGCAATTGGCTGCACCAGCAGTAGTCCATTGTGCGTTACATCGCTCCTCAAAGGTTTTACCCCCTATGACCGCATCCACTCATATCCTTATGTGTCCGCCTCATCACTACGATGTGGACTACGTGATTAACCCTTGGATGGAAGGAAACATCCATCGTTCCTCCCGCGATCGCGCCGAAACCCAGTGGGAACGACTCCATAAAATTCTCAAAGATCATGCCGTCGTCGATCTCGTCGAACCCCAAAAAGGCGTACCCGACATGGTCTTCACCGCCAATGCGGGGCTAGTCCTCGGCGATAACGTCGTCTTAAGTCGTTTTTACCATCCCGAACGTCAGGGAGAAGAACCCCACTTCAAAAAATGGTTTGAAGATAACGGCTTCACCGTCTACGAACTCCCCAAAGACCTACCCTTTGAAGGAGCCGGCGACGCACTCCTCGATCGCGAAGGCCGCTGGCTCTGGGCAGGATACGGATTTCGCTCCGAACTCGACTCCCATCCCTACCTAGCCAAATGGCTCGACATCGAAGTCATCTCCCTACAACTCGTCGATAGTCGTTTCTATCACCTCGACACCTGCTTCTGTCCCCTCAGCAACGGCTACCTCCTCTACTACCCCCCCGCCTTCGACTTCTACTCCAACCGCCTCATCGAAATGCGGGTTCCCCCAGAAAAACGCATTGTCGTCAACGATGACGATGCCGGGAACTTTGCCTGTAACGCCGTCAACGTCGGCGATGTCGTGGTCATGAACCAAGTCAGCGACGACCTCAGCCGCCGTTTGACTGAAGCCGGATTCCAAGTCATCCAAACCCCCCTCAGTGAATTTCTCAAAGCCGGTGGAGCCGCCAAATGCCTCACCCTACGCACCACCGAGCCGGTGATGCCCAACGTTCACGCGGTGGACTCAGTGGTGTCTACCACCATCACCCTCAAGGGCCATCTCCTCGATGCCGGTATTATTAACCGAGCCTTAGATCTCGTCGTCGAAGGGGGTGGCAGTTTCCAAGTCCGCAACTTCAACCTCGGGGAACAGCGTCAAAGTACCTCAACCGCCGACGTTCATATTTCCGCTCCCTCCAACGACATGATGGAGGAAATTCTCGCACAACTGATTGAGTTGGGGGCCGTTTCCCTCCCCGACGATCAAGGGGACGCTCAGCTCGAACCCGTCAGTCAAGCCGGTGTCGCCCCCGATGACTTCTATGTCACCACCATTTATCCCACAGAAATTCGCATTAACGGCGAGTGGATTCGTGTGGGTAAACAACGGATGGATGGAGCAATTGCCGTCAAAGAAACCCCAGACGGGATTGTCGCTGAATGTAAAATCCTGCGGGACTTAGAAACCCACGAGAAAGTGGTTGTGGGGGTTTCCGGCATCCGCACCGTCCGTAAACCCGAGTCTCGGGAAAAACGGGGAACCCAGGAATTTGGCTTTATGTCAGCCGGTGTCTCCAGTGAGCGGCGGGTTGAACTGGTGGTGGAACAAGTGGCCTGGGAATTACGACGGATTCGCGATCGCGGTGGTAAAGTGGTCATCACCGCTGGCCCCGTGGTGATCCATACTGGGGGGGCTGAACATCTCTCCTGGCTCATTCGTGAAGGCTATGTCCAGGGCCTTCTGGGAGGAAATGCCATCGCCGTCCATGATATGGAACAGTCTTGTCTGGGAACCTCCCTCGGGGTAGATATGAAACGGGGGGTCGCCGTTCGCGGGGGTCATCGTCATCACCTTAACGTGATTAATACCATTCGCCGTCATGGCAGTATCGCTCAAGCCGTTGAGGCTGGGGTGGTCACCCATGGGGTCATGTATGAATGTGTTAAAAACGATGTTCCCTTCGTCTTAGCCGGTTCTATCCGCGATGATGGTCCCCTACCGGACACGGAAATGGACTTGATTCGCGCCCAGGAACGCTATGCTGAGTTGGTGCGTGGGTCGGATATGATTCTCATGCTCTCCACGATGCTGCATTCAATTGGGGTGGGGAATATGACGCCTTCTGGGGTGAAGATGGTTTGTGTGGATATTAATCCGGCGGTGGTGACCAAACTCAGCGATCGCGGTTCCGTCGAATCGACTGGGGTAGTGACGGATGTGGGCCTGTTCCTGAGTCTGTTGGTGAAGCAGTTAGCTCAACTCACCAGTCCGTTAGTCAACGCTTAAGCCACCGTTCTCGCTCGGGGACCAAGAATCCTCTCTAAATCTAAACTGGCGGCGACGGCTGCCAGTTTTTGGCTGTCTCTACTATCAGATAGATGGGGAATACAGCCTAACACCGGTAACTGGGTGAGCGACTCGATTAAATCCTGGGGAGTCCATTGCGCAATCTCTTCTGGAGAACGGGGTTCTACGCAATTGAGGACCATCCCCAAGAGATTCACCTTCATCTGACGAGCCAGAGCCACATTGGCCACCGCTTGGGCGATCGCCCCCAGTTTCACGGGAACCACCAAGAGAGTCGGAAGTCGCCAATCCCGGGCTAAATCCGCCACGGTTAGCTCCCGGGTTACGGGTGAGCCTAAACCGCCCAAAAACTCCACCAAGAGCAAATCGCGGCTGTTACGCAACTCCTGGAGTTCCCGCCAGACTGGGGCTAACTCAATCTCGCGTCCTTCTTGTTCCGCCGCGAGAGGAGGGGCCAGGGGAGCGTTGAAAAACTGAGGATTGAGGGATTGGGGGGATTGATTCAGCTCAAATCGTTCTTGAAACCACTCGCGATCGCCCACCCCGGACTGAATCGGCTTCATTAACCCCACGGAGAGTTGGGGGAGATACTGCTGAGTATAGGCAAAGAGGGCCCCGGTGAGGATAGTTTTACCCGTATCGGTATCGGTTCCGGCGATCGCCAAGGTTGTCATATCTGCTGAGTGATGGGTGATGATTAATGATGAGTCAGGAGCTGCTGATAAAAGGCCAACTGCTTCTGGGCGATCGCCCGATTGGTATAGTCAGCTAAGGCCCGGTGATAGCCCCGTTGAGCCAGTTCCCCGGCCAACTCTGGGTTTTCCATCAACCTTAGCAGACAATCCCGCAGTTCCTCCGCATTCCCTTCCGCAAACACCAAACCACTCTCACCAATCACATGGGGAATTTCCCCCGAATCGGAACCAATCACCGGAACTCGACAAGCCATCGCCTCAATCAGCACATGGCCAAACTGTTCTTTCCAGCCCACCGATGAGAGGGTTTTAAACTGATAGGTGGTTTCCGAGGGTAAGACTAAGGTATCCAGGAGATTAATATAGCGACAGACCTGGTCATGGGGGACACTCTCAACAAAGGTGAGTTTCTCCGTCAACCCTTGGTCCTGGGCCCAGGACTCTAGCTGTTCCCGCAGGGGCCCCCGTCCTAGAAGAAGCCAACGCCAGGGGCGATCGCCCAATCCCTCTAAGGCTTTGGCCAAAGTCAGTAAGCCTTTTTCTTCCACAAAGCGCCCCACAAATCCCACCACAAACTCCTGCGGGGGGATTCCCAGTTCCTCGCGCAAATCCAAAACATTCTGAGGACAAAATAGCGTCTCATCGACCCCAAGTTGTGGCAGAACCGTCATGGCCCCGTCATAGTCATGGTCTCGGAGAATATTAGCCCCATCTTGGTTTCCCACCACCACCCCGTCGGTATGCGTTAAGTTATACCGCTCCAAGACGGATAGAGGAAATTTGACCTCATAGGGCAAGTTCCACCACGTGAAAAAAACATTTTTTGCCTTGAGTTTCAAAAGTCGATTTAGGGTAATAAACTGAGCATATCCCAAGGCTTTCGCCCCCTGTTCAACTTGAATAATATCTGGACGAAACTCACGGAGGAGTGAAACCAAATCCCAGCCAAAGGTCAATAGACCTTGTTGATTTTGACTAAAATTAGAGATAGGAACAACTCGAAAATCTCCTTCATCAACGGGCTGGCTTTCAATCAGCTTTTTCTGGACTCCTCCCGGTTTCCAGCGTTTAGGAACCACAACCGTCACCTCAGTTCCCGGTTCTAAACGGGCTAACTCCCGTAATTTTTCCCGGTTTAGGTCAACAATGTAGGTATGACTGGCAACTAAAATTTTCATGAGTTTGAAAATAACCGATTTCTCTTAATACTTCTGTTTAGCGAGGCAGTTGATACAACTCATCTTGACGGCTATAAATTTGTCCATCATCCCAGAGAGACTGCACCCAGGTTTTCATCGCTTTAAGCAGTCCCAGCTTATAAAAGCCGAAACGGACCACAATTTTGAGAGGTGAACCACTTTTATTACAAGGGGGATGACCCAACACATGGCAGTCAAACAGTTTAGCAAAAAAGCGTAGGCATTGGCCCAGGGTTAAATTATGAAGACCCAGGAAGAAGTGATTGTGATAAAAGGTGATTTGGTACTGAACGGATTTCGTGCCAATATCATGACAGCCCCCGGTTTCTTCCCCCAGATGAATTAAGGAGGCGTCTGGATCGTACCAAATCTGCCGGTTCGTTTTACGGAACTGCAAACAAAAATCGGACTCTTCCCGAACCGCACTTCCCCGGTAGCGTTCGTCAAAGTGCAACCCGAACTTGTCGAATAACTCCCGGCGGAAGGACATATTACAACCCCGAGCTGATAGGACTTGTTGGGGTTTGATGGTATGCACTAAATCGATATGATACCAAGCAATGCCCGGGTCCATGGCTTCTGGGGGTAAGTCTTCAATTTTCAGGGCCCCACCGGAGTCAGCCAGTTTCATGCGATCGAAGACTCGGCCAGCTACCGCACCGACTTCGGGGCGATCGCGATAATTGCGAGCATGAGTTTCCAGATAATGGGGTTCAAGTTGCACATCATCATCGATAAACACGATGATATCCCCCGTGGCCCGTCGGACCGCATAGTTGCGGGCCCCTGGGAGACTGGCCCAGTTCACCCGATACCAGGCAATTTTACCCCCATCGCTGAGATCTTGCAGATAGCGATCGGTTTCCGGCTCATGGTCCGCCGTTTGATCCACAACAATCACCTCAAACTGGGGATACTCTTGTTTGAGGACATCAGCGATGGTGTCCCGGAGTGCCGCTTCCCGGCGAAAGGTGGGAATTACCACAGAGATAGATAGAGGGGTCACAGTTCGGCTACTCCTTGTCATTATTTCCGCTTCTTCTTTTTAGTCTTAGCATTTTCTTCCTCATCTAGCCCTAGAGCCGCTCGCTCCTCCAAATCCTCCCGTTCAATATCGGGCAGCCGTAGCACCAATCCTACAACCATCCAGTAATATACAGCCACTGGGTCTACGTCTAGGGGATAGTAGTAAGTTTGATAGCTGATAAAGAAAATGAACACCCAGAAGGAGGCTGCATAACTCCGCCAAATCTTGTCTTTGAGCGATCGCCAGATCTTAAAGGTAGCTACGGTAATCGATGTCACCAAGCCTAAAAACGACAGCGTTCCGAACGTACCAATTTCATAGAGCAGCTTAGGATAATAGGTTTCAATCAGTCGAGTATCGGCAAACATACGGGTTGAGTTGGTCGCCCGCCCCGCCCCATGTCCGAACGGCCGCTGACTGCCAGATGAATTTTCTGCCTGCTCAGAAATAAAATCAGTGGGAGGTGAGGCATTCCAACGGTCAATGGTACTATCGATTCGTTCCTGAATCACATCGGGGAAGAGAGTAAAACCTAGCACGATCAGCAGCCCTAAACCTCCAACAATGGGAATGAAGCGAGATGGCTTTTTGAGTTGTCCCGTCACAATTAACATAATAATAATAATAACAGGAACTAATAGCAACGCAATTCGTTGTCCTGAAATGACTGCATTTACAAAAACCAATGCCATCCCTAGAAAGCTAACAAGCTGCCAGATTAGAGATGGGTCACTAAATGCTGAAGCAAAGGTAAGAAATGCATTGCTAATTAAAAACCAAGCCCATTGCCAAGGGGCAACAAACGTGCCCGGTAAACGAATCATACTTTGAGATGGACTATACACCAACGAGCCCCCTACAAAACATTTATAATCTAAGGTAGCCTGAAACAACGCTACCCCAGTTAAGTGATCTGTGCCTTGGCAAATTCCAGTCAATAACATCATATATTGAATCAGTCCCAAACCACAGCAAATAATTGCCAAAATAACATGGAGACGAGTAAACAGCAAAAAACTCTTTTTATTTCGAATCATATGATAAGTACAAGTAATGAGAGGGAGATACCCTAACAAGACTTTGATTCCCAAAATACCCTGGAAGAAAAACTGTCCTTCAGGCGGAGTAGGGGCTGTAGGATTCCTGGGAGGATTGCCACTAGCAAACTGCATCGGTAGGTTGATCGTTAACATAGTAATCGATACAGATGCCACTAAAATCCATAGGGGATTTTTAAGGCTTTTGGGCATCAGTAACGGCTCACCTCTTTTTTTTAAATCTAAAAATATAGCAATGATAGCGGGAATTGCAAATCCATCCTTAGCGAGCTGAAAAATAGGATTTCCACCGGCGATCCAGTAGGTAACCGTTCCCGCAAATGGCATATAAATCACAAACAACCATAACGCAAGGTAAGGATACTTAAACGAAACCCATAATACAGTCGTTCCCCCTCCACCGGCCAGAGCGAGGATAGGGTTGGCGATGAAGAATAGGGCAATTGCGACAACGGCCCCAACTCCTCCAGAAGTAAGAACCGTCTGAATAAAGGCTTTTCGCTCTTTGGTGTCCTTTCGCTTCTGAGCCGCCAACTCTTTTTTACTGAGGACTGGCTCATCAGGGCGAGCTGTCTGTTGACCTTTTTTCTTTGATTTGGTTTTTGGCATTGTCCAAACTTGTGTGATGTTAGAGCATTCCTCAAGACCTATGGAGGATAGTCAGCACCCAAATATGTATCTCAGTTTTTTGCCTGTATCAGGGATATCTTGACCCTGTCGGTCAGAGATCTGAGTTTAAAACAGCCGGGAGATGCAAGAGATGTCATCTTCCCAGTTACCTGAGACCCCTTATAATATAGCCTTCTACCAGAGAGACTGTCAGACCTAAAGTAGAACAGCGAGGGGGCTAGATCGCCCGATTTTATCCAACTTCTCCGACCGTGAGGAACCGCGAGCGTTTAGTATGAGGGATATCTTTTTTCCCTTGCCGATGTTTCATGTCTGTGTCTAAACCATCTTTGCCAGGTCTAATTTCTGAAATTCCCCAACGCCGGGGGCATTTGGAGGGAGGGCGGTCGTCATCTAGCCCCGCTCCCCTACAATTCTCCCTAGTCATTCCCACCTATAATGAGCGACATAACCTGAGAAGCCTAATTGAACGTCTCAGTCAACTCCTCGATCGCCTCCTCGGTCATGACTATGAGCTGATTATCGTGGACGACGATAGCCCCGATCGCACCTGGGAACTGGCCCAAGACTTAGCAGACAGCTATCCCCAGGTTCGTGCTCTGCGTCGTCAAGGAGAACGAGGACTGTCCACAGCCGTGATTTGTGGCTGGCAACGGGCCCGGGGACAAATTCTCGGAGTGATTGATGCGGACTTACAACATCCGCCGGAAGTCCTCGAACAACTCTGGCAACAAATCGAACGGGGAGCCGACTTAGCCCTAGCAAGCCGTCACGTCGATGGTGGGGGGGTGAGTGATTGGAGTCTGCGGCGACGCCTCCTCTCACGGGGGGCGCAACTGTTGGGACTGGTCCTTCTTCCGGGGGTGGTGGGCCGTGTCTCGGACCCAATGAGTGGATTTTTTCTCGTCCGACGGGCCGCCATTTCTGAGCGTTTTCTCGATCCCGTTGGCTATAAAATCCTGATTGAAGTCCTCGGCCGGGGGGACATCTCTTGGATTGGGGAAGTGGGATATGTCTTCCAGGAACGGGAACAGGGCGAAAGCAAAGTGACCTGGAAACAGTATTGGGAATATCTCCAGCATTTATGGAAACTGCGCTTAGATTTATTGCCGGTACAGCGATTCCTACGCTTTGGGGTCGTGGGACTCAGTGGAGTATTTATCGATTTAGCTGTTTTCTATGTTCTGCGAGAGCAGTGGCAGTTAGGACTGACTCGTAGCGCCATTTTGTCGGCGGAAGTGGCTATTTTAAATAACTTTTACTGGAATGACATTTGGACATTCTCAGATTTGTCTCGTCAACAACAGGGATGGCGTAAGCGAGTCAAACGCTTACTCAAATTTAATATGGTCTGTCTCGCAGGATTAATCCTTAATGTGCTGATTGTGAATCTCCTCTTTAACCTGTTGGGGGTGAACGAGTATTTGGCGAAACTCTTGGCGATCGCCCTGGTGACCCTTTGGAACTTCAGCATCAACCTGAAACTGAGTTGGCGAGTCACCGACGTCAGCGATCCCTAATCCCCCCCTAATTGCCCAAGATCCCCGTTTGCACTGAGCGGGTTTCTCGGCTGCCATTGCGAGAGACCTCAATCTCCAGGCTCTCGCCCACCCGAACCTGGGAGACAGCCTGTTGAACCTGCTCCGCTGAGGTGACCGACTCTCCCTCAATGGCAACAATCACATCTCCTGGCTGCAATCCTCCCTCAGCCGCCGGAGAACCGGGCATGACCTGTACAATTAACACCCCTTCATCGTCCTCCAGGGTCAGTCTCTGATTCGAGTCACGGTTCACTTGCTCCTTCACCTGAGGCGAGAGGGTTACCATTTGGATGCCCAAAAAGGGATGATCCACCCGTCCATGTTCAATTAACTCCTCTGCAATCCGTGCCACCGTGTTGATGGGAATCGCAAATCCCAACCCCTGGGCATTTTGGATGATGGCCGTATTCATCCCCACAACCTGACCCTCTTGGTCTAACAGGGGCCCTCCCGAGTTCCCGGGGTTAATGGCCGCATCCGTCTGAATAAAATCAACCCGCTTATCCGCAACACCCACCTCGCGGCTAGAGCGACCGATGGCACTAATAATTCCCGTTGTGACCGTATTATCGAGTCCTAAGGGGTTACCAATGGCGATCGCCCATTCACCGGGTTGTAAGCCCTCACTATCCCGTAGACGAACCGCCGGCAGATTCTCCGCCTCAATCTGTACCACCGCCACATCCGTGACGGGGTCAGCCCCTAACACGCGCCCCTCTAAACTGCGGCCATCCCGCAACGTCACCGTCACCGAATCAGCCCCATCAATCACGTGAGCATTGGTGACAATTTTGCCATCAGAACTGAGAATAAACCCTGAGCCAGAGCCTTGCTGAACCCGCTCTTGCTCAGCATCTGGCATCCGAAAACCGAAAAACTGGCGAAACATCGGATTATCAAATTCCGGCGGGAGCGATCGCGCTGCCACCGTACGCTCCGCATCAATGCGCACCACGGCAGGACCCACCCGAGTCACCACATCCGCCACAAAATTACTCGGAGGAGAGATCTGCGCCCCGTCCGTCCCGGGCATCAGGGATTCAGATTCGAGACGACTAAGGGGAACCTGTGCCTGGGACTCAGAAGTCGTCGCCGAGTCAGAACCAGCGGGAGAGTTGGCGGAAAACGTCTCCGCCGCGCCCCAAGCCACAGCCCCCCCAACCAAGAAGACCACAACATAGGAAAGCATTGGGAACCTCGGACGTGGGGACTCCGGTGGCCGTCCCTTGGGATCATCAGTGTCGTAACCTTGAGAGGGGGTTCGCATGGTATCGTATGAAGACTCACGGCATTGTGACAAGAGGAAAGCCAGTCCAAGCCTTGTAACTGGTGTGAGGAGTGAGGGAATTTGAGGAACTGACCCATCATGCTTGGACTGGCTTGTAGATTACTATAAGTGGTTGATGTGACGCTCGTGTGACACTTCGATCTCACTTGTGTGACACATCAGGTTGCATCTTCAGTTTAGTTGATTTAGTAAATTTGATGACAGCTTATGTTAACTCAGGGCCTTTACTCCCTTGATGAGTTACGAGAGCAAGTCCAGAGGGAGGGCGATCGCTGGCGACCCCTCGTGTTTACCAATGGCTGCTTTGACCTTTTACATTGCGGGCACGTGCGCTATTTACAGGCCGCCAAAACCCTAGGAAATGCTCTAGTAGTGGGTGTTAATAGTGATCACTCCGTTGCCCAGATTAAACCCGCCTCGGCTGGAGAACCTCCCCGTCCCATTCTTCCTGATCGCCAGCGCGCCGAAGTGCTGGCCGCCCTCAAACCCGTCGATGGCGTCTTCATTTTTCCGGAAAGCACCGCGATTGAGGCGATTAAAGTCCTACAACCGGACATTTACGTCAAAGGAGGCGATTATCGTCCCGATACCCTACCAGAAGCCCCAACCGTCCACGCCTACGGAGGAGAAATTCATTTGATTGAAATTGAGGTTCCTCAATCCACCAGTCACATCATCCGTCGTATTCTGGGAAAATAGAAAGGACAACAGGACGTCCCTGTGATACTTAATGCCAGACCATGATGATTGATCCGACCCTTGCCCAGGATATGTCTTTAGACTCCGATTGCAATCTTGACTATACGCCGCTGAAAGAACTGTTGGCCCAAGAAACGTTTGAGGAGGCTGATCGCCTAACACGGGAACTCCTCTGTCAACTGGCCGGAGAAGGAGCAATAGCCCGACAATGGCTCTACTTTACGGAGGTGAGCCTGATTCCCACGACTGACCTACAGACCATTGACCGTCTCTGGGTTGCCTATTCTCAGGGAAAATTCGGGTTTTCGGTGCAACGCCAACTCTGGCTAAGCGTCAAGCAAGACTGGGACAAACTCTGGCCCAAAATGGGCTGGAAAGAGGGTAACAGTTGGACTCGTTACCCCCAAGGCTTTACTTGGGACCTCAGCGCACCGAAGGGGCATCTACCACTATCAAATCAACTGCGTGGAGTGCGGGTGTTAGCCGCACTATTTAACCATCCCGCTTTTCGTTAACGCCTCCGTTTTGAGGTTGCGTCTCGTCCCCTTCAAGGCGATCGCGATTTTGGAATGGCCTCTGGCGCCATGATGATGCCAACAGAAGCTATGACCGACCTGGCCCCGACCCCTAACTCTCTAACGATACTCCGTCATAATGGTGTTCTTGACCGCAACTCAAGGGAGATCTTTCAAACTGCGGTAGAGACGGTAACCCAGGCCCTGGATCTCCCCATTGCTTGGATTTGGCTGCTCGACCATCGAGACCAGAAGATCGAAATACAACAACTCACCCCCAAGGACGCCAGCCTCTCCTTGACGGGGTTTGATCGTGATAACAAACCGTCCTTGCTTTGCACGCAGGTCGTGGAAACTCAACAGCCTCTGATGGTTCGTGACGCCGCTCGTCATCCTGAGTTTGCTCATCAGCCTCTGGTTCAAGAGGATGGGGTACGCGCCTATTTGGGTGTCCCTTTACTGACTCACCGGGGCGACTGTCTGGGAACCTTAGCGGTCATGGATACGACCCCGCGCTCCTTTAGCCGGCCAGAAGTAACACTGGTGGAACTGGCCGCTCAAGTCGCGATGCTTCAGCTAGAAGCCCCTTCTGGGCTGACGCCAACCCCCAAACCGTCGCCCCTCTTTCAAGGGCATCCAGAACCCGAACCGTCCGCCTCCGCCATTCACACCCAACTCCTTGATCGGTTTTTACAAGACCTGCGCACCCCTCTAACGTCTGTCATGGGGATGACCAGTGTGCTAAACCGGGAGATTTACGGTCCTCTGCGGCGTAAACAAAAGGAATATCTCGATATCATCCATAACAGTGGCCAATATATGTTGGCTATGGTTGAGGAGATTCTCATGTTACGGGAGTTGCGGGAGTTAAATGCCAGTCAGCCCCTGTCCCCTGTTGATTTGCATATGCTCTGTCAACAGGTCCTGAACATTCTCAATCCTTTGGCCAGTCGGCGCGAACAACAGTTGCTACTGTCGATTCAAGAGTGCGATCGCCTCTGGACTCTCGATAAACCCAAGTTTCAGCAACTGCTCTATCATTTGGTGGCCCATCTGATTCAGATTAGTGATCTGGGGGTGACCTTGCAGGTGTGGGTTCAACGCTGTTGCTCAAACCAGGTTGAGCTGTCCTTAGCGATCTCCGACGGCTCAGAAGGGGAAACTCTCCCTGAAAGTGAGTTAGAACGATTTGGACTCCTTCCCCCTACAGATCACTCCTCCCACTTGGTTCCATCGTCACAACGGGAGGTCAGTCTGTTTGGTAAACTGCAAGCGAAGCCTATGCAGGCCGATGACCCAGATTTAGGGTTGTTCTTTGCCTGTCAACTGGTTCATGTCCAGGACGGAACTTTGACCATTCGGGGCTCGGCAACTCAAGGCTATCGCTATGTTGTCACCTTGGGCGATCGCCGTGATCCCCATGGTTGAGCGCCCCCTTGTGCGGTAAATTGGAGAGTATGTATAACGACGACCTCGGCACCATCGATAGTGAGAATAATCTTGAGAGTCCTCTCGATCACCTGGGGGCGGCGGACGCCGATGAAGCCGCTCGCCCAGATCCTGAGGCCATGTTGCCGTTGCTAGATGCGCCGGAAACACCACAACGCATGTTGGCGGCCCGGGCCTTCTGTGAGGTCCATGATGAACGAGCCATTCCCAAGTTGATTGCCCTGCTTGAGGATGCTTGTCCCTTAGTCCGGGTGAGTGCCTCCTATGCGTTGGGACGGAATACCCATCCTGATGCGGTTGAACCCCTCATCGCCCGTTTGGAGGATTGGAATGGCTATGTGCGTAAGGGGGTCGTCTGGGCCCTAGGGAACTGTGGCGATCGCCGCGCCCTCAACCCCCTCCTAGAAGCCCTACGCACCGATATTCCGGCGGTTCGTCTCTGGGCCGCAAGTTCCCTAGGACAGTTGGCGAAAGTCGGCTATGAAACCATTGTCGCCGCTGTTCCGCCCCTGATTGAAGCCCTCCGTAAAGATCCCGTCTCAGCGGTTCGCAGTAATTGTGCTTGGGCCCTGGGGCAAATTTGTCGCGAGTTACCCTCGAATGTCGTCTATGCTGGGGCGATCGATTCTCTTCTCGAAGCCCTAGAAGAGGATGAGGATATGGGGGTTCAAGAAGATGCTCGCTCCTCTCTGTTGCGCGTCGGAGACCCCCGAGGCTTACAGGCCATTGAAGACTTGGAACGAGATGGCTGGATTTAGCCTTAGCGGCGGCTGAGTTTCAGGTTGATGAGGGAAAATCCCAAAACGACGAGGAACAAGACTAAGCCGATGGCGCAGGCGTAGCCGATTTCCAGGCGATCGAAGGCCTGTTCGTAGAGATAATAGACAATGGTTTTGGAGCGGTTGCGGGGCCCTCCCTGGGTCATTACATAGACCTCTTCAAAGACTTTCATGGCTGAGAGGGCGGAAATTGTCGCCACTAATAGGAGGTAGGGACGCATCAGGGGAACAGTGATATCCCAATGTTTACGCCAGCCGTGGGACCCATCTAAGGCCGCCGCCTCATAGAGTTCAGTGGGAATCCCCTGTAGTCCGGCGAGATAAATCACCATGTAATACCCTAAACCCTTCCAGACGGTAACCGCCATGACGCTAAATAGGGCTAGGTGAGGACTGGTGAGCCAGGGAACCCCCGTTAATCCGATCCCGGTCAAAATTTGATTGAATAATCCGGTTTCTGCATATAGATATTTCCAGGCTAACCCCGCAACCACCATGGAGACGATGACTGGGGTGTAATAGGCGGCCCGAAACCCTGCCATTCCCCGTAGTTTGCGGTTGACTAGGATGGCCAGCAGCAAGGGTAAGCTCGTCAGCAGCGGGACGACACAGACTAGGTACAATAGGGTCTGGCGTAGGGTTTGCCAGAAAATGGCATCTTGCCAAAGTTGTTGAAAGTTGGCTAAGCCCACCCATTGGGGGAGTTGGGTTAAATCATACTCATAGCGGGCGAAACTGAGCAGGAAGGCCTGGCCGGCGGGGAGAAACACCGTTAAAATCAGAAGTAGGCCGGCGGGAAATAGAAATAAATAGGGCGTCAGTTGCTGTTTGAGACGGGAGTCAATCATGGGCGATCGCAATCCAGAACACATCAGTTTAACCTGAGTCGGCAACCCTTAAGACAACTGGCGACGGACCCACTCCCGTAGCTGACGGCGCATCGCTAACTGTCCTTGCGGTTCATATTGCTTTAACAGTTGGGGAATCTCCGCGATCGCAATCTCGGGAAAGATGCGACTCTGAGTACAGGACTCATAGCCTTGGCCCTGCAACTGATAGATCCTCAATTCCCCTAACTCGACATCATAGTTCCACAGCTCAGGAACGCCGAGTCTGGCATAAATCGGTAGCCGGTTCAAGGACTTATGAGTTAAGTCAATTTCTAAAACTAAGTCCGGTGGCGGATCCTGCTCTAAGTTTACCGTTGACCGTCCCCGCACTCTAGACTCATTCTCAAAATAGAAACAATTATCCGCCTCGACCCCCGCAAGTTGGCGCTCTCGTTTCCAGGTGGTAGACCCCAGACTGAGATAATCCCGCTCTAAAACCTCAGCCATATCTTTGATGATATCGCTGAGACTTTCTTTATACCGTTCATGGTCTGGAAGTGGGGTCAAAATCTCCAACGTCCCGCTATCATAAGCAATACGCACCCCGCCCTGTTCCCCTAGCTCTTGGACAAGCTGCTCGAATTGCTGCCAACTGAGATGATAGAGAAGGACGCGATCGCATCGCGTTATGGTATTGAGTCCCATCATGACTGACATCTCCTGATTTGCTGGAGTCTCTCGAATCGTTAAGATGAGCCAACCTAGTTCCCAACTCCAAGACCAGACTCGGAAACTCCGCCAACAGTTACAAGAGGCGGCCCATGCCTACTATGTTCTCGATGCTCCCATTATGGAAGATGAGGTGTACGATCGCCTCTACCGAGACCTACAAGCCATTGAACAGGACTATCCGCACCTGATTACCCCCGATAGTCCCACCCAGCGCGTCGGCGATAAACCGGCGGCCCAGTTTACCTCCGTTCGCCACACTATCCCCCTCTACAGTCTGGATAACGCCTTCACCCTTGAGGAGTTCGCCAGATGGCAAGAGCGTTGGCAAACTCGGCTGGAGGAACGGATTACCCCTGAGTATATCTGTGAACTGAAAATTGATGGTTCAGCGTTGGCCCTAACCTATGAAGATGGAGTCCTCGTGCGGGGGGTCACCCGAGGGGATGGGGAAACTGGGGAGGAGATTACCCCCAATGTGAAAACGATTCGTTCGATTCCCCTGAGACTTCAGGGAGAGAAGATTCCGCCTCGGGTGGAAGTCCGGGGTGAGGCCTTCCTTCCCTTGGAGACGTTTGAGCGTTTGAACCGGGAACGTCAGGAGAACCAAGACCCCCCCTTTGCTAATCCCCGCAATGCAGCGGCGGGAACCCTACGACAACTCGATCCTCAGATTGTGGCTCAGCGTCAGCTTCAGTTTTTTGCCTATACCTTGTATTGTCCCAGTGATGAGGGCGATCGCCCCTTTAAGACTCATCAAGAGGCTCTACAACGGCTACAAGACTTGGGCTTTTGGGTCAATCCTCACCGCCAACGGGTTCAGAGTCTTCAAGAGGTTCAAGCCTATTATGAGCAATGGGAGCAACAGCGGCGTGAGCTTCCCTATTTGACCGATGGTGTGGTGGTGAAACTCAATGATATCCCCCTGCAAGAGCGCCTCGGCTTTACTCAAAAAGCCCCCCGTTGGGCGATCGCCCTCAAATATCCCGCTGAGGAAGTTCCCACCACGGTCGAATCGGTCAGTTTCCAAGTGGGGCGCACGGGGGCCGTTACCCCAGTGGCTAACCTCAAACCGGTTCAACTGGCCGGAACCACGGTTTCCCGAGCCAGTCTTCACAATGGCGATCGCCTACGGGAATTGGACTTACATTATGGGGATACGGTCGTGGTGCGTAAAGCTGGGGAAATTATCCCGGAAGTGGTGCGAGTGCTGCCTAAATTGCGCCCTGAGGGGGCAGAGGCGGTCAAAATGCCGAATCACTGCCCCGAGTGCCAAGAACCCCTAATTAAGCCCCAAGATGAGGCGGTAACGCGCTGTATCAATCGCTCATGTCCGGCGATTTTGCGGGGGGCCCTGAAACATTGGGGCAGTCGGGGGGCGTTGGATATTGATGGCTTAGGGGAGAAACTGATTAGCCAATTGTGCGATCGCCCTTTCCTCAACTCCCTGGCTGACCTCTATCGCTTACGGGCAGAAGACTTAAGCCATTTAGAGCGCCTCGGACATAAATCGGCCACAAAGCTCATCAAGTCCATTCAGAACTCCAAATCCCAACCCTGGTCGCGAGTGCTGTATGGCCTGGGGATTCCCCATGTGGGGGCGGTGAATGCCCAAACTCTGGCTCAGGCCTTCCCCACGGTCGAGGCGTTAGCTCAAGCCAGTCCCGAGGAGATTGCCCAGATTAAGGGAATTGGGCCCGAAATTGCCGGGGCGATCGCCCACTGGTTCCAACTCAAGGCCCATCAAGACCTAATTGAGCAACTGCAAGCGGTGGGTGTTTCCCTACAGCGTCATCCCGAAGCCGAAACCGTCCCTGAGTCACCCCAACCCCTCGCCGGTCAAACCTTTGTCCTAACGGGAACCCTACCCAACCTCACCCGGACGCAGGCGAAAACCCTCATTGAAGAGGCTGGGGGCAAGGTTACCAGCTCCGTCAGTTCTAAAACGAACTATGTCGTTGTTGGGGAGAATCCCGGTTCCAAACAGGCTAAAGCCGAAGCCTTGGCAATCCCACAACTTTCAGAAGCCCAACTACGGGAGTTAGTGGGGTTATCCCCCCAAGCTTGACCCAAGCCCGCCGCTGAAAAACGATACATTGGTACTAACACCGTAACAATCTGTAACAGAAACTGGAAGTCCAAGTAAATAATTCCCAGAGTCCCGGCGGGTCTCGGATAGCCTAGATCTAGTCCGCCACACGATAAAAACGCAAATCAGAGGTTTTATGGGTCACACCACACTGAGCAAACTACTGAGCAAACTCAAGCCAATTTTAAAATCTATTTTCCTCGTTGGCGTCATCGCCATTCTCTTCTTCTCCCAAGCCGACGGCGCTCTCGCCGCCCGCAGTGGGGGACGGATGGGGGGAGGGTCTTTTCGCGCTCCGAGTCGCTCCTATAGCGCCCCGAGTCGCTCCTATGCTCCTAATCGGGGCTATGGTGGAGGCTTCGGCTTTCCCTTCCTGATTCCCTTCTTTGGTTTTGGCGGTGGCTTTGGGGGACTGTTTTCCATCCTGATTGTCATCTCCCTGGCTAACTTCCTGGTTCGCAGTTTCCGAGGTTCACTGGGAGAGGGTGACGGGGGCGAACCCCAAAGCCTGAACCCCACGGTGTCTGTGGCTAAGCTACAAGTTGGGCTTTTGGCCCAGGCCCGAGAGTTACAAACGGATCTCGATCGCATCGCCCTGACGGCCAACACGGAATCAGCACAAGGTCGCGCCCAGGTGTTGCAAGAGTCCACCTTGGCGCTCTTGCGTCACCCGGAATACTTCGCCTACGCCAGTTCCGAGACGGAACAAACCCGCCTCAACAACGCGGAGGCTCAATTTAACCGTTGGTCTTTGTCTGAGCGTAGTAAGTTCTCTGAGGAAACCCTCAGTAACTACGACAATCAACTCAAGCAGGCCAGCGATAAATCCCTACCTGGGGAGTCGGAGTCGGGAGCCCTCACTGAGTCTGAGGCGCCCAGTGAATATATTGTCGTGACCCTGTTAGTGGGAGTGCAAGGGAAACTGAAGCTTCCGGCGGTTCAAGATGCTGAGAGCTTAAACCAGGCCTTGCGAGACCTCGGGGGTGTGGGAGCTGAACAACTCCTAGCGGTGGAAGTTCTCTGGACTCCCCAAGCCCCGGGCGATACTCTGACCGCTGATGACTTGCTGGCTGGCTATCCCCAGTTGCAGTTAGTCTAGGGAATTTGGCACCCATTCCTTGGCGGGGGGACTTGGATTGGGTTGCAGACCAGAAGCCGGGTGTCTTGAAGATACTCGGCTTCTCACGGGTGGGGAACTGGGATGCTATGGGATGCCCCGACTCTTAATCTCGAACCCTTAAAATATTTCAGACTAATACTAATTTCAAATAAATATTACAACTTTGAAAGTTGCTGGCAATGTTCGCTATCCTAATTACTAGAAGGGGTAATTCGTTACCTCGCTCTATTCAATTTGTTGTCACATGGGGTCAGAATTATGAAACTCTGGAAGTGGACGAAAGACGCAGCACAGTACGTTTCTGAAGGCTTCTTGCGCATTTTCTCTCCAAGCAAAGACGAGTATCCTGATAGCGGCTTGCAACCCTTTGAAGGTCGGCCAAATAAAAAGTCGGCTTAGAGCATTCGGATTTTTCACGTTCAGATTACCTTAATCATGTCCAGTCAGTCCTCAGACGGGCAATCCTCGCGGGTTGCCCGTTTGGGTTTGGGGAGGGGGGGAGAGGGGACAGGGAACATTGTCGTTTATGGGAACAATAGACTAAGCTGCTAACTATAGATCACCTATCAGCACCTTGACGGGATACCGTGCCAAAACGTCATTTCTGGATTTCTCTACTGATCACCCTGGGCTTAGCTGCTGCCGCTGAGCCGGCTCGCGGACAGGCGCAGCTTCCCCATGTTCCTGAACTCGATCGCGAACAACTCGAAGAACTCGGGTCGAGTATTCTTCAGGAAGCCGATCGCTGGGCCCGCTTCCAGCAGTATGATCGCGCCCTTCCTCGGGCTGAGTTGGGGGTGGAACTGTTGCCCTCAAGTGCCCAAGCTTGGGGGATTTTGGGCAGCTTATACTTACAAGTCGACCGGGTTGAGGATGGCATCGCGGCACTACGAACCGCTCGTTCCCTCGAACCGGAGAATGCTCTAGTTCGCTTTGCCCTCGGTTCTGCCTATTTTCAGGCGGAAAACTATGAGGAGGCGGTGAATGAGTTGCGGGCGGGGTTAGATCTAGAACCGGGGGAACTCGGGGCCTTGTTTGATTTAGGAAATGCCTATTTTATGAAGGGGGATTTCCAGAAAGCCATTGACTACTATGAAACGGCCTTCGAGCAGAACGATACCTTTTGGCCCGCCATCAATAATATTGGCTTAGTCCGCTATGAAATGGGGGAGGTCGATGAGGCGCTCGAACTGTGGGAAGCATCCCAAGCACTGGCCCCCCAGGAAGCTGAGCCTCAACTGGCCATCGCCGTGGCCCGTTACGCTCGGGGCGATCGCACGGCGGTTCGCTTGGCGGAAGCGGCTCTGGAACTCGATGTTCGCTATGCTGAAATTGACTTCTTGGAACTGAACCTTTGGGGCGAACGGCTGATTGC
This sequence comes from Phormidium yuhuli AB48, assembly GCF_023983615.1. Taxonomy (GTDB): domain Bacteria; phylum Cyanobacteriota; class Cyanobacteriia; order Cyanobacteriales; family Geitlerinemataceae; genus Sodalinema; species Sodalinema yuhuli. The sequence continues at coordinate 4,387,204 of NZ_CP098611.1, read as the reverse complement.
CGACGCTCGGGAATTATTGAGTACGCCCCAGATTCAGCAAGTCGTCAGTGCCGTACGCAACCGACGGCAGCCCCTCTCCATTGAGATGATTCCTTAGAAGCTCTCAGCTGACTCCGTCGTGCGTCTGCGGCTCGGAGGTTCCGCCGTTGGTAGGGAGTCGTTTGGCTCTCTACTCATCGGCGGGAATCAGTGCCCGGATGGCGTTGACAAACTCCTGGTGATCGACAACGGGTTTGGAAATATAACCATCAGCGCCACTTTGAGAGAGAAAGCTCTCGCGATCGCCGGCCATGGCGTGGGCCGTTACCAAAATAATCGGTAAGTTAGCGGTGTCGGGATCGGATTTCAGAATCTGGGTAATCTTAATCCCATCAACGGATTGCCCCTGATAGACACTATGGGCCAGAGAAACATCCATCAGGATGATATCTGCATCTCCAGCCTTGGCAATCTCCATCACCTCTTCCACATTCTCGGTATGTTTGACGGCCATACCGCCTCGTTTCATCAAAATCTTTGAGAACACCCGCGCGTTAACTAAATCGTCCTCTACAATCAGAACGGTCTTCATCTGCTGTTTTAACCTAAACGTTATTTGACCCTAACGGTGAACACTCGACCTGTTCTCGATCGTACTCCGAAACGCCGAGCAAATCTAGCCAAGGGATGGGGCCCGAGTTCAGTTCGGAGACGAAGAAGAAACTAGAAGGACAAAGGAGACACACGGTACATTATCCTACGCTACCTGAACCAATATTCCATTATTGTAGCCGATTGCCAGGGCCGACCCATGGGTGGAACCACTGTTATTCGCGCCGCCCTTGCGCTTAAATGTTAAAAATGTCGGCGTTTGGGAAACTTAGCACGTCGCTCCCGTTGCACCAACACTGTCAGACCTTAAGGAACCGAACTTCATGGCTAAGCAGTTAAACCTCCTCTCCGGCGGACAAATCGTCCCAACCGCTTTGCACCAGGAGATGCAGCAGTCCTATCTCGAATACGCCATGAGTGTCATCGTGGGGCGGGCGCTTCCAGACGTGCGAGATGGACTCAAACCCGTTCACCGGCGGATTATTTACGCCATGCACGAGTTGGGACTGACCCCAGAACGGCCCTATCGTAAATGCGCTCGTGTGGTTGGGGATGTGTTGGGGAAATATCACCCCCACGGCGATCAATCCGTCTATGATGCCCTCGTGCGTCTGGTTCAGGACTTTTCGAGCCGTTATCCTCTCCTAGCGGGCCATGGTAACTTTGGCTCCATCGATAATGACCCCCCAGCGGCGATGCGGTACACGGAAACCCGTTTGGCCGAACTGGGGAATCAAGCTCTCCTGAGTGAAATTGGAACCGCGACGGTTGATTTTACCGGCAACTTCGATAATTCCCAACAGGAACCGGTGGTATTACCAGCTCAACTGCCAATTCTGTTGCTCAATGGCAGTTCCGGGATTGCGGTGGGGATGGCCACCAATATCCCCCCCCATAATTTGGGGGAACTGGTGGATGGCTTGATTGCTCTGATTGATCGCCCCACTCTCTCAGACGATAAACTCTTGGAACTTATCCCTGGCCCCGATTTTCCCACGGGAGGCGAAATTGTTGGCATTCAGGGCATTCGCGATGCCTATCTCAAAGGACGGGGTAGCATTACCGTTCGCGGTGTGGTGAGTGTGGAGACGGTGCAAACGGGCAAGACGCGACGCTCCCAGCGGCCCGCTTTGATTGTCAGCGAGTTTCCCTTCCAAGTTAGTAAATCCGGCTGGATTGAAAAACTGGCCCAGTTGGTGAACCAGGGTAAACTAGACGGCATCTCTGATATTCGTGATGAGAGCGATCGCTCTGGGATTCGGGTGGTGATTGAACTCAAGCGAGAAGCGAGTCCCCAAAAAGTCCTCAAACAAATCTATCGCCTCACGGCTCTGCAAAATACCTTCGGGGTGATTATGTTGTCTCTGGTGGACAACCAACCCCGCCAACTGAGTCTGCGGGATACCCTGCAAGCCTTTCTCGATTTCCGAGAACAAACCCTCACCCGTCAGTACCAAGACGAACTCCATAAACTCGAAAGCCGCTTACATCTGCTCTCGGGACTGCTCAAAGCCCTCGATCACCTGGATGCGGTCATTGATATCCTACGTCATGCCCCTGATGGCACCACCGCTAAAGTCCAGTTTCAGAGCCGTCTCGACTTCAGTGAGGAGCAGGCTAACGCTATTTTAGCCATGCCCATGCGCCGGCTGACGGGGATGGAACGGGATAAGCTGAAAGCAGAGTTTGAGGATCTGAGTCAGCGTCGCCAGGTGTTGCAGCGGTTGTTGGGCGATCGCCATGAACTGCTGAAATCCCTGAAAAAAGAATTACGTCAACTCAAGCGTAAGTTTGCCGATGAACGCCGTACTCGCATTGTCACCGCTGATGGAACGGTGAAATCGGAGGCGGTGCAGTTTGAAGAGGCGAAACAACAACCCCTGAGTGTCTCACTTCCCCTGGATCTCAAACCCCAAGCCGAACCCACGGTTTTAGAAATTACCCAGCGAGGCTATGGCCGCCGCCTCCTCCCCAAAAATGCTACCCCCATTGAACCGGTGTCACCTCAGGGGGAACTGCTGGAGGTAACGGAGGACTTTCCCTTACAGCAAATTCCCAGTCAAACGGATCACGAGTTGTTGATGTTTGTCCGGGATGGCAAAGTCTATTCCGCTCCCGTCGGTGAGATTGCTAAACTCAATGGCCGTAACGATCGCGGCCAGCCTCTCGTGGGTTTGTTACCCCCAGCGGCTCAAGGAGATCCCGATGCCATTGTGGCTCAGTTTGTGGCCGATGAGGTGTTACGAGAGAAACAGGTGGTCTTCCTCACCCAAGCTGGACGCATTAAACGCTTACCCTTTGCCGAGATGACGAACATTACGGCCCGGGGATTGACGGTCTTGAAGTTTAAGGGAGACGATGGACTTCATGGCATTGATGTGGCGCAAACGGGACAACAGGCGATTGTGGCGTCGAGTGGTGGCCGTTTGTTGCGGATGCCGGTGGATGATGAGCAATTGCCGGTTTTAGGACGGACGGCTCAAGGCTATCAGGCGGTTCGCTTGCGTAAAACGGAAACCATTGCTGGTTTGAGTATTGTCGATGATGGGGATGAACTGGTGTTGATTACTCAGCGGGGGTACTGTAAACGCTTGCCGGTGGCTGAGTTGCGGCTGGGCGAACGGGGGGCGATTGGGACTCAAGGCCTGCGGTTTGCCAACGCCAGCGATCGCCTCCTAGCGATTGTTCGGGCGATTCCGGGGGCGGAGTTGGTGCTAGAACTGAATGGCGATCGCCTGTTGCGTTTACCGATGAGTTCTGTGAAACGCCAAGGGAAGGATGGCACAGGCCAACGCCCGAAACTTATCAAATCTAAAGACACCGTGATCTCTAGCCGCATCTGTTTGCCCACTGGGGGAGAATAGGGGTAAGCGTTTTAAGTCTGTTGTTAGAGAGGAGGTATTGAGAGATGAGCGATTTCATGGACTTCTTACGCCACAAATATGCTTATGTGGCTCAGGGAGAATTTAAGCCGGGCTGTTTTGAGGACGCCAAAGCCTTGTTTGATGAGGCAGTGCGTAATTATCGGGATGGTTTTGAGGGAGCGTATCTCTTACAAGAACCGGGGACCGATCGCGGTATTGCGGTGGTCTTCTGGGATGATCCTGAGGATATGGATCATAATCGCAATGCCAAAGTGGATGCGATTTTGGAAGAGATGTCTCATTTGTTCCTCACAGCTCCCAAAACAGGTTTCTATGAGGTCAGCAGTGAGATTGAGAAATCTGTTCCTGTGGCCGGTTAACCTAATCTGAATTTGTCCCTAAGTCACCCGGTTTGCTGAACTGTGCAACGAATTACAGTTGAGTCTGTGCAAATTTGCGATCGCACTCTCGCCCTGACTGGCGACCAACACCATTATCTAACACGGGTGTTGCGCTTACGGGCGGGCGATCGCTTTGTGGCCATGGATGGTTCGGGGGGTTGGTGGGAGACGGAGTTGGTGCAACGGGAGGATGGACAATGGCAGGGAAATCTCTTGCAGGTGCTCGATCTCAATCGGGAGTTACCGGTGAGGGTGACTCTGTTGGCGGGCCTGCCGAAAGGACAAGGGTTTGATGAGGTGGTTCGTCAGACGACGGAGTTGGGGGTGAGTCGGATTATTCCGGTGGTGAGCGATCGCACGCTCCTTAACCCCAGTCCCAATAAACTACAACGCTGGCAACGCATTGCGACGGAGGCGGCGGAACAGTCGGAACGGCAATGGGTTCCGCCGATTGAAGAACCGATGTCCTTTGCGGGGGCGATTGAGGCGGTGGCGGACAGTCGGACCTATCTCTGTGTGGCTCGGGGGGAGGTGCCTCATTTACAAACTCAGTTACGGCAACCGCTGACGTCTCCTCCCCCAGATACTGAGGAGATTACGATCGCCATTGGCCCGGAAGGGGGATGGACTCCTGAAGAAGTCCAGCAGGCTCGACAAGTCCATTGGCAACCGGTATCGTTAGGTCGCCGGGTTCTGCGAGCCATTACCGCTCCTGGGGTGGCTCTGGCGATTATTGCCGCTCACTATGAAAGCTAAACTCCTGATGGGGATTGACTTAAGTCAAGGTCCTTTGGGGGCGATCGCCGGACAATGGGGGTAGTTGCAGAGGACTCCCCCATGACTTCCAAAACCTTTAATCCAAAAACCGCCCCCGGCCATCAAGTTCTCGCCGCTGCGGGGAAAACGATTCTCCGTCCAGGGGGACAGGCGGCCAGTCAACGGTTATGGACTTGGGCTGATTTCTCCCCTGGGGATACGGTGTTAGAGTTGGCGTCGAGTTTTGGGGTGAGTGCGATCGCCCTGGCCCAAAGGTTTGGCGTGAATGTTGTTGGGGTTGAGCAAAATCCTGAAAGTGTGCAACGGGCCCGAGAGGCGGTTCGGGAGGCGGGGTTGGGCGATCGCATTCGCTTTCTTGAAACCAGTATTTTTAATCTCGATCAGCTTGAGGAGCAGTTTGATGGGGTACTGGCTGAGGCAATTTTGACCATGCAGGCCCCCGCTGGCAAGGCCAAACTGTTTCAGCTGATTCATGATCGTCTCAAACCCGGTGGTGTTTTTCTCTCCCATGAGATGAAAACGACTACCCCTGAGGTGTCTGAGGCTTTGGCGGCCAGTTTACGGGTGAATGCCCAACCCCTGACGGCTGAGGCTTGGCAGGAACTGGCTCAAGAGGCGGGGTTGACGGTACAACGGCAGGAGTCCGGGCCGATGGATTTGTTGAATTTGCCTCGTCTTATTGAAGATGAAGGGGTGGTGGGAACGGTGAAATTTGCCTCTAATCTGATTCTGCATCCCGAGTTGCGCGATCGCATTCTGGAGATGCGCCAAGTCTTCCATCAATACCAGTCCAGTTTGGGCTATTGGCTCATGGCGGCTCAACGCCAGCCTGATTAAATTCTGCCTTGTTGTTTGTTCTTCACTGGAGATACGTCTTATGGCTACGTTAACGACCGCTGATCTCTGCTTTGACTGCCAAGTCTCGGATTTGATTGAATATCGCGATCGCGCGGTTCTCAGTCAGGTGATTCTCAAGGATGCGGTGTCTCAGTACACTCTCTTCTGTCTGGGCAAGGATACGGACATCGAAGAACATACCGCCACTCGTAACGCGGCGATTACGGTTCTGGAGGGGGAAGGAACGTTAACCCTCAATGGTAAGGCGATCGCCCTCAAACCTGGTGTGTTCGTCTTCATGCCCGCTAACGCGCCCCATGCGCTCCAGGCCTCGGAAAATCTCAGCTTCCTGCTGACGATGACGGCCTGAGCGACAACTGACCAAACGGCCTATGATGGGAAGGGGCAGTCTCACTTTGCCCCGAACCCCCTTGAGTGGAACCTCAGCATCGATGAGGTTTCTTCTCTTAATAGGCAAATTAAATAGGACAACAATAGTCTCTAAAAAGTTTATTTTTTGCGGATTTTTTTGTTTTAAATTGTCCAAAATTAAGTGTCTATGTTTGACTGTTTATTATCAACTCTCCGATTAAAAAATGCCCTCTCTCGACGATGCGATCGCGGCGATCGAGGCGGGAGATTACCGGACCGCCTCCCGACATCTGAAAGTCTTATATCGAACAATGCCCGAAAATCCCTGGGTAAAGTTTTATATTGCGCGACTATATGAGGAAAGTCAGCGACTCGATGAAGCGGAAGCCGCCTATCGGGTTCTGTTGCGGGATAGTGCCTCTCCTAAAATTATTAGTCAGGCCAGACAGGGATTAAAACGGCTTGAGGATAAGCGTAAGCTGAAACGAGAGCAGGCGATCGCCCAAGCGAAGGCCAAGGCTGACCCCAGTGAGGGGGGAGTTCTCATCTTGGAAGCGACTGCCAAAGAAGAGCGTAAACAGTCGGCCCAACACCTGGCCCGTATTTTTGAGATTGAGGCTTATGCGGCTCGTTTGATGCTACAGGTTCGCGGCTGGCGACTGTATCGCACCGGACCCCTTGCTGAGTTGGAGGTCTATGAACAGGAATTACAGGGGGCTAACATTGCGGCTTTTAGTGCTTCGCTGACGGAAATTGCTAACCTGAATGTTTGGCGGGTGGATTATGTGAAATCCTTGACCCCGAAGCCGGTAGTTGTTTGCCGCGATCGCCATGACCGTCAAGGTCAGTTTAGTTTTAACTGGTCCGAGGTGAAGCAACAGATTCGCGGTGGGATTCCCTGGTTTATCAATGCGGTCAGCTACGATATTAGTCGCCGGACGAAAGACCAAGTTAAGCGTAAAATAGAAACTCAGGATTTTGTGCAAATGTGTGATTTACATCTGCCGAAACGGGGGGTGATTTTGCGCTTTTGCGATCGCTCCTACGATTTCGATCAGGGGGTAGTATTTGCACCGGAACAACAACAGAAAATTGGCAAACTACGCGCAGCCACGTTACGGATTAACTGGAATGGCTTGCTGAAGGTGTTTGACCATCATCTGGCGGAGGTTCTCCTCTGGTCTGACTTTTCACAATTTGCTGAGACAGCGATCGACTTCCATTTTCTCATGGAGGGGATTGACCCCTATGTGGATATTGACCGGCCCGAGGCCAGCCATTGGGACCCCGCCTTCCAACTCTATAGCGGTGTGGCTTGGATGCGCTATTTGAAATCTCTAAAGTCTCGCTCATCCCAGGGGTAAGCGGTCAGTCTGGGCCGCCGTGGGAGATTGGGACGGGGACTGGGGAAAGAATTGGTTAATCATCCGGGTTGGGGGCAATCGCATCTGTGATACAACAGAGCAAGTAATTCTATGGAGTGGTCTAAATCCGTGGGACGCCAACCCGAAGCGAACCATCCCCAGACGAGAAACCTGGAGGCCCGAATCCAAGCCATTCGCTGGTCGTTACGGTCCGATGCGATCGTTGTGCGAATGCAGGAACACGCGCCTTGGTTGCAGGTTTTGTTTGAAGCGGCCTTTATTCCCGACCGCAGCGTCTGTATTCCCCTGGCTCGACGGGAATTACAAGACTATACCCGTGCGGGGGTACGGGCGATCGTTATTTATGGACGACGACTGGGAGAACAGGAACCACAATGGACCTATAAATATCCCCTAAAAGAGTTTCCCCCTACGGTGGCGCCGCTTCAGCCTTCAGCCGTTGAAACTCCTCAGGTTCTGAAAAAAGCGTCTAAGCAGTTGCTGGTGAGAGTTTCAGCCTTGAGCCTTTTGGGAGTTAGTCTGGGAGGGGTTTGGGGTCTGCTGGATCATCATCAGTTCCGAGCTTACACCAGTCAATTGGGTCAAACGCTGATGACCCGTTTCTCGCAAAACCTGGACTATCTCACCACCTCATCCCCAGACCCCTCCCTAGCGGAAACCAATCTTACAGAAATTCTTCCCGAACCTCCTGAGATTCCCAGTCCCAATCTTCCCAGTTCTATTACCATTAAGGCCGTCGGGGATATCATTCCCGGAACCAATTATCCCAGTCATCGCCTCCCCCCGGACCCCGGGGTTTTCTTTGCCCAAGTCCAGCAAGAGCTTCAGGGGGTTGATATTTTATTTGGTAACTATGAAAGTACCTTAACGGACCATCCCTATAGTATTAAAGATACCAGTCGTGGTACTCAGTTTGCCTTTCGCTCTCCCCCAAGTTATGCCAATCTATTTCGTGAGGTTGGCTTTACGATTCTCAGTATTGCGAACAATCACTCGATGGATTTTGGGGAAGTTGGCTTCCGCGATACCATTCGTCATCTCAATGCTGTTGATGTGGCAACAACGGGGGAAAAGGGGCAAATCACTTATCTTAAGGTTGGGGATGCGACGGTTGCGTTTATTGGCTTTAGTACCTATGATTTTCATAATTCCATCAATGATTATGAGGGGGCGAAGCAACTGATTCGTGAGGCGAAGAAAAATGCGGGGATTGTGGTGTTGTCAATTCATGCGGGGGCGGAAGGGGTGGGGGCGATGCGGGTGAGCGATCGCCAGGAATCCTTTTTAGGAGAAGATCGCGGTAACATTGTCCGTTTTTCCCGAGAGGCGATCGAGGCGGGGGCGGATTTGATTTTAGGTCATGGTCCCCATGTTGCCCGGGCCATTAATATCCAGGATAATCGCTTGATTGCTTACTCTTTAGCAGATTTTTTGGGGTATGAAACCCTTTCGACTCAAGGTGCATTAGCCTATTCCTTAATTTTGGAAGTTGAACTTAACCTAGATGGGGAGTTTCTATCAGGGCGAATTATTCCGATTCATTTAGGCTATGATGGCATCCCACGTCCAGACCCTCAATTTCGCACGGTGGACTTAATTCGCCGGTTAACGGCAGAGGATTTTCCCGATGCGCCTTTAACGATTGATGAGAAGGGACAAATTATTGTAAAATAGGGTGCTGCTAATTTTAGCGGATTCCCTCTAACTATTCAGTATTGTGCTAGCTATTTTGACTCGATTGATTCTCCAAGGATTCTGTTGTTTCGTTGTCGTTGGCCTGTTAGCCATGCCCAGTGCTTTAGCGGATTCCTTGAGCGATCGGGTTGAGCGATTTCCCTATTGGCAACGTAAACCCAATGTAACGGTTGTGAACCGAGAGGATCTCCTCTATCCCGACTGGATGGCGGGAACGTGGGATGTGACGAGTACCCTGTTGCAGTTAGAGGCCCCTCTGGCCCCGGATTTAAAGAGTCCCGGATTTGAGGGAAATCGGCGTTATCTCAATCAACCCTTAAGCTTCCAAGTTCGCTTTCAAGCCAATCCTAAAGCGGGGGGAGTGGTGGGCGATCGCACCTTCAATAGTGCTAACATTAGCAAAGCCTATTTTGGCGATACGACTGAGATTGAGATTATCCCCGATGCCGACAATCCCAACCGTCAAGTTATCGATATGGCGGGAGGGCAAGAATTAGTCTCGGTGGTGCGCGGACGGAGTCGTGAACAGCCTGAGGGCGATCGTTTTTTGTCCACCGAAATCATTTATCAAGTCTTCCGAACCCCCGGACAAATCTATTTTAACGAAGTCGAAACCACAACAGATTATCGACAACAGGATTCCAGTCATATCGAGTCCGAACAACTGACGGCTATTTATTTATCTCCCAAAGACCCCGCCTATTTCCGGGCCAACGGCAGTCCAGTTGCCCTCTATCGCTATCACTTAGAACTAACACGAGCTGAATCTGGGAAATAACAGAAAACTCTCCCATCCTCCTCTCCTCTTGTAGAGATTGATCCGGTTAAGCGGCGACACCCATACCCCTATCTCAACCCCCACCCACAATCGTCACGATCTCCAGGCGATCGCCCTCTTTCATCTCCGTTGTCGGCCAATATTGACGATGGAGAATTTCCCCGTTGTACTCCACAGCAATTAGACGAGGATTGAGTCCAATCTCCTGTAAAAACTCCGGCAGCGATCGCCCCGAAGCACAGGCTTTTTGTTCACCATTAACAGTTAGCGTAATTTGGGTCATGGGGGGAGAAGGGAACAGGGAACAGGGAACAGGGGGGAAGAAAGCAAGAGGCAAAAGGGGGAAAGAAATGGTAGCATGTGTTCCGGCATCAGTCCAGGTATTGACCTAGACCGGTCGATTGTAAGGGCGAAAAATTTTTCGCCCCTACCAGCCAGAACGCATCGCTTGCCGGAACGCATCGCTTAAGCTTGGGCGACTTTGTAAAGCATTTTTGCTAACTTCATCAACTGGGGTTTTTCAAACACATCCGTGAGGGCCTTCACCGCTGAAGCGGGGTCAGAGCGAATCAGGGCATAATGACCCCAGGCGCCGGGTTGTGCTTCGGCTAGATGTTTGAGACTGAAACTGGGGGCGATGGACCCCTCATCCCCGGCGGCGATCGCCTCACTGGCCTCTCGTAATTCTACAATCACCACCGGCGCTAGAATACGATAGGGGTTGTTCTCATTGCGAACTGCGCGATCGGCTAAATCCGTGAGAGATATCCAAGGGGAAGACTCCGAGGCCAATTCCTGGAGATGCTGACAAAAGACCGCTAACTTCTGCCGACTCTCGGAACTCTCCTGCTGACGAAACAGACTTAACATCTGCCGTAATATCTCGCTGACGTCCCCTTGAAGATTGCCCGTTGGTGCTGGGGAGGCGCTGGCGGCTGGGGTATCAACGGGACTTCCCCCCGCTTGCAGATGTTTCAGATGAGCCTCTAGTTCCACAAACGCCGGTTCCACCCGACTAAAGACCTCATCCGCATCCTCATCCCGTAACCCGAAAGGACTTTGTAGGAGTTCCAAGAGTTCTCGCAGAGAATCCACCCCCTGCAAAAAGAGACTTTCTAACTTACGGTCAATGGGTAAGGTCTCCTCTTTTAAGACCTTGAAATAATCCTCCAGGCGGTGGGCGACCTTTTGAATGGAACTATAGCCCAACATCGCCGCTCCCCCTTTCACTGAGTGAGCCGCACGGAACATTTCATCAATTTCTTCCTGATTTTGGACCGTTGCTGGTAGGTCTAATAAGCCATTTTCTAGGGTATTGAGGTGTTCTTTTCCTTCCTCAATAAAGAAGCGGACGATTTCTTCCGATGCCACGGGATTACTCCTCAACCAATACAGGACAGACGCTTACTTAGAGGGGGGTGGGGACTTACTCCCCAGACTCGGTTTCTTCAGGGGGAGCGGCTTCACGAGCTTGGATATCCTCCAGGAGAATTTGAATCCGGTCTCTCTGTTGCGCGGGGGCTAAGTCTAGGGCCGTATTGAGAGCTGATCTGGCCTCATCGAGTTGACCCATTTCCTCTAAGATTAACCCTTTACCGACTAGGGGACGAAAATCACTCGAATGCTCTTGACTGAGATTTTCAAAGACATTTAACGCCTGGTCATAGCGTTGTTGCTCGGCATAGACTTGTCCCAGGAGCAGTTGAGTGGAGACGACATCAATACTACCGGGTTCAGCTTGGTTGGCTTGGGGGGCTAACTGGAGGACATCTTCAATGGCCGCGATCGCTGATTCGGGGCGGTTTTCCTGAAGCAGTAAGGTCACCAATCCCTGAAGGGCCTGGACATTGCCCGGTTCCTGGTTAATCAGGGCCCGATAGGTTTCCACCGCTCCCTCGCGATCGCCCAAATACTGTTTTGTCTGAGCGAGTAACACCCGGAAGCGAGATTCCTCGGGATTCAGTTCCGCCAGCCGTTCTAAGGGAGCGACGGTCCCCTCCACATCATTCAACTGACGACGGACATCAATCAAGCCGCGCAAGGCCGTGCGATTATCCGGTTCCCGTTCCAACACCAACTTATAGCCCCGTTCCTGAGCCTTGAGGTCATCATCCGGAGTGGTGGCGCTGGGGGTGTTGGTGGGGGTGGGGGTAGAACGCCCCTGAGTCCCTTGTAACACCCCACCGAGTAGGGGGGCGATGGAGAAGCCAAGAAAGGCGATTAAGCCGATGGCCAGGACAATACGACTAAACCAACCCGAACGCTTTTTAGACACAGACTTTGCCTCAACTGCAACTGAACGTCAACTGGAACTTGAGTCATGGGGGATGCCGTCACCCTGACTATCTCCCGTTGTCGGCGAAGGAATCCTTTAGACTGAAGGAAGGGGGTGCGATCGCCCCAACGATTGCTCAAGGTCGCGATCTAAACCTGATGAAAGATAACCCACCGATACTTATCATCTTACAACTGTTGCCAATTTTAGTAGTGTTGACGGCGATCGTAAACCCGAACTTGGCACTCCCCCTCATTAGCCTATTAATTCTCCTGTTCCCAGTGATTCTCTATAAGTTTATCCAACAAGCCTCTCGGGACCTGGGACGAGAACTCTATTCCCGCAACCCGCAAACCACCCAATTTGACAACTGGGATGAAGTTCCCATCTTTGAGGAGGAACCCATCGCCCCGGACCCCCTCTTCCAACAGATTCAAGGGGACTTAGCCCGATTACAACTGGCCTATCCCTTTGACGAAGAGCAACTAACCCAAGCCTACCGCCGTCGCGCCCGCGAAACCCACCCCGATGCGGGGGGAAGCGAGCGCGAGTTTATCCAAGTTCGCCAAGCCTACGAACGGCTCAAGGAGGTGTTAGACCTGGAAATGACCCAGGAGTTTTAAGGATGGCCCCTTAGGGGTAGAAGCCGAGGGTGGGTAATCCGGCGGTTTCCTCTAATCCCAACATGAGGTTCATCGCTTGCAGGGCCTGGCCCGCTTGTCCTTTGAGTAGGTTATCAATCACCGACATGACAATCACCCGTCCCGTGCGGGGGTCCACCTCAATGCCAATGTAATTGAGATTGGAGCCGCAGGCCCATTTGGTTTGTGGATAGACCCCTGAGGGGAGGACTTTCACCCAGGGGGAGGAGCGATAGAAAGCGTTATAAATCGTGGCCAGGTCTTCTCGGACCAAACCGGGGTCTCGCAGGGTAGCGTAGACTGTTGCCAGAATCCCCCGCACCATGGGAACCAAGTGGGGGGTGAACTGAACCATCATCTCATGGCCCGCCAGGTCACTACAGATTTGTTCAATTTCCGGAGTATGTCGGTGACGGGCCACCCCATAGGCGGAAATGGAACTACTGGCTTCGGCCAAGAGGAGATTGGTTTTCGCCTGACGGCCACCTCCAGAGGTCCCAGATTTCGCATCAATGACCAAGGTTTCCGGTGCAATCAGCCCCTGTTTGAGGAGGGGGGCCACCGCTAAGAGGCTAGCAGTGGGATAGCAGCCGGGACAGCCGACGAGATTGGCTTCCTGAATGCGATCGCGGTATAGTTCCGGGAGGCCATAGACCGCCGAGGCGGCCACCTCCCCGTCCGTGCGATCGCCCCCATACCAAGCCTGATAGGTATCGAGATTAAAAAAGCGATAATCAGCCGACAAATCCAGGACTTTACAGCCTTTCTCCAACAGGGCGGGGGCCATGGTCCAGGCCAAGCCATTGGGAAGGGAGAGGAACACCACCTGACAGCGATCGGCAATGCGATCGACCTCGACGGGTTCCACCTCTAATTTAAAGCGATGTTCAAGATGGGGATAAATATCGGAAAAGGGTTTACCCGCACTTCCCTGTCCTCCCAGATAGACGATATCGACATTTGGATGGTCTAGTAGCAATCGCACCAGTTGCACGCCGCCATATCCTGAAGCGCCGACAATGCCTACTGATACCGGCTCAAAATCTCCCATTATGCTTCTCCCAACCAGTTTCGGTTCAATAAGGTCTCACGTTAGAGCTAGTCTAGCGTTACTCTGGCCGCAACGAACGTTTTACCCAGGAATCCTCATGATTTGGAGACAAGAGACTGTCCGCCCACGGATAACCGTAGGGGCGAACGGCTGTTCGCCCTTCCTCAATCTTGGACGCGGGAACGTCTGGGGCGATCGCACCATCTAAGAGACTAGAGCCAAAGGCAACTGTTAAGCTTGTATCAGGTGCTGCTGTCCCCCTACCCAACCCAATTATGAATACTCCCGACACTCTCCCCCAGTCTTTACCGCGCAAATTAGCCAAGGTTCTCCTCCATCCCCTGGTGGTGTCCTCCGTCGCCGTCACGGGCATTGCAGCGTTTCAGGCTGAACGCCTGACGGAGAGAGTCACCGAGGCCCTATTTCCCGCAGCCCCCGCCCCCGTCACGGAGGTGAAAGCCTTACTGGTGAATCAATTTGAGGGCAAAACGGAACTCACCACCGCCGAAGTTCTCCTGGAAACGGTCGTCCGCACCCATCAGGATCGGATGTTGGGTCATCTCTATTTAGGACAAACGGCAGTTCTCTATCAAGGAATTGGACGAGTTCGCGCTGGAATTGACCTGGATGAATTAGAGGTGAAATCGGTCGATCGCGCCAATGGGGAAATTCACATTCTCCTCCCCCCACCCTACCTGGTGCAAGCGGATTTGGACATTGACGAGTCGAGTATTTTAGAGCATCAGCGTAGATGGCTGGCCCCCAATGTTGAGGCGCAACTCTACAGTGAAGCCCAACAAACGGCCCTCCTGCAAATCCGGGAACAAGCCTGTCAGGATGGTGTGTTACAAAAAGCGGATCAGGAAGCCGAGGCGCTCATCCGTAGTATCCTGCAAGCGGCGGATTATCAAGAGATTACCATTGAAAGTCAATTGGGGCGATCGTCCAGTTGTTTAATGAACGCGGCCCGGTAATGCCTATAACCTTAAAGGTGTAGTTGCGTTCAATAACCTAGAAGATAAACCTTTGCTTCTTCTAGGTTTGCCCCCCATAAATGCGCTGGAGTATTTCTGTATTTTTAATTATTTGCTCATACGTACAATTGCACTTTTCTTGATTATTCTCGTGTAACAGCTTACCTATTTTTTGGGGTATATTTTTATCTTCATTTTTATCTTCTAAGTAGGGACCATGCGCTATTGTCTCGATAGCGCTTAGCAATATAACATCATCGCCTTCACATTCTTTGCAGGACTCTATTAGGTTTTCTAGATACTCAGAAAAACGTAAATAATCGAGGATTTCCTCGTCTTTGAAGTAATTTTCTATCTGATTTTCAAAGCCTTTCACAAGTTCGCTCATATTTTTTCTCATATTTTTGATTATACTATCTTGAGTTTTTTGTTTTATCTTTTTAAAGAAAAGTCTACTTAAAAATAGGTCTCCCTTAGTTCGTTCCGTATCTAATTCCAAACTCTCCTGATCCACATCTGTATCTGTAATGCTTTCTATATCTTCAAGGCATCTACTGACACGATTTAAAGCCAGTTCGTCATTTGACACCATCTCACAAACATCATATAAATCCAGCATCAAGTAACATGAGTATAATTTTTTATCTATATTGCTAAAAAATTGTTTTTTGAAATTTACGTCAGTCATCAAACCATGAGCAACTTCATTCCTGGTCACCGGGAATTTGTATCTAAAGTATCCCCATTCCTCAAAAAGACTGATTCCTGTTAACCCCTGTTTACCTTCGCTTGTAATATAATCTATCGTTTTTGTAAGACTTTCGGCAGGTTTTCCTATCCCTGATATTTCACAAAAATCTCCGAATATACCCTCTATCTGTAGAGGCGTTAGACTCAAAAAAACCAAATATTTTTTGTTTTCAAAAGCACTTAAAGCTTCTCTTATAATCTCACTACGATTTCTTAAGTAGTGATTTTGTTCGATTTTTTCACTTATTTTTTCAACAACACCATATTCTCTAATTATATCTTCAAGTTCTTGAGTCAAATGAAGCTTCGGCTCCTCATCATTAGATTCTGATGCACTTTTACATAGACTTTTTAGTTCCTGGATTTTACCCGTTGACCCAAGAGGAAAAAAATTCACTTTATTACTCAATATAGAAAAATTCGTGATATCTAGCGCTGCAATATTTATGGAGAGTTTGTAGTTTGGATAACCACAAATGTCTGATAGATATGTCCTATTTTCAAAAACACGTTGCAGGGCACACTTTTTAATTTCATCGCTTTCCAAAAAGCTAACTATGTCTTTTATTTTCTTATCGTTCGCTTCTTTGTAAGCATCAGCGAATTCTCCTTCATAGCTAGATTTATTCAGTTTTCTATAATTCTCTATTCTTTTTAAGTTTTCTGACAGATTCTTTAGGTCTTTGGATGCTTCCAAATATAGTTCAAGCAAGGCAGACCTAGGTTCTTTGGTTAAACGCAGGTTAGACTCACAAAATTTCTTAAAAACGTCATCAGGGCCTAGGTTAGCATCTGAGCTAGAGGTATAAGATCCATTTTCCTGTATTTTCTGTTCGCAGATATACACGATTTCTTCGTCCGGCTTTTCCCATACACCCGAGATTCCAAA
This sequence comes from Phormidium yuhuli AB48, assembly GCF_023983615.1. GTDB lineage: Bacteria > Cyanobacteriota > Cyanobacteriia > Cyanobacteriales > Geitlerinemataceae > Sodalinema > Sodalinema yuhuli. The sequence continues at coordinate 4,370,924 of NZ_CP098611.1, read as the reverse complement.
TTGCATCACCAGCATATGCTTGGCAATGACCTTGAAAGAACTTTCCCAAAACCAGCTTTCTTGTGCAATTTTTCTGCGAAGTTCTCTAGTTTCACCAAAGGTTGTCATGTTTTTTGAATCTTCAACTACAATAAAAACCGGAAACAGAATCTGCGCCATGACAGCAAGAGTACGGGCAGCCTCTTACGAATGAAGAGATCATAAAAATCCTAGCCTTTCCTTAAGACCGTTAATCTCATGATACAATGCAAGTTTTAGATTCTGCACAAAAAATATGCGCATCCACCGCTGTCATTGTGTCACTTTACTAGAGAAAGCGTCAAGCACTAAAATACTTAGCCACCGGATGATAGACCACAAACGCTGTTGTGGACTGTTCAGGATATAACTGTTCACTCTCATCCATAAACATGCCAATGCGATCGGTTCCCATCAACTCCAACTGACGATATTGGTCCGATACCTTGGGACACGCTGGATAACCAAAACTATAGCGTGACCCCTGATGGCGTTGCGCTAACACATCTCGCACATTATCCGGTTCGAGATGGCCATACCCCAACTCCCGGCGAATCCGAGCGTGAATCCACTCAGCCATCGCCTCAGCCACCTGAACCGCCATCCCGTGATAATAGAGATAATCCGTGTACTCATTGGCCGCAAACAGTTTCTGGGCAAATTCCGTGGCGATTTCCCCCACCGTCACCGCCTGCATGGGAAACACATCAATCACTCCCGTCTCCTTCGGTGCAAAGAAGTCCGACAGACATAACCGCCGTAGCGATCGCTGACGGGGGAAGCTAAACGTCGCCGCTGGTTCCCCTAACTGGCCTGCTTCCGCTTCTTCGGGATAATAAACATGAAGGGAATTTCCCTCAGCCTGACAGGGGAAATAGCCATAAATAATCGTCGGATGCAGAAGATTCTCCTCAACAATCCGCCGTTTCCAATGCTCCAGAATCGGATACACCTCTTTCTCTAAAAAGGCATTATACTCCTCCCGAGACTGTTCCCGAGGTTTGCGGAATTGCCATTGTCCAGCAATCAGGGCCTGTAAATCCAAATACCAGAATAACTCCTCCAGAGGAATCTCCTCGGGAGTCAGAATCTTGGTTCCCCAGAACGGCGGTTGGGGGCGATCGATATCCACATCCACCGCCTCAGAACGGCGCGTATCGATTTCCACCACCTGGGGTTCTTGCGACGTCTCAGTTGCATCGGCGGCGGGAGGAGAGTCTGACCCCGCACCCTTTTCGGCGGCGACCTCCTCCTCTAACCCAACTTCATTCAAAAAGCCCTGCAAATCATCCCAATTCCCCTCAGCTTTGGCGGGCATTAACTTGTCCATAAAATGCAAGTCAGCAAAAGCATCTTTGCCATAAACGACCTTGCCCTTATAGGTATTTTGGCAATCCTGATACACAAACTTCGGGGTCAGGGCCGCCCCCCCTAAAATCACCGGAACGGTAATATTTTCCTCATTAAACCGCTCCAAATTATCCTTCATGAACGCCGTCGATTTCACCAACAAGCCACTCATGGCAATACAATCCGCCCCATGTTCTCGATAGGCATTGATGATATTTTCTACCGGCTGTTTAATGCCCAAATTGATGACCTTGTAGCCATTATTAGACAGGATAATATCCACCAAATTCTTACCAATATCATGGACATCCCCTTTCACCGTCGCAATCAAGAAGGTTCCCTTACCCCGACCATCGGACTCCTCCTTATCCATATAAGGCTCCAAATAGGCCACCGCCGCCTTCATGGTTTGCGCCGACTGCAACACAAAAGGAAGTTGCATTTGTCCCGAGCCAAACAACTCCCCAACTACCTTCATCCCATCGAGGAGAAAGACATTAATAATATGCAGCGGCTCATAATCTTGACGCGCTTTTTCCAAGGACTCCTCTAAGCCAATCCGTTCCCCATCAATAATATGCTGTTTAAGCTGTTCCTCAATGGGGAGATTCTTATCAATCGCCTCAGTTTTCTTAGCCGATTTCCCTTGAAAGAGGGTCGTTAACACCCCCAGGGGGTCATAGGTACAGACATCCCCATCAAACTCCCGTTGATCATAAATCAGTCTGCGGCAAACTTCCTGATGCTCGGGGTCAATCTTCGCTAGGGGTAAAATCTTACTGGCGCTGACAATGGCTGAATCTAGTCCCGCCTCCATAGCATCATGGAGAAACACAGAATTGAGAACCTGTCGCGCGGCGGCGTTCAAGCCAAAGGAGATGTTCGAGACCCCCAGGGTAATATGACAATCGGGGAGTTCTTGACGAATACGGCGGATCGACTCAATGGTAGCTTTGCCATTTTCCCGGTCCTCCTCAATCCCTGTGGAGACGGGAAGGGCCAGGGGGTCAAAAAACAGTTCTCGTCCCGGAATCCCAAACTCAACGGCGGCGTGGTAGGCGCGTTTGGCGATTTCAAACTTCTTGTCAGCGGTCCGGGCCATCCCCTCTTCATCGATGGTTCCAATCACCACCCCCGCGCCGTACTGCTTGGCGATTTCCAGGACTTTATAGAAGCGTTCCTCCCCATCTTCGTAGTTGGTGGAGTTCAGCAGACATTTCCCGCCAGCTACCTTTAACCCGGCTTCCATTTTCTGCCATTCCGTGGAATCCAACATTAAGGGAAGCTTGACATTATTGACCAAACGTGATACGAGTTCGTGCATATCCCGCACCCCATCTCGTCCCACGTAGTCCACATTGACATCAAGGATTTGTGCGCCTTCCCGTTCCTGCGATCGCGCCAGGGCCACCAAGCCATCCCAATCCTCATTATTCAGCAGAGTCCGCATTTTCTTGGACCCACTGGCGTTGAGCCGTTCCCCAATAATCAGGAAGGAATTATCCTGTTCATAGGTTTGCGTGCTATAAATCGACGCGGCGGCGGGTTCATAGTAGGGGTGACGCACCTTCGGGGTCAGGCCTTGGCTAATCTCCGCTAGGGCCGCAATATGTTCAGGACGAGTTCCGCAGCAGCCACCAATCACCTGCACCCCCAAGTCCTCAATGAAGTGCATCAAGGCCATCCGCAGTTCCAGGGGAGTCAGTTTGTAATGCGCTTGGCCGCCGACATTTTCAGGGAGGCCGGCGTTGGGGATACAGGAAACAATGAAGGGGGAATGGTCCGACAGATAGCGAATATGGTCTTTCATTAAGTCGGGACCCGTGGCGCAGTTGAGTCCCAAAATATCGATATTGTAGGGTTCCAGAATCGACAAGGCGGCGCTAATCTCCGACCCCACCAGCATGGTTCCGAACTGTTCCATGGTCACGGACACCATAATCGGACGACGTTGGCCCCGTTGTTCAAAGACGGTTTCTACGGCGTTGAGTGCAGCTTTAATTTGCAGAACATCCTGACAGGTTTCAATCAGGAACAGGTCCACGCCACCATCGTAGAGTCCTTGAACTTGGGTGATATAGGCTTGATGGAGACTGTCGAAGTCGATATGTCCGAGGGTGGGGAGTTTGGTTCCTGGGCCCATGGAACCGGCGACGAAGCGGGGTTTTTCGGGGGTGGAGTACTCGGCGGTGATCCGTTTCGCCAGTTCGGCGGCGGTTTTGTTGAGGTCGTAGGCTTGGTCCGCCAGGTCATATTCAGCCAGAACGAGAGGGGTTCCGCCGAAGGTATCGGTTTCAATGACATCGGCCCCCGCGTCGAGGAAGCCGCGATGGACGGTAGCGACGGCTTCAGGTTTGGTTTTGACTAGGTATTCGTTGCAGCCTTCGTACTCTGGCCCACCGAAGTCCTCGGCGGTCAGGTTTTGCACTTGTAGGTTGGTTCCCATAGCACCGTCGAAGACGAGGACGGGACGGTTAGGACTATGGAGGCGTTCGAGGAAGGCGCTAGTCATACCAGGTCGAGATGGGCGTTGATGGGTTAGTCCTTTATTTTATCAGGACTATTGCCCTTGGGTCGGGATGGAGGCGGGGATTGCTGATTGCGGCGCGTTTCTCGATGCGATCGCCTTGAGGCGGCTCCCAGGATTGACGGGGTATCGGGATGTGAGCAATCTATCCAGATTCTTCGCAGTACAAAGCCCTAGCTAAAAGCTTGGCTGGTGGTGTAGCGAAGCGCGATCGAGGAAAGCAACTTACAAAATATCTGCTACAATTTAGAGATGCTAAACATGACGTGGGAATTTAAGCTAGAGCCAACTGCGGAGAAGGTTTCAGAGATTGAATACATTCTGGATGTATGCCGCAATGTCTGGAATTTTGCGCTGCGCGAACGTAAAGACTGGCTAGATTCTCTCAAGTCTCGGGTGAATGCTTGTTCGCTCCGGCAGGAGTTCATCTTGCCAGCCGATACACCATTTCCTAACTACCACGTTCAGGCTAAGCGTTTGACCGCTGCCAAGATGGAATTTCCTCGGCTCAAGACGGTCAACGCTCAGGTTCTTCAGCAGGTTCTCCGAAAATTGGAAACATCCTGGGAGTCGTGGCGGTTAAAGCGCTCAGGCCTTCCACGGTTCAAAAAGCCCAAGCGGATGCGAAGCTTTGTCTTCCCCCAGATGCTCAAAAACTGTGTGTCTGATGAGGGTATAAAGCTGCCGCAACTGGGCTGGGTTCGGGTGCGCTGGTCACGGGAAATACCAAAGGTGTTCCAGGTCAAACAAGCTCGAATTGTGCGCAAAGCATCCGGGTACTTTGTCATGCTTAGCCTTCAGGCTGATGTCGAGATTCCGGCTGTAGCCCCTCATGGGCATCCGGTCGGGATTGATGTCGGTCTGGAGTATTTTCTCTCAACGTCTGATGGAGAAGAGGTTAAGCGACCTCGCTTCTTCAATAATCTGCACCGCAAGCTGAGATGGCTGCAACGCCGATTGAAGAAAAAGCAGAAGGGAAGTCATAACTGGCTGAAGCTCCAGAAGAAGATTGCCAGAGTCCATCAACGGATTGCCGATACGCGAAAAGACTGGCATTTCAAATTAGCTCATCACCTTTGCGATAATGCGGGGATGATTTTTGTCGAAGACCTTGACTTCCGCATCATGGCTAAAGGGATGTTGGGCAAACACACCCTCGATGCCGGGCTGGGACAGTTCACAAACCAAATCCTTCCCTGGGTGTGTTGGAAGCGTGATGTGTTTTACGGCAAAGTTGATGCGCGAGGCACGTCTCAAGAGTGTCCGGATTGCGGGGCAGAGGTTCGCAAAGACCTTTCAACCCGAATCCATCATTGCCATAACTGCGGGTCCATCAAACCCCGTGATGTGGCCAGTGGACAAGTCATCGCTGCCCGTGGGCAACGGGTGGTTGAAATGGCCTGTGGAGGGGAGGCGGCGGGGGCTGGGGTCACCCAGTCTAGCTGGCACCCGTTGAAGCAGGAAATCTTTGGGGCGACCCAGGGAATCTCCACGCATACCCGTTAGGGTTGCTGGGAGAGGATGTCAAACTGGAAGTAGCCGGATTCCTCAAACCCCCATGATTGCGATTAAGTTTGACGATTCGATCAGTCCGCAAGACTACTTAGAACAAGAACGTCATCGTCCCATCAAGCATGAATATCTCGATGGGGAGGTTTACGCGATGGCGGGAACAACGAAAGGCCATAATCTGATTAGCTTGAACTTAGCCATTCTCTTACGAACAGCCTTAAGCCGTTCACGCTGTCAGACCTTTATGGCGGATGTTAAGGTCGAGATTGATCATCAAAAATACTATTTTTATCCAGATTTGGTGGTTACTTGCGATGATGATGACGAGATGAATGCTGATTCGATCGCGTACCCTAAGGTCATCATCGAAGTGTTATCAGCATCGACTGAATCGTTTGACCGGGGTAAAAAGTTTCAATGCTATCGGACGATTCCCGGTTTACAAGATTATATTCTGGTGAGTTCTCAAACGTACCTAGTGGAAGTGTTCCACCGAACTCAGGGCGATCGCTGGCTGCTGGATACCTATCAAGGAATCGAGGCGATCGCCCGAATTGAAAGTCTCAATCTCGATGCTCCTCTGGCGGATATTTACGCCAGCCTAGATTTGAGCCGTATTGCGGACGAGAAACGAGGGGATAATCTGGAAATCTAATACCCCTCCCAGGAGGGGAACCCACCCCTACCCCTCCCAGGAGGGGATTTTTAGCGCCTACAGCAACGGATGTAATCTGCCATAAATTCTCCTGATGACCCATTACCCAGAAGACCCGGAGAAATAAAGTTTTTCTGATAAACCGCTATCGCTTCGGCATCAATTTACAACTATCCAAAACAGTCACCTCAAAACCGTTCTCAAGCCATTCTAAAGCCGCCAATCCCCGCAAACAAATCACTAAAGGTAAATTTAGTCAACTGAGGTTTTGTAGTTGTCTAACATTTTTTGGATGGTTTGCTGATGTTGGAGGCGAAGCCAGTCTGGGTAAAGGATTTGACAATGTTCGCGGTAACGCATGATTCGTTGTAGGAACCAAAAGACATGGTCTTCTTCAGCTTCAATGATCACGATTTTGCGGTCGGGGTGGCGTTCGATGACGGTTTCTTGGGGACGACGGGGTTGATAGGTTCCCAGGGGGCCTTGCAGTTGGTAGCGAATTTTCAAGGTTCCGAAGCTTGAGTAGGTCCAGGAGTCTCCGCTTGAGGGGAATACCTTGAGGATGCGATCGACTCGGAAGGGTTGATTGCGATCGAAGAATTGGATGGGACGATCTTTGGGGAGGGTCCATTGGGGGGGAGTGGGGACCAGCGCAAACAGATATAATGCGCCCTGATGGAGTCGTAGTTCGCAGTGATCGAGGTCGTAGTTCCGTTGATAGCCGCTACTTCCCTGATATCGAATGATAAATCGCTGTTGTTGGGCAATGCGATCGCGCAATTGGTCTAGGATGGTGGCCAACTGAGGCTGGCTATAGTCCACAGGAGGGCTGAAATCGGCTTCTAAGCTGGCAATATCTGGCTCATCGTTGGATTTGAGTAAAAGTTGCAGTTCGGCGGCTTCCTGGGCGAATCCGAGTTGTTGGAGTAACTGTGTGGCGGTGGCGATCGCCCCCCGTTGCTTGGAGGTCAGCAAGAGGGGAAAGTTACTCTGTTTGAGGTGGTAGGGGTGGTGTGGCGCACTCTCAATCTCGAACCCACAGGACCTGAGTTTCTTCAGGCTGCGATCGAGTTTCTGTTTCACATCTCCCCCGGCTTGACCCATTTCATCCAGGTCAAGGCTGAGTTTCGTGATCAACTCCTCACGACTGATGGGACCGTGACAGAGATGCTTGAGGAGTTGCAGGATAAAGCTGAGTTGGGAATCTGGAGTCATGGTTGACATCAGGGTAGAACTGTGAATCAGCGGAGTCACGGCGAGATGGGGCTGTGAATTTTGTCATTCACCCAATAATTTTGACTCGTTATCAAAAAATGATAACAACATTTCTGAAACTGGGTATAGGCTAAAAATCAAGCCACGATCCAGTCCCATGAAACTTGCTCTACAGCCCCTTTTCTCCCAACTGAACCCCAACGCCCAACACTGTCCCCTCGGCTGTGCCGGACAATGCAACGTTAGCAGCTACTTAACCCCACCCCCAGGGGCTGACTGTCCCCTATCAACCCATCAAGTCGAAACCGCTGCCGAGCTTTTATTTGGCGAGGCGGATGTAATTTTCAACTGTTCATTTACAGGAGATGGAAAAAGCTTAGGAGCGAGTTTACCCAGTCTTCTCGATCGCCAATTTCGCGTCATGGGACTCTATCCCACCATCGAACTCGTCGAAGACCAAACTCGCCAACAACGGCAATATCACCAAACCTTCCAGCTTGACGCCAGTGAACGGATCGATCGCCTCTACGGAGAAGAACTCAGTCGCCGCGTCAGTGAAGAGGAGTCTAGCCGCATGGTGGAACTCATGACGGCGATTAAAACGAAACCCATTCTGCTAACGAATCCCGATATTTTCCATCTCATCGCCCATTACCGCTACCGCGACCCGGCCTATGGGACGGCGGAGTTGATTTGTCTTCTGGCGGAGTTTCCCGATGTCTGGGTCTTTGATGAATTTCATATCTTTGGCCCCCATGAGGAGACCGCTGCCCTCAATATCATGATGCTCATTCGTCAGATGCAAACACGCCGCAAACGCTTTCTCTTTACCTCCGCCACGCCACGGGATAGCTTCTTAAAACAATTACAACAGGCCCAATTGCAATGTCGGCAGATTCAGGGAACCTATTGTCATCAACCGACGGTTGGCTATCGCCCAATTCTGCAAGGGGTGAACTTGGAGGTCGTCCAGGCGGAGGATGTGGTCCAATGGTTGGACGCGAACGCCTCACAACTACGCCAGCATTTGCGTGAGGATGGGGGCGATCGCCCGGGACGGGGGTTAGTGGTCTTGAATGCGATCGCCAACGTCAATCGGGCTGTCTCTAGGCTGGGCGATCGCCTACCGGATATTGACATCGTAGAAATCAGTGGTCGCATTGACCGCCAGGAACGGGAGACCATACGCGCTCGACTGGCGGATGAGACCGCAACCCGACCGGTTCTCGTCATCGCCACGTCAGCGGTGGATGTGGGGGTAGACTTTCAGATCCATCTCTTGGTCTTTGAAAGCAGTAATGCTCCTACCACCATTCAGCGGCTAGGACGATTGGGCCGACATCCCGGCTTTGACCAGTATCACGCCTATCTCTTAACCTCAGCTCAAACCCCCTGGCAGTTAGAACGATTGCAAGAGGAGTTAGCCCCAGAATTAGCCACCGCAAGCCCCATCTCCCGCGATCGCTTCAACCAAGCCCTAGAACACAGCTTGGAACTCCCCCAAGCCTTTGACGACTATCGACGGCGTTGGGGACCTCTACAAGCCCAGGGACTCTTAGCCCAAATCGCTGAGGACAAGTTTACTCGCAAGGTCAGCGAACCCCTACGGCAACGGCTGAGCGAGAGTTTTCAGACGCTCTGGGGCGATCGCTTCCCCAACCGTCAAGGTCAGTGGTGCGCCCTAGAAACGCCTATCCAAGACGAACTCTTACGCTTTCGGGGGGGGGCGGCCCTACAAATTGCCGTCTGGGATGACAGCGGTCCTCAGAAACGGTTTTATACCTATGATCTACTGCGATTACTGCCCGTGGCGGACATTGAACTCATTGATCGCGAGGCCTTTTTCAACCAGGCTCGCCCCCAGGGATTTAGCAGCAACAGCTTTCCCGAGCGATTCTTACGGGGCTATGTGCGGCTGCGAACCTGGCGGCTGGAGCGATCGCCCCTGGAACTCAGCACAGGGTCCACCGCCGAGGAACTGGACTGTTGCCAACTCAGCCAACTGGAGCGATTGCAAATTTCCCAGTATTCTGACCTCTCCAAGCAACTCAGCCCTATCCTCTGTTTTCTCATTCCCGTGGACAAACGCAATCGCCGCAGCCATTGGACTGTGTTTCGCCGTCTCAAACTGCCGCCCACCTTTGGCCTCTATCGCCTTAATGATGCCGATAGCAACAGTTACGCCTGTGCCTTTGACCGCGATGCCCTTCTCCTAGAGGCCTTAAAACCCAAACTGGGGGATTTATGTCGCCGTCGTCCCACCTCTTTAATCTTCTAGTGACCCCTAATTTTGCCTTCATCAATCCAATCCAATCCCATGACAACACTCTTACAAACCCTCCTGACCACCACCCTTCCCGCTGAGACTGACCCAATTTTGCAAGCCTACATTGCCCAGGTTGTTCCCGCCATGGAACGGGAATTTGGCGGCATTTCCGCCCAGGGAGGGTCAAGACGGCTTCATGAACACCAACTGCGGCAACAACTCAACGCCTCCCAGGTCAAGGACCCCGAGGCGATCGCCCGCATCCAAGAACAGGCCCAACGCTATAGTCGCCGCCCCGACCAAAACCTCTGTGTCCATTGTCTCAACGGCTTACTCATCGCCTGGAACCTCGCTGAAACCCTCTTCCGGCTCAACGACTCGGAAAAACGGGTTCTTTGTCTCGGTCAGACTCTCCATGACTACAACAAATACTGTCATGCCAATGGAGAGGGTGCGCCCAAAGCTCATGAAATTGCCGATATTCTCAATCTCTGTAGCGATTTGGGGGCAAAACTCCAGTTCCAGGAGTTCTGGCCCGATTGGCAATCCGCTCGGGTGGCTGTGGCCTTTCTTGCCCAAAATACCCAGTTTAAATGTGCAACTAATCCTCATCTGCGGGAGTGGCAAGAGTATGGAGACCTCTACCTCGATTCACGACGGTTATGGCAATTGCGGGATCTGTCAGCCATTGGCGACATTACCGTTCACATGAAGGATCCCGCTGATGTGGAAACGGAATCCTCAGGACAACGGTTGCAAGAGCATTTAAGAGGGTTAGGGAGTCCCCTAAGATTTCGCTATCACCGCCTACGGGATACCATCGGCATTCTAACTAACGCTATCCATAATACGGTCATGACCTTTGCCCGTAAGCAAGATTGGCAACCGGTGGCATTTTTCGCCCAGGGGGTGATCTATCTCTGCCCCAAGAACGCTGAAGTTCCGGAGCGAGAATCCCTGAAAACCTATCTCTGGGATGAAATACGGAAACTTCTCGCGGACAATATGTTTCAAGGGGATATTGGTTTTAAACGGGACGGAAAGGGGGTGAAAGTAGCGCCCCAAGCCCTAGAATTGATTCCTCCGGCGGAGTTAATCCGGGGGCTGCCTCTGGTGGTGTTCGCGAAGGTGCAAAATGCCAAGGTTCCAGCAACGCCCAAGCGGTTAGCGAAATTGCAACAACGGGGTGATCTCAGTGAGGCGGAGTGGTTAGAGATTAAGGCCTACAGTGATTTACGGGCGGACCGTTTGGCTGAGTTTCTCTTGTTTGTGCAGCGGCAGTTTTTTGCGGCCATTCCCGAGTTTGTCCCTTGGGTGATTGACTATTGGGGACTGGCTGGGGTGTTAACGCCGGATCAGGTTGAGATTGTGCTGGGGGGAGTCAATTATGGCTGGTATCGCCTAGCGGCCCATGTTCTGGCCCGTCATTCCGGTTGGGATGATGACCAGCTACAGGCCCAGTTGCAGGAGTTGGCTGAGGCGATTGTGGACTGGGGAGAACGGGGCGATCGCCTCCCTCCCTATGAAAGTCCCACGCAGCAGGTGTTTGACCGCTATCTGGACAGCTATTTAGACCTCTCGGGTTGGGACAGTTATTTGGGCGATTTTTCCCAGGAATTAGACCGCTACAGTGAGGCGAAAACTCGTCAAGGCAAACAGCCTATTTGTACCTTAAGTTCCGGGGAGTTTCCCTCGGAAGATCAGTTGGATTCGGTGGTTCTTTTTAAGCCACAGCAATATAGTAATAAAAATGCCTTGGGAGGACGACAGATTAAACGGGGAATTTCCAAGATTTGGGCATTAGAAATGTTGCTCCGGCAAGCCCGTTGGTCAGCCAGTGCAGGACGTTTTGAGGAGGAAAAGCCAGTTTTCCTCTATCTGTTTCCCGCCTATGTCTATTCTCCCCAAACGATTAGGGCAATTCGCGTGTTTTGTCAAGATGTTGTCCAAACTCTTAATCTTTGGAAAGTCAATGAGGCTTGGATTAAGAATTGTTTACCGGAAACATCGGGAGAAGAATCGGGGCTTTTAAGGGTTCTTTATCACTTAAATTGGCTTCCTGAGGAGTCGGAAGCGGGACGTTTTGCCAAGTCGCCTGAATCCCGTCGTTATGATAGCGGAGATTTAACTTTTGTTGCCACGTTAATCACCAAAGTGGTCAAGAAGAAAACCTTAACCGAAGCTTGGGTGGTTCCGTTATTTTTGTCCTTAGCCTTACCACGATTATTAGGAGTTCGCGTCACCGCGAGTAGTAGTCATGTGCCACTCTATGGGAGCGATCGCGATTTTCTGGGGGCGGCTCAAATTGACGGGGCTGGGGGATTTTGGGATTTGTTATCTGCATCCGTGACGGAGTCTCAGGGTTGCATCCGCATCCAAGAAATTGACCCCTTGCTAACGCGGCTTTTGATTGTCTATAGCTTACATTTAGATAGTCGGAGTAGTCCGCCAGATCCCCGTTGGCAAGATTTAAAAAATACCGTTCGGGAGGTGATGAGTGATGTTTTAAATGTGTTTGTTTTAGCGGATGCAGGCTTGCGGGCAAAGGGCCGAGATGCCAACCCCGCAGAAGCACGCCGATATTGGTTTTTTGCTCAACAACTTGCTCAGGATAATGGACTCATGACAGAAAAACTCTCAGTTACAAAAGAGTTGGTCACTCGATACCGCCGCTTTTATCAAGTCCGATTAACGGATTCGAGTCATGCGATTCTTTTACCGTTGACGAAGGTGCTGGGGGCAATTTTAGCGATTCCTCCCCACCTAGAACGGGATGATATCATTCAGCAAGCGGCGGGACAACTGAAAGATGCCATCGACCGTCAACCGGCTTATACTCGCCCCCTTTTGTTGGATAAGTCTCTGGATTATCAGGTTCGATTTCAACAGGAGTTGGAAGCGGTTTTGGAGTTTACCACCTTTTGCGTTGAGGAACTCTTTGAGCGTCACTATAAAGGCGATCGCGCTCTTTTACAAGAAAACCGCAACCGCATTAAATCTGGGGCGGAATTCGCTTACCGAATTTTGACTCTGGAGGAACAGGATGAGACCCAAGATAGGGGCAAGAAACGGTCATAATCTCAGTGTTTTCGGGCAACCCCAAGGGATTGCCCCGACGTTGTACATTACCAATTACCCAAACGAATCATGTTAGACCATCTCAAACAACACTTTGTCAAAGAATTTCCTCGGGTGGCTTCGGGTCACTATATCCATCTCTTTGTTCTCCGTCACAGCCAATCTTTTCCAGTGTTTCAAACCGACGGGGTTCTGAATACGGCTCGCACCCAAGCGGGACTCAGCAAACATCGTGATACGTTCAACCGTTTGGTGATGTTTAAACGGAAACAGACGACCCCTGAACGGCTCACGGGTCGAGAACTGTTACGGACTTTTGACATTACCAGTCAAGCGGAAGATGCGGAAAATTACTGTGCCTATAATGGTGAAAATTCTTGTAAACAATGTCCCGATTGTATTCTCTACGGATTTGCCATTGGCGATAGTGGTGCGGAACGGTCGAAAGTCTATTCGGATTCAGCCTTTTCTCTGACTCCCTATGAAACCTCTCACCAAAGTATGACGTTCAACGCGCCTTCAGAAGCGGGGGCGATGAGCGAGGGGGGTGTGATGCGTCACTCCATCAATGAACAGGATCATGTCATTCCTGAAATCACGTTTCCGGTGGTTGAAACCTTGCGGGATGTGACCTATGAGGGGTTTATCTATTTATTAGGAAATCTCTTGCGGACTCGGCGTTATGGTGCTCAGGAGTCTCGGACGGGAACCATGACGAATCACCTGGTGGGAATTGCTTTTTGTGATGGGGAAGTCTTCAGTAATTTACGGTTGACTCAAGCGCTTTATGACCAGTTGGAGAATCCAGGGCAGATTCCAGGAATTGATGAGTTGAAGTCATTGGCTGAAACCACTGTCAGGGAGTTGTTGGCTGAGGAACCGGTGCGTCAAACTCAGGTTTTGTTTGGAGATGAATTAGCACAAGCTATGAAATATGTCAAGGGTTTATATCAAGATGATGAGGCGATCGCGGCGATTCTAACAAGCCTCAATCAGCAGACGCATCACTATGCACAAACTCATGGAGCCAAAGCCAAACCCACTCAGAAAAAAGGCAAGAAATAACGGCTGATGTTCTAAGTTAACCTCAGCCCCATTTTTGGGGCTGAGGCTGGGTTGTGGGCAAACCGAATGGGAACTCCCGCAACGGATTTTCAAGTCTCGCTTACGGTTTTAATGATGATGCTATATTCTTGCCTTCTGACCCTTCATGACAATGTGTTTTTTGCCTCACGGGAGATGGGGTTATTATTTGAAACGGAGAAGTTTTTTCACAATTGGGGGCTGAGTTATGCTCTATTTTCTGGGAGAGAACTGCCACAAATGTATCGACTGACTGGAGAGGCGGCTCAGCGACCCAGTTACTTTCATCCAACGGCAGAAAACCGCCTGGAGGTGTTAAGCGACCTGGACATTTATGTGTTTCCGGCTCAACCGTTGCAATGGTCCTATCAAATCAATACCTTTAAGGCGGCTCAGACGACCTATTACGGGAAATCGAAGCAATTTGGGGAGAAGGGGGCTGACCGCAATTATCCCATTAACTATGGTCGGGCTAAAGAGTTGGCGGTGGGAAGTCGCTTTCGCACTTATATTCTGGCCCCGGAAACGGTGGTGATTCCCCGTTGGATTCGTTTGGGGAAATGGGCCGCCAAAGTGCAGGTTGAGGTGGAGGCAATTCCGTCTGAATGTCAAACGATTGATTGTGGGGACTATTGTTGTGACCACCCCCTGAACCCGTTAGATTTACCCCCCGAAACAAGGGTGCATCTTTATGACCGGGTGGTGATGCCTCCGGCGAGTCTGTTGCGGCGATCGCAATTATCGGGGGAGTATCTGGCACTGCGGGGGCCAGCCTGGGACCTCTGGCGACAGGACCGGGAACTGCCTAGAACACTCAATCTACCCTATGGTTCTCGTTATGGGGCCAACTATCATGGCTCAACGTCCTAGAGATTGATGGTTGGGATTTATTGTTTACTGAGGTTCAAGATGACTGAAACGGCGTTACATCGAATTACGGTTGATTTTGTGTCCTGCGATCGCCAGACGCTTCCCGACTTGTTGGGGCGGGCGTTACATGCTCAGGTGATGCAATGGTTGCAGGTGGGGAACCCCGAGTTGGCTCGTCAGGTGCATGATGCGAATCTGACTCCTTTTAGTCTGTCGCCGTTACGGACGCGATCGCCACGGCTGCGAGCGGGCGATCGGGTTCATCTGAGCATCGGCATCTTACAGGGTGAGCTATTACAACCGTTATTTGCGGGACTCTGTTCTGGGGAACAACAGGTCTGTTCCTGGGCGGATTTGACCTTTAAACTCGAGCGGGTGAATGCGATTCCTGGGAGTGATCCTCGGGTTCAGGCTAGCAGTTATGAAGCTCTAGCCGCTCAAGATGGGTTAGGAACGGATGTGGAACTACGGTTTCACTCTCCCATGAGTTTTAAGCAACAGCAGGGGATTCAGATGTTCCCGTTACCGGAGTTAGTCTTTGACGGTTTGCGGCGACGTTGGAACTATTTTGCCCCAGAAGCGGTGCAAATTCCCGAGTTGGACTGGTCCGGTTGGGTGGCGGCTTATGACCTCAAAAGCCAAGCTTGGAAAGGACAGGGTGGGGTGGAAATTGGGGCCGTTGGTTGGGTGCGTTACCGCTTTGCCGATCCTTATATTCAGGACTATGCCAGTATTTTGGCGCGATTTGCTGAGTTTGCTGGGGTTGGACGTAAGACGGCTCAGGGATTTGGCTATACGGAACTGGTATTGAAACGGGGTCGGGGAACGGTGGGGCAAAAACCCCGGCCGAAATTGCAGCCGCAATGACCTGAGTTTGATGAGTTTGGAGTTAGGAGAAAGACAGATGGATGAGTATTTACCGTTAGCTTTTTTGAACGCTTGGGAGTATTGCCCTCGACGCTTTTATCTGGAATATGTGTTGGGGGAATTGCTGGACAATGAACATATTATTCTCGGTCGCCATTTGCACCGCCATATTGATGAGGTGAAGACGCGACAGGAGGGGGAGATAACGATTCACCAGCAGCAGTGGGTTTGGAGCGATCGCCTAGGGGTTAAGGGCATTATTGACGCGGTGGAGGAGCGCCCTGAGGGTCAGGTTCCTTTGGAATATAAGAAGGGTCGTATGGCGAAGCATTTGAATGATTTTTTTCAGCTTTGTGCAGCGGCGTTGTGTTTGGAAGAACGAACTGGGGGGGCGATCGCCTTTGGGGAGATTTTCTACCACGGGAATCGTCGCCGTCAACGGGTGGAGTTTACCCCGCAGTTGAGGGAGGCGACGGAGGGGGCGATCGCAGCAGCACGAGCGGCGGTGTATGAGCCAATGCCAGAGCCTCTAAGCCGACGGCAAAAATGCCGCGATTGCAGTTTGGAGAAGATTTGTTTACCGAGGGAAGTCCGTTATTTGCGTAGTTTGTGAGTGTATTGTTTGAGTTGTTTTGTTTTGGAGCTAAGACCATGAGTGTTTTATATATTACCCAGCCTGATGCTATTTTGAGTAAGAAGTATGAGGCGTTTCGGGTGGGATTGAAGCAGGATGATCAGAGTTGGGTCTATCAACAAATTCCGGCACAAACCGTCGAGCAGGTCGTGTTGATGGGGAATCCGGGGATTACGGGAGATGCTCTCACCTATGCCTTGGAGCTAGGGTTATCGGTTCATTATTTAACCCGGTTTGGCAAGTATTTGGGGTCAGCCTTACCGGGACACTCTCGCAATGGTCAGTTACGCTTGGCCCAGTATCGGGCTTATTGTGATGAGAAGCAGCGTTTGGCGATTGTCCAGGAGATTGTGACCGGAAAAATTCACAATCAATACGGATTGTTGTATCGTCGGGGGGTGAAGGAGAATCCTCTGAAAAGTCGGAAAGCTGCGGTGGCGAAACAGGCTGATATCAATGCCACCCGAGGGATTGAGGGATTAGCCGCGCGGGAGTATTTTGGCTGTTGGTCCGATCTGTTGAAGTCTCCTTGGACATTTACTGGTCGCCATCGTCCAGCGACTGATCCGGTGAATGCGTTATTGAATTTTGCCTATGGGTTGTTACGGGTACAGGTGACGGCGGCGGTGCATCTGGCGGGGTTAGATCCCTATGTGGGCTATTTGCATGAAACCACTCGGGGACAGCCGGCGATGGTGTTCGATTTGATGGAGGAGTTTCGGCCGTTGGTGGCGGATAGTTTGGTGTTGTCGGTGGTGAATTTGGGAGAGTTGCAGTTGTCGGATTTTGAGGAGAGTTTGGGAACCTATCGGTTGTCGGATGGGGGGCGGCGGTGTTTTTTGGAGGCGTTTGAGCGTAAAATGATGGATGAGTTTAAGCATCCGCTGTTTGGCTATCGCTGTACTTATCGGCGGGCGATCGAGTTACAGGCTCGGTTGTTTGCGCGTCATTTACAGGAGGGCGTGTCGTATCGACCGTTAGTGCGGCGATGAGTGAGTCTGTGATGCGACGAGATACGTTATTTTATTTGATGGTTTACGATTTGCCTGACAATCGCGCGGCGAATAAGCGACGCAAGCGACTGCATGATTTGCTGTCGGGGTATGGGACTCGGGTGCAGTATAGTGTGTTTGAGTGTTTTCTGACGGCTGTCCAGTTTGCCCGTTTGCGAGTGAGGCTGGATGAGTTGATTCAGCCGGAGGAGGATTGTTTGAGGATTTATGTGTTGGATCGGGGTTCGGTGAAGCGAACGGTTGTTTATGGGTCTGACCGGCCTCGTCAAGTGTCGGCGATCGTTCTATGATGAGAGGAGAGGTTTGGCGAACTTCAGCGGGGTTGTAATCCCTGGGGGGTTCGTCAAATCGTCAGAACCTCGACAATTCAATAGTTTCGGCTTTTGCGTTTTGTAGTATTTTGTAGTACGTTTGGTCAGATTCTGGGTTATGGTGTGGGTTCGTCAAATTCTATGGCAGAATGCAGGTGGGGCGGGTGTTGTGAGCCACAGGCTTTCAAACCTCTAAATCCTGGCGACGGGATTGAAACGAGCAGGAACACAACCAGGACAACCACCACTACTCTTTCAAACCTCTAAATCCTGGCGACGGGATTGAAACGCGGGGTTTTGCGGGCTTATATGTCTGCGCGCAACTCTTTCAAACCTCTAAATCCTGGCGACGGGATTGAAACGGAAAGAGTCAATGGGTCGTGCTCGTTTGATGCCCCACTTTCAAACCTCTAAATCCTGGCGACGGGATTGAAACTTTAATGTCCCCATTACGTGAGGAATTAACTCTCGCTTTCAAACCTCTAAATCCTGGCGACGGGATTGAAACTTCCCGATGATAGGATTTTTGCTCTTGGGGGGCGCGGCTTTCAAACCTCTAAATCCTGGCGACGGGATTGAAACCTTTATCCCGAGTGGTGCAATGGCTGGGGCTTGGCCTTTCAAACCTCTAAATCCTGGCGACGGGATTGAAACTGTCGATTGCCGTTCCCGTAATCGGCTCAAAATTACTCTTTCAAACCTCTAAATCCTGGCGACGGGATTGAAACTGAGAAAGCACTCGCTACCTTGTTGAAAGCTCACGTCTTTCAAACCTCTAAATCCTGGCGACGGGATTGAAACTTGCCATCAATCAGCTCGCACAGAACGCAGCTATTCTTTCAAACCTCTAAATCCTGGCGACGGGATTGAAACTTTATGCCGAATGTCAACCGAAGTTGACAAAACACTTTCAAACCTCTAAATCCTGGCGACGGGATTGAAACTCTGTAGCTCTATAAAGCCTATGGTAAATTTAATGGTACTTTCAAACCTCTAAATCCTGGCGACGGGATTGAAACCAACAATCGGCTTCGACGAATCTGGCGCACCCGTCTTTCAAACCTCTAAATCCTGGCGACGGGATTGAAACCTTAAATCCTTGCTGAAAAGGATTACAGATTTGCCTTTCAAACCTCTAAATCCTGGCGACGGGATTGAAACATAGCACTCCATCTTCAACAAGAAATCGCCTACACTTTCAAACCTCTAAATCCTGGCGACGGGATTGAAACTTCGACGGGGTACGGCGGCGTTGGGTAAATCGCTATCTTTCAAACCTCTAAATCCTGGCGACGGGATTGAAACAAAGCTTTTGATGTACATCCTCTCAAGGGAGTCTTGCGCTTTCAAACCTCTAAATCCTGGCGACGGGATTGAAACATTTTCTCTTCTTCGTACCCCTCCTTCTCGAAGCGGCTTTCAAACCTCTAAATCCTGGCGACGGGATTGAAACATGTCCATTGATGGCGGCGATAAAGCGGACAGCTTCCTTTCAAACCTCTAAATCCTGGCGACGGGATTGAAACTCCAGATTACTATCTAGTACAAAGAATACAGTCATCTTTCAAACCTCTAAATCCTGGCGACGGGATTGAAACTTCATGTAAGATTCTAGGTGTTTGACCCGCTCTTTCTTTCAAACCTCTAAATCCTGGCGACGGGATTGAAACAAATCTTTTTTTCTGATAAATCGGGCGGCACTTTTTACCTTTCAAACCTCTAAATCCTGGCGACGGGATTGAAACTTGCATATATATTGATTCTCGCAGGCGCTAATACAGCTTTCAAACCTCTAAATCCTGGCGACGGGATTGAAACTTTCGAGGAAGAATGGTTTGAGCGAGCCGCCGTCGCCTTTCAAACCTCTAAATCCTGGCGACGGGATTGAAACGTGCAATTCAAGAAGCGTGGCAATTGCCCCCAGTTCTCTTTCAAACCTCTAAATCCTGGCGACGGGATTGAAACTTTCTAGGTCCAGTCTTGCCTCCACTCAAGCTACAAACTTTCAAACCTCTAAATCCTGGCGACGGGATTGAAACTATATAAGAGGATAGGAGAAAATGATGGGGGGCTGCGACTTTCAAACCTCTAAATCCTGGCGACGGGATTGAAACTCGATCCAATTTGGGTTGCCGGCGAAACCGCCGAAATCCTTTCAAACCTCTAAATCCTGGCGACGGGATTGAAACATCCCAGGCGCTGTTGACCAGGTTTGTAGTCCTCTACTTTCAAACCTCTAAATCCTGGCGACGGGATTGAAACCTTACCCATGACTAAAATCGCTCCAGAGTCTTTGTTCTTTCAAACCTCTAAATCCTGGCGACGGGATTGAAACTTTTCCTTCTTCCATTCGGCTTAACACCTCTATATCTTTCAAACCTCTAAATCCTGGCGACGGGATTGAAACTAGAGCGCATCACAAGCGTTTCGCTGATTATTCAAGCCTTTCAAACCTCTAAATCCTGGCGACGGGATTGAAACAGCAGACGCTCACACTATGTCCTAGATGTGCCGCTACTTTCAAACCTCTAAATCCTGGCGACGGGATTGAAACTGGCACAATTAGTAGTCGCCTTGACAGCTCTTCTAGTCCTTTCAAACCTCTAAATCCTGGCGACGGGATTGAAACAGTCCCAAAACTGCCTACAAGAAGCTATCTCCACGCTTTCAAACCTCTAAATCCTGGCGACGGGATTGAAACAAGAACTATGGATTGCGTGCTAGAGATGGACGAACCCTCCTTTCAAACCTCTAAATCCTGGCGACGGGATTGAAACAATTAAATGTCCTTGCCTAATTAGCCTCCTTAGTGCTTTCAAACCTCTAAATCCTGGCGACGGGATTGAAACAAGGAACACATTCTTGTAAATCCTCATCGAAAACTTTCAAACCTCTAAATCCTGGCGACGGGATTGAAACTTACATTATGTCGACAAAGGATTTGAAAATCTTGACTTTCAAACCTCTAAATCCTGGCGACGGGATTGAAACAAACTTGTATTGAACCAGGCAGGGTCGCTCCTCCTCCTTTCAAACCTCTAAATCCTGGCGACGGGATTGAAACTCCCTCGGAAATAGCCGCAATTCCTCCCTCGGTCCCTTTCAAACCTCTAAATCCTGGCGACGGGATTGAAACGATTCTATGACACACTCACGACAGGAGGTAGCTCTAGCTTTCAAACCTCTAAATCCTGGCGACGGGATTGAAACTATCATCGCAGAACCACCTTAACCGCACGCTAAACTTTCAAACCTCTAAATCCTGGCGACGGGATTGAAACGCGCGGGTTTGCCCCCTTTTATTTTGCTTCGGAATGAGGGGCTTTCAAACCTCTAAATCCTGGCGACGGGATTGAAACTGGAGTACGTCTCTTAATTGCTCTAACTTCCGACTTTCAAACCTCTAAATCCTGGCGACGGGATTGAAACGCCAAAATTTCCCGAACCGACCGGCTATCTTCAAACTTTCAAACCTCTAAATCCTGGCGACGGGATTGAAACAGGGCGAACGTTATCAAGGCCCCGAGGGTGAGGGTCACTTTCAAACCTCTAAATCCTGGCGACGGGATTGAAACTTCAATGTCCCCATTACGTGAGGAATCAACTCCCGCTTTCAAACCTCTAAATCCTGGCGACGGGATTGAAACGCCAGTTCAGGGGGAAACCCCCAAGGAGGAAATGACTTTCAAACCTCTAAATCCTGGCGACGGGATTGAAACTTTTGATGTTTCGTCCTCGTTGATGTTTTAGGTTTCAATCTTTCAAACCTCTAAATCCTGGCGACGGGATTGAAACGCCAAACTGATTTCTATGGCCTTGCCGAGAATTACCCTTTCAAACCTCTAAATCCTGGCGACGGGATTGAAACAATCCCAGGGCTTTAACTTTGGGGAAAGCATTCACTTTCAAACCTCTAAATCCTGGCGACGGGATTGAAACAATTCGGAATCTTGGCCGTCGGAATAAACTTCCACTTTCAAACCTCTAAATCCTGGCGACGGGATTGAAACCAAAAGCGACGCCAGGCTTCCCGGTCATGTTATTTCTTTCAAACCTCTAAATCCTGGCGACGGGATTGAAACCGAGATAATTGGGAAATGTTAAGGCGAATTTACCCTTTCAAACCTCTAAATCCTGGCGACGGGATTGAAACGGATTTCATTTCCACCAACCCAATGGCGGCATTGCCTTTCAAACCTCTAAATCCTGGCGACGGGATTGAAACAGGAATCATAGCCGGTTCCTCCCATAAATGTAAAAGCTTTCAAACCTCTAAATCCTGGCGACGGGATTGAAACACAGATATTGAAGTAGAAATAACAGAGTATTTGTGATCTTTCAAACCTCTAAATCCTGGCGACGGGATTGAAACAGCGGGAAAAAGGGAACGAAAGCTACGGCTTTATTCTTTCAAACCTCTAAATCCTGGCGACGGGATTGAAACAGAGGTGCGAGGGGCAAATGCAAAAACAAATGCAGTCTTTCAAACCTCTAAATCCTGGCGACGGGATTGAAACACGGACTTTTTCGCTGTCTCTGGGGGTAACTGCATTTCTTTCAAACCTCTAAATCCTGGCGACGGGATTGAAACGTGCTCCGGCGCAATCCCACTTCTGCCACCCCAGCTTTCAAACCTCTAAATCCTGGCGACGGGATTGAAACGGTGGCCCGGAGCCAAAGGCGATCGCCCGAGCGCCCCTTTCAAACCTCTAAATCCTGGCGACGGGATTGAAACATGCTCTTACCCTCCCATCTCGAATTGATAAAATCCGCTTTCAAACCTCTAAATCCTGGCGACGGGATTGAAACCATCGGAGCTTGGGCAAGCGAGAAACGATAGCGAGCAACTTTCAAACCTCTAAATCCTGGCGACGGGATTGAAACTAAAATATCTTCTTAAAAAAAATACATCTGCTGCTCTTTCAAACCTCTAAATCCTGGCGACGGGATTGAAACGCAAAGATTAACTGGGAACCCCCAAAAGAGTTTCATCTTTCAAACCTCTAAATCCTGGCGACGGGATTGAAACATTTAGGTTTTGCATTTGGTAGTCCTCCAGGATTTGCTTTCAAACCTCTAAATCCTGGCGACGGGATTGAAACAAGGGGCGATCGCCAGAAATGGAGCAGCCTCAACTTTCAAACCTCTAAATCCTGGCGACGGGATTGAAACAGGAGCCTCAGACTCAACGGCTTCCTCCCAGTCGAAGCTTTCAAACCTCTAAATCCTGGCGACGGGATTGAAACCCTAAATCCTTGCCGATCGCCCCAACCCAGACACCAACTTTCAAACCTCTAAATCCTGGCGACGGGATTGAAACGTAGAATGGAAAGCATCAACCACGAGAACCAACAGCCCTTTCAAACCTCTAAATCCTGGCGACGGGATTGAAACCAAAGCTGATAACTCTCAGCTTCTCGCAACTGGGCTCTTTCAAACCTCTAAATCCTGGCGACGGGATTGAAACGCGTCAATCCACGATCGGTACCCCGTCCCGCCCGTGAACTTTCAAACCTCTAAATCCTGGCGACGGGATTGAAACTCAACCCTTTCCAGGTTGATAGTGAGCAATCCATCGCTTTCAAACCTCTAAATCCTGGCGACGGGATTGAAACATTATACAAAGCCCAGAGCCCCGACTTAGAAAGGACTTTCAAACCTCTAAATCCTGGCGACGGGATTGAAACTCTCTCATTATCACAGAGCGGTTGGCGTCTTCGACTTTCAAACCTCTAAATCCTGGCGACGGGATTGAAACGAGTCCACGCTTTATCCTGACGCGATCGCCCTTATGACTTTCAAACCTCTAAATCCTGGCGACGGGATTGAAACTCTCCGACTCGAATTGATTGGACTGCGATCGCCAGACTTTCAAACCTCTAAATCCTGGCGACGGGATTGAAACTAATAAATGCAGTTAGTTAATGAGGTTAAGCCATGCACTTTCAAACCTCTAAATCCTGGCGACGGGATTGAAACGAACCCATGACAGGCAAGGGTTTCGGCAATGCCCCCTTTCAAACCTCTAAATCCTGGCGACGGGATTGAAACCCTAAATCCTTGCCGATCGCCCCAACCCAGACACCCTTTCAAACCTCTAAATCCTGGCGACGGGATTGAAACGGAATCCCTGAATCGCTGCCATCGCTTGGGCACTTCTTTCAAACCTCTAAATCCTGGCGACGGGATTGAAACCCAGCCATACCTTCCAGGAATATCCCAGCCAACTTTCAAACCTCTAAATCCTGGCGACGGGATTGAAACAAGCCGGAAATCAGGGCTAATCAGGATTTCTCTTTCTTTCAAACCTCTAAATCCTGGCGACGGGATTGAAACAACGGAGAGGCCGCCCCGTTGCTCTTGGAAATGGCCGCCCTTTCAAACCTCTAAATCCTGGCGACGGGATTGAAACAGCGCCGCACATGGCGGCTACTGCTGGGCCCAGCTCGGCTTTCAAACCTCTAAATCCTGGCGACGGGATTGAAACGATTAAGCACCAAGTCGCTCCCACTTTGGCTTTCCTCTTTCAAACCTCTAAATCCTGGCGACGGGATTGAAACGTGGTGCTAAGATAAGCTTATATCGATTCGACCACCACTCTTTCAAACCTCTAAATCCTGGCGACGGGATTGAAACTTGGCTCGGTCTGCTGGCTCCTGGTCTGTTGTGTCCTTTCAAACCTCTAAATCCTGGCGACGGGATTGAAACGTAATAGTGAATGTTCGGGTCGCGATCGCTCTCCGTCTTTCAAACCTCTAAATCCTGGCGACGGGATTGAAACGATTGAATATCAGCAAAAAGTTGTCGCCGGGAAGACTTTCAAACCTCTAAATCCTGGCGACGGGATTGAAACATCGTGCCAAGGAGGCTAACCTCGGAGTATGGGGACTTTCAAACCTCTAAATCCTGGCGACGGGATTGAAACTGGAGACAGGAGCCTCCAACACACGCCCCCGCTGCTCCTTCTTTCAAACCTCTAAATCCTGGCGACGGGATTGAAACTGGAGTCACCTCGGCCGCCATTGGCAAGTGGCTCAACTTTCAAACCTCTAAATCCTGGCGACGGGATTGAAACCTGATGAAGTTGGCCCGTTTCCGGGTTTATCCAACTTTCAAACCTCTAAATCCTGGCGACGGGATTGAAACCTCGTACTCAGTTCGGATATTGTTTCCTAAGAACACTTTCAAACCTCTAAATCCTGGCGACGGGATTGAAACATGAAAGAGAAGCGGCACAGGAGCCCGGTATTACACTTTCAAACCTCTAAATCCTGGCGACGGGATTGAAACCCTCATCAATTGCTGATAATGGGAATCCTGCTGCGGACTTTCAAACCTCTAAATCCTGGCGACGGGATTGAAATAGAAACACAGTTAATCTCGAAAAAGTGATCATAATTTTCAGATTTCAAACCTCTAAATCCTGGAGCTTCTGGATCTAGAGTGAAATTTGTTGCCTGGCATACAAAACTGTAGGGGCGAAAAATTTCTCCTCCTGGGAAGGGTTGGGGTGGATTATGCCCCTACAGCAACGGACGCAATCTACCATAAATTCCCCTTACTACCTTGAACCCAGAAGACCGGGACTAAATAACAAGTTACAGCCAATTAAACAGAAAGCTTATGGGTTGTGTCCTTTTGGCAGCTTTAAACCGAGGAATCAGCTTGGTATAACGTTTCAAGATTGATTTTACATCTTCAGTTCAGAAGAACCAACGAGACTAACCCTTAAACCACCGCAATAACACTGCTCCCGCTTCATCTAAACTCTCCCCAAAACTGATCACCCCATCCTCATGACCCGCCATCGCCAAAATACGCACCTGCGCCAAGTGCTCCTCCTCAAATAAGCGAAACATCTCCTCCGCCATTTGCGGCGTGCCATAGGGAACCTCAGCCCCCGTTGTGGGAACCCGATGCAGGAGCCTCCGCCAAAATTGCCCATGGTGAACATGGAAAATCCCCCGAACCTCAGGACAACGTTGATAAATCGCTCCATGGGTCAGAGATTCTGACGAAGCCTGCACGGGGCCACAACAGCGGAGACGATTCGCCCCCAAGTCAAACTCACACACCCGCGTGTACTGGTTCGCCTCTAAATGAGGGAGATGTCCTGTTTGCGTTCCCGAAATGACAAACCCATCCCCATCCCCAAGCCGTTGGCTGACATTCCCGAAGCCAATCCCATTCTCATAGGCCCCAATCAGTCCTAACCCATAGAGACGATCGCGCCACAGCATCAACCCCCCCAACACCTCCTCAGACAAGGGTTCCCCTCGTTCCCAAACCCCCTCATACTTAATCACACCCTCATCCAACATCCCTTTACCCTCCCAATTGGTCCTGATTCATCATCACCTATTGGCAGCCTATTGCCTAGAGAGGGGCGATCGCGATATGATGAGATGCTGTGTCAAAATTTCTGCAATTATGCCGAAACTCAAAACCCGCAAAGCCGCCGCCAAGCGGTTTAAACTCTCTGGCAGTGGTAAAAAAATTATGCGCCGTAAAGCGTTCAAAAACCACTTGCTGCAACACAAAAGCAGTAAACGCAAACGCAACCTCAGCAACAAAGCGGTCGTCAATGAGCGTGACGCTGACAACGTGCGCGAAATGCTCCCTTATTTGTAAACCCATCCCAGAATCTAACCCATGGCTCGAGTTAAACGGGGTAACGTCGCCCGCAAACGGCGTAAAAAAATCTTAAAGCTGGCCAAAGGCTTCCGGGGATCTCACTCCCGCAACTTCCGCACCGCGAACCAGCAGGTGATGAAGGCCCTACGCAACGCCTATCGCGATCGCCGTCGTCGTAAACGCGATTTCCGTCGCCTCTGGATTACCCGCATCAACGCTGCTGCCCGCATCAATGGAACCTCCTACTCTCGTCTCACCGGAGACTTGAAAAAAGCTGACATCCAACTCAACCGGAAAATGTTAGCCCAATTGGCGGTTCTCGATGCAGAGGGTTTCGCCAAAGTCGTGGCCGCTGCCAAAAGCGTCTAGACTCCCCTTCCATGATGCAACGTCCCCTGACGTTCCCCAACGGACACCATCGACGACTTGCGCGTCTCGGGATACGTTTGAGTCTCCTGCTGGGACTGACCCTGATCGAGGCGCGTCCGTTTGTGGGACCCCAGTTTGTGGGCCCCTGGGGACAATCGGCCCTAGCCGCACCCCTGTCGGAGATTCAGCGGCGGGGTTATTTAATTGTAGGCGTGAAGGACAATCTGCGCCCCCTGGGGTTTGAAGATGAAGCGGGAGAGTTACAGGGCTTTGAAATCGAAATCGCCCGTCGCCTCGCTGAAACCCTCCTCGGGGATACGGACGCGATTCAACTTCGGCCCGTCGCCAATCGCGATCGCCTTCCCTGGCTTCTCGCCAATGAAGTGGATTTGGTGATTGCCCAAGTTAGTCAGACCCCAGGGCGATCGCGCCTGGTCAGTTTTAGCCCCCCCTATTACATCGACGGAACGGCACTCATCACCCGTCAACCCGAGATTCGTCGTCTGGCTGACTTACGCCAACGCCGAGTCGCCGTCCTCTATCAATCAAGTGCGATCGCCGTCCTCCGCTACCAAATCCCCAACCTGGAGTTAGTCGGCGTCGAGAGTTATCAAGAGGCCTACCAAAAACTCGAAGCCGGAACCGTCGCCGCCTTCGCCGGAGATATCAGCGTTCTCAGCGGCTGGCAACAAACCCATCCCGCCTATTCCCTCCTGGGCGATCGCCTCTCCTCCGCCCCCCTGTCCGTGATGATGCCCAAGGGGTTACAATATGAACCCTTGCGTCAGTCCGTCAACGGGGCAATCGTCCGTTGGCAACAAGAGGGCTGGCTAGAGGACCGCGCCAGAGAGTGGGGATTATCGGCCCCATAACCCCTTATACTATCATTAAAGTGACTGTAAAACTGTAGTTTTAAACCCTTCTTTTCCCGTATTATGGATAGTAATCTAGCCCTGTTTTATCTAGCCACATTAGTGGGTTTATTAGCCGTCGCCGCTTGGTTTGTAATTCGGCAAACTCTACGAACTCGGCGTATGGAGAAAACCCTCTCCACCCTACAAAACCGAGTTCGCAGCAAAGATGCAACAGCCCAAGACTTCTACGAACTGGGGGGAGTTCTTCTGGATAAAAAACTCTATTCCCAAGCCATTCTGCAACTGCAAAAAGCCCTCAAAGCTAAAGACCTCAAAGAAGACGAAAACAAAGCCCTCGTCTATAACGCCCTCGGCTTTGCCTACGCAGCTCAAGAGCAATACGACCTAGCCATCCGTCAATACAAAGAAGCCCTAAAACTGACCCCAGATTACACCACCGCCTGGAGCAATCTCGGCTTCTCCTATGAAAAAAAAGGACTCGACGCCCCCGCTTTAGAAGCCTATCAAGAAGTCCTACAACGAGATGCCAACAACGCCGTTGCCAAAAAGCGCAGCGAATCTCTACAGAAGCGCCTCCCCGCCCCCTCTGGCAGCAACAGCTAGCCGACCCATCCTAGGGGTGAACAACAGTTCGCCCTTAGTTTGAGCCATTAACCAACTCAAGCACTTGCGTATAAAACTGACGATTGCGCTCCCGATATTCTTCCAAAATTTCAGGATAACGGGGACAATCTTCCAGATAATCCTGCCAATGTTCTATAGAACATTGGAACCATTTCCTAGAAAAATGTTGGTATAAGGTCTTACCAAACATAGAGACTTTATAGTGTTTGGGTCGCCAGCGTTCTACAGGATAAATCCCCGGACGGTGCTTTAAGCCAAAAAACTTACTACTAAAGGGAAACGCTAACACCTTACGCCCTAACAAGGTTCCCCAATAAGCCCCATGGAAGGAACTGGTCAAAATGGTCTCACCTGAGCCTAGAAAATCGAGAACAGCGCGAAAATCAACTTCTTTATTTGTGAAGGTCGGTAATCCTTTAATGTTGAGGCGAAACTTTTTATGAGAAAAGACCACCACCTCATGTTTTGGAGAACGAGGACGGTCAAATTCCGGGTGCATACAACTGGCACAGGGAACCCAGGGTAACCCCACATCATAATCCCGGATACCCACTAAATCCACACCATCGAGATAGGGACAGCAATTCTCATTTTGACCCGCATCCTGTCCAAGATGCCCAATCTTGAACGAAAGAATGCGGCTTTCAATAATCCTTATTGAGACGATTCTCAATAAGCTGGGGCAAAATTTCCATAATGAGAATTGCTGAGATAGGGAGCATAATCAAAATTGCGCCAAGACTGAGAGGGGTCATGATAAGACTGCTGTCCCACCCCCCAAAGAATGACCCGTCCCGAGGGGTTCCGTTGTCGCAGCTGTTGCAAATTCTTGAGGAATCGAGGAAACAACAAACCCCCACCTCCGATAATCGCATCAGAAGTCCCCAGAGAGGGCTGCAACAATTCGTCGATATCCCTGATTTCACTCCGACAGCCAGGAATATCAAAATAACTCAGCGGCGAGGATACAAAGTCGCCAATGTTCACAGAATGCCGAACATGATAATTGATAATATCAGCCACCATGCCTCCCACGCCTCATGATGAGTCTACACATGTTTCCTAATCTGACTCCTTAAAGTAGTCACCGACCGCTAGCTGAATCTCTTTCATAAACTGCTCAACAGAAAAGAGAGCCTGCCGTTGCTTGAGAGACTCCAGCAAACTCTCCTGTTTTTCTCTATTTTCTAGAACTGCGATAATCTTTTCAACAGCATCAGGTTGTCGGTGATAGAGCAACTCCTGGTGCTGGTTCCCTAAAATTTCCACCTGTCCCCCCTTATTCCGGACAAAGGGAATCATCCCAGCCTTGAGCATTTCTGCTACTGAAATCCCAAAAGGTTCCGGTTTGTGATGTAGCCCATAGCGACAACGGGCCAAAACCTTCAGATAGTCTTTATAGGGTAAATCTTGATAAACTTGAATCCAATCTGAGTTCTGAGCCGCAATTTTCTTAATACGCCGTTCATAAGACTGTTGATAGGCTCCACCACCGCCACCGGTAATATGTAGCTTAACATCAAAACCGCGATCGCGTACCTTTTGCAGAATCTCAATAACCTGATGAGGCTGTTTAGGCTCAACAATCCGACCGCTACAGAGGAAAGCATCGTCCTTTTGCTCCCAAGGAATTGCATCAATCTCCGTCACAACGGGGGGATAGACAACCCGTGACTCAATGCCATAGGCTTCCTTGACTCTTTTGGCCGTGTACTCTGAGTTAGCTAGAGTGACATTTTTTTGCAAGTTCTCCAGAGAAAAATCAGAAATTTTCATGAGAATAGCTCCCCAGCGCCTCATTTTTTTGGGGTTTGGTTCCACAACATACACCCAATGCAAATATTGAAGACCCTGCCGTCCCATATCGAGACCGTTATAGGTTGATAACACCAGATCATAGTCTCGGGTCAACTCTTTAAAAACTCGTACTGACCAGTGAATTAATCCCGAGCGGACTGTACGACTGTTGGCAATCAAAAACCTAGTTGACTCACTATTTAACAGAGATGGGAGTAACGGTTTTACAGTGATGGTTTGTTGAGATAGATGCGTGTTATAAAGAATATCAAGGCGTTCTAAATCGATAGACTGTAAGGTAAAGAGGGTTATATCATAGTAGGGAGCCAAGGCCTCTAGAATCCAGAGACTGACAGCCTCTGCTCCCCCTCCCATAAAATAAGGCTGCCAAATGGCAATGGTTTTGAGTGTTAGCCGGGATTGATTCATCGTGTAACCAGAATCATGAGGGGGACAGAGCAATACACCAAAGGTCGCACCAGCCAGTTAGGTTACGGCTTCCTTTGGTGTACTATTTAAAGATTGACTCGGCTTTGACTAGACTGAGCTTGAAAAAGTCAGCGACGGCCGACCCGCAAATTATAGCCTGATTATCAAGGGATGACAAGATGTCGTCTGTCCTTAAATCCAGTATTCCAATTTGAGATCATAATATCCTGCTTGTTCTTGAGGGGCCTCACCTCGTTCAATGCGTTCAATGATGTTCGGTAGATTTTCAATAAATTCCGGACTACGCTGCGTGGGATGTAAGGTCCAAGCTTGCGGATGTGCCAGAGTAGCACGCACACAATTGACTGTCTTCAATTTCCGGGAAACAATGACCTCCCAGGAGTCTAATTGACCACGACCCGTCCAATTGTGAACCTGGGTGAGGACGCGAGGGGGTAAATTAGACAGCCATTTTCGTTTAAAGCGCATCCACAAGACAGACATAGGGAGGAGCTGTTCAAACTTGCTGCGCTTCAGCAGAAAGGCTCGGCTACTGAAAAAGGTAAACTTATAAAATCCTTCTGAATCATAGTCATAGGCTTGAGTCTGATGAAAAACGTGTTCATTAGGAATGGGAAATCCTGTAAAGGGACGAACAAACATCACTTCATCCCGACGATTAAGAAGGTCCATCCCTAACTCAATCCAATTGAAGTCAGGCTCCTGATGAAGTAGCATATCACTATCAAAGTGAACAATGTAATCCCCTGGAACTTTGTCAATGGCGAAAATTGAACCGAGTATTGGATAGCCCTTATAGTTATGAGTGGGGCGAATGTCAGCAATACCAAAATGCTTTTTATAAATTTGCCGGCGATACTCCTCAGAGTAGTCCATCTCAATCACTTCATCCATGATGTCATCATCGATGAGCTTCTGACAACAGGTTCTTAAGTCGTCTAAGGTTCCCACCCCAGGACGACTCACTTTGTCGCCGGATAGGGGAGCCGTATCCATAACCAAGACCCGTTTAAAAAAGGGAAAGTTACAACTGCGCACGAGGTGGGGAATGGTGTGCATCATGAATGGTAAATCGGTACGAGCTACCATAATGGAAAGGGAACAGGTTTCTGTTTGTACGCCGGATGACGTAGAAAGGGTTGGGTTGGTGTCGATGACTTGAGATTTATTCATGATTAGACCTTGATGAGGGTTGCAATAAGGGCAGTTTTCTGAAAAGCTGATGCACGAGTCATAGAGT
This sequence comes from Phormidium yuhuli AB48, assembly GCF_023983615.1. GTDB lineage: Bacteria > Cyanobacteriota > Cyanobacteriia > Cyanobacteriales > Geitlerinemataceae > Sodalinema > Sodalinema yuhuli. The sequence continues at coordinate 4,339,536 of NZ_CP098611.1, read as the reverse complement.
TTATACGTGAATGCTCCTGACTTTGTCGGATAACGGTTAAGACTCAGTTATGGGTCGGGAACACTGGAGGTACAGAAATTGCAGAGACGGTTATAGGTAGACTTGTAGATGGCATCAGCTTCTGCTTGAATCTCTTCGTGTAAATGAACCTGGGAGTTTTGTTTATCACGGATAATTGTGCCAGATTTGATTTTTTCATGAGAATCTCCCACTCCTTTTTGTCCTGTTGTCTTCATGAGTTTATAATTTTCTGAAAAGCTGAAATCTGTCCCTAGAAAGGTTTGAAACTGGTTTAGTACGGTTGTAGTGTGGTCTAAAAGTTGGTCATAGGTTAACCATAGGCTTCGCTCCTTATCATGGATGAGTTCTGCATAGCGTCCCAAGGCCAACAGGCGATTTTTGTAATAACAGAATTGTTCATGATAGTTTAGGTGAGGTTTTAACTTTTGCAAGCTTGCCAAGGTAGCAGTTGGTTCGCGAATTAGGAAAATGACTGAAACCTGAGACTGGTTTAAAAGAGACTCGTCTGGGAGTAAGGTATTGTGAAGGACCTTATCTAAGACATAGTGATGTGTCATTTTTAGATGCTTCAAATCTCTCAGTTTTCGAAATTCGTGACATTGCCAATACACTCTTGCAATGAGCTTTTTGATATCTTGAGGAGCTTGGTAGGTGATATGAGTTTCACCGTATCCAAGAATGGCAGGGTTTTCATTGAGAATATGGGTCAGTAATGATGAGCCAGACCGCATATGGCTCAGGACTAGAAGGACTCGCAGGGGGTGCGATCGCCCCCAAATTTGGTAGGGATTATCGTGATGATAAATACGTTGATGAAAGTAGGTCTGAATCACGTGATTCTTCTGGCGACGAATTTGCTCTTTCACGGCTGGATACAAAGGTAAGTAAATCATTAAAGGTAGAGAAAAGAGGCATTAATACAATTCAGTTGGGAACAAACAGTTCCAAGGTGTCATGAGTATTTGAAATCAAGGTTGACCAAGCCATTGTGTAGGTTCCATATTCACTGGTGAAAACCTCTAATTGTTCGCCTTCCGACGTGATTGAGAGTAGGGCACAAGGAGGTAACCGGACTCCGGAAACGGGGTGATGTCTGGACCAGGCTTGACTTGAGGGATTTTTCACTGCAACATGAACAATTTGACTATCCTCAAATTCTTGATTTTTTAGTAACATCCAGAGAGGATATTCAAACCAAATTCTTTCATTGGAAATCCCAATTTGATGACAGCTTAAGGCATCTAATTCAGATATTACAGATTGGTAAGGAATTTCAAAGCGAGGCTGACTTTTAAAATACTGTTCTAGGCGGGGTTTAGAAAAAATTGATGCCTCCCCTAGGATGGGCTTAAACTCATTTTCAAAAAGCCAAGGTTGGATTGAAAGCAGTAAAATTATGGCAATACAGCCTGTGATGATTGGGTTGAAAGTTTTAACCAAAACTCTAGCGATAATGGGCGTAAAGAGAACAAATATGGGTAAATGTAAGCGTGTACGCCAGGGAGACCAAGTCAATAGAGAAGAAATCATTAAAAAGCCAGCCACCAATGTTAGGGCATAGACTCCCAGTTCTCGTTGCCGGCGTAAATCAGGGCGGACTACGAGTAAAACCAGGACAAGACCAATTAAGATCAGATGTAGAGGGTTCCCACTGGTATCTTCATATTGAGAAATAGCGGGAACGTAAAAGCGACTTGATTTAGGACTTAATAAATCTGGATGATGAAGGTCTAACCCGAGCTGAGTATGGATAATGCTGACTGCTTTTTCGGTCAGCCCAGTCGTGGGAGTGATCCAGTTATCTAACTGCAATGTTCGAACCCAATCAGCATGAAGTGATAAATGTCTAAAAAAACTAGCAATCATCACGGGGAGGGAAAAAATATTGTTGGTTTCTGCGTTCACATCTACCCCTAAAAGTGAGCCACTTAGGGCTAGATTGCGTAAATAATGGCCAATATTTAGAGTTAGGGCGATCGCCATTGACAGAAACCCCAAGGGTACAAGGGAGCGCTGCCGTTGCCGAATTGTCCAAATGAGTAGAGCTAGACTGGGGGGAAAGGCATAAATATAACCCGTTCCCTTACTCAGAATCACCAGACCTAAACTAGCGCCGATATAGATCGCCGTAGACCGGGTTACCCCAGCCTGCACGATTAAAAGGCTGAAGTAGGTGAAACAGACCAACCACAGCGAAAGAACATAATCATTTTGAGTGCTTGCCGCCTGCAAAATGCCCATCGGGATCGTGGCACAGAGAACCACAGCCAGGAGTTGCCCTCGACGATCGCATCCTAGTTGTCGGGCAATCAGAGAAACGCCAACCAAGCTCATCACCATACTGCCCCATTGCACTGAGTTGGCAAAGTAATCCCCTCCACTCAGTAGCTGAAACTGAGTAATGGCAAATTCTGAGCCTGGGTTTTGATAGAGTTGCTTGAGGTTATGGGTGGGGTAATGGGCAACCGTCCCTTGTTGAATCCAATGCATGACGCGGCTCATGTGATAGCCCATCGAATCGGGGTTATTGGGGGCTGATGCGATCGCCAAAACTCCCGTGATAGCCACGATCCAAGCTACCCCAGCTAACAAAATGGACGGGAACAGGGGGAGTCGCCAACGCCAGGCCGGCCATTTCACGGCGAATCGCCCCCCATACCGCCAGACTACGAAGGTAGAGATTGCCATAACCCCAAACCAGGCCAAGCTCACCCCTAAAGGGGTTAAGAGTTGTAAGCCGCTCAGGAGTTCGGTGATGACCGCTAAGGTCACACCCCAAATCACCATCGCTCGCAGTAATGCCTCCCGCCAAGGATGGTGATGGTAGCGGTGCAGGATGAGGAAGAAACTCCCCCAGGCAAGGATAGGTAGGAGGATGAGCATGACAAAGGTAAAAACTAAGCAGTGATTATTAATTGAGTAAAACGACCAAAGAGCCACTAAACACCACAATGGTGCCAATCACAGGTAGGACAGGACGAGGTATCGGTAAGCTGCGACGACGAGTGAACCAACTGAGAACCCCGTAACTGACTAGACCGAGAACGACTGCCAGACCGAAGCGGAACACCCGACCTCGATAGACATGAAAATAAATCTGAACCTGGTCCCCAAGGCTGGGATTAGCGAGTGCTAAGTCAGGAACTCGCAGGGTTTCCCAGCTTGTGCCTTGATCCCTAGAGCGATAGAGGGTGGTAGTTGTATCTCCCATGGCGTAGAGAGTATTGTCTTGGTCGTAGTTGGGGGAAAACTGAATCGCCATCCCAGCCGAGGGAATACGATCAATCTTTGAGAACAGAAGCTGGTTATCACCGGTTTGACTAAAACTCTGACCGCCATCGGTACTACGCCAGAGTCCCCGGCCGCGAATCGTGACCATGACAGTCTGATCGCGGGCAAATTCCGGAGAGACGGCGATCGCCTCAACATAGCCATCGGCAAGGTTAGCTAATCCCGGAACGACATCCCAGGACGCACCCGCATCTAAAGACCAAAACACCCCGCTATTGGTCCCGACAAAAATTGTTTGATCTTCCCGATAATTGGGAGAGATAGCAAGCTGGAGATGACGGCGTGTTTCCCAGGCAGCGTCTGGGGTTAAATGTTCCCAAGTTTCAGCGCGATCGCTCGATCGATAAATGCCTCCCGGACCCGTTGCCAACAAAACGCCATCCTCCAAAAAATTGGGAGAAGCCACCAAAGCAGGAGCATCATTCCCACTTGGGACACCGATATTTGCCACCTCCTGGAAATGACGCCCCCCATCCTCCGAGCGAAAAAATTCACCCTGCTGTCCTGCGACATACACCGTTTGATCCTCAGCAAAGTTGGGAGAGACAAGGATGGTGACCCCTCGAACTTCCGAGGGAAGAGAAATCACCTTCCAAGACTCCCCTGCATCAGTTGATCGCAGGAGTTTTGTCCAAAGAATCGATACAAAGAGAGTTTTATCTTCGGCGTAGTTGGGTGAAAAAGCCGCATGAAAGTAACGGCGAGGATCCTGATACTGTTCCTCAAAGGTGTTAGTAAACCAGGGCAGATGCAAGCCACGGCTCGAACGAACCCAGTTTTCACCGCTATCACGAGTTAAATAAATGCCATTGACATAGGTTCCAATAGCGAGAGTGTGATCCTCAGCATAGTTAGGAGAGATAGCAAAAGCCGTGACAATGTTGGGGGAGAGAGTTTCCAGGCTTTGCCACTGCTGACCCCCATTATCGGAGCGATACAAACCGTTGAATCCCCCTAGGAAGATTAACCCCTTAGCCCAAGCCGCCGGGGAAGTATCCAGGGTATAAAAGTGAGGTTCCTTAAGTTCATCCGCCTGCCGATCTTTATCCAACCCATCTTGGGCCGTCATCCAAGTTTGACCACCATCAAGGGAGTGAAAAAAACCAGCATCCCAGGTTGACAGGAGTAACTCGGGGGAGTTGTTCCCCTGACTGACGGCGAGTAAGTCGGTGATGTAGGGGTCGGGAATATCTGTATCCAGTGCGGTGAGCTGGTTCCCGCCATCTGTACTCCACCAAACTCCAGCAGCTTCGGTTCCCAACCATAACTGACTATCCCTGCTGAAAGTTGGTGAGGGAGCGATGGCTGTAATGGAGCCGGTTTCATTGAGTTGGCTCAAACGAACCCAGGTCTCCCCCCCATCATCAGAACGGTGTAACTCCCCCTGATGAGTTCCCACGAAGATGGTGTTGGGGCGATCGTTACTGAAGGCGATCGCCGTGATTTGCCGGTTGTCCATCCAGACAGATTGCCAGGCTTCTCCCCCGTTATCACTGCGATAGAGGCCCCCCTCCTGGCCCGCGACCAGAACCCGGTTGGCATTATTTGGGGAGACTGCGATCGCCCCTAAGTTGAGACTCCTTAAGCTATTGGTTCGCTGAGTCCAAGAGCGGCCCGCATCTGTGGATTGATAGACTCCATCCCCTCGGGTACTTAAATATAAAACATCTCGGCTTTGAGCCGATACCCTTAGATCGGAAATTTCCTCATAGTCCAGTCCCTGAACGAGTCGTTGCCAGGAGTCACCGGAATTGGTGGATTTATAGAGATTGTTGCGGACAACAATAAAAACAGTATTATCCTCGTCAAACCCAGGAGAGAGAGCTACATGAGTTACGACATGATGAGGCCTATGGGCCCAAGCCGGTCGCGCACCCGCCATCACAGCACTGAGTAGGATGATTAGGCTAAGGATGAGAGAGAAAAATTTGGATCGGGGGACATCGAGATCTAAGCGGTTCACCATGGCAAAGCCTCCTCAACTTGAGGATTACGCAAACGTTTTCCGTTAAGAGGGAATGCAAGGTTTACGCTGGCTCGGAGGGGATCAGGTCGAACCTACTCCAGTCGTTTGTAGCATTGATATGGATGGTGGGGATAGTCTCCATCCAAACGACGGCCATCTTGGCATAGAAAAACCAAGTTTGGGGAAATCTGACATTATCTTAAGACATTTTTAAGATTTCTTTGTGACAACATCTTGCGCTCAGAATAAATTTAGGCTAAGGTTAGGGTTTTGGCAGATGTAATTCTAATGAAACTATGATATCCCAAGCCTTTCGCCGCGAGGAACTGGCAGCCCTCGACGATCAACTGTCCAAACGCTTCATTCAACTTGACCCAGCGGGTTATTTCTTAATCTATCTCGACCGGGATGCCGGACTCATCTGCGCTGAGCATTATAGCAATGATATTAATGAAAAGGGTCTGGCCGTTGACCCAGAAACGGGAGAACCGATTCCCTGTGACGGCGGAGCCAAACGGCAACCGACGGTCATTTTTCGCGGTAAGACCGCCAAAGAACTGGGCATCAAGATTACTGAAGAGGCAGATCCAGTACCCTTAACCTACTTGGATCACGCCCTCTACCTGGGGCGAGAGTTTGTTAAAGCCGAGGCCGCACTTCTATCGGGTCAGGAATATATCCAAGATTAGGAAAATCCTCCTAAAACCGCTCTTCCATATCACCGCTATCCCGATGACTAACACTCAGACTCGTTTCCTCCATAGGGGACGAGTTTGGGGTATCGAGCCAGTTCTCCAAACCCGTCTTGAGGTCACTGACGTTATCGGCGCAAAGCTGAGAAATCAAGTCTTTGATTTCATCAGGATTGAGGTTGGAGCTAAATTGAGAGGTCATTGAATCTTGAGCGGTTTCAATGGGACTATCGAACCAGAATCACCCCAAAGAGTTCGGGGACTTCTGCACAACTTGGCTCGACTATACCATATTGGCTTGGAGGGTCAAGGTCTAGCCAAGATTCTGGCCGGCAAGGGTAACCATCAAGGAGAATCTGTTGTGGGTGAAGAGAAGGGGACTCAGCATGAGGGGGCCGTATCCTTTGAGGTGGGTCCGGGGTTTTATCGGCGTACCAGTCAGGTGGGGCGAGATTTAGCGATTTTGGCGGCGATGGTGGAGAAGGGCGATCGCGGCCAGTTGCGAGTATTGGATAGTATGGCCGGCTGTGGGGTGCGATCGCTGCGCTATTGGCGTGAAGGGGGAGCGGATTGGGTGCTGGCCAATGAGGGAAATCCTGAGATGAATGGGATTTTACGGAAAAATCTCCATCCTCTGTTGACCGCTGAGGCGGGGGAGATTTCTCACCGAGATGCCAACCGGGTCTTTTTCCAATGTTACGATCGCCGCGACTATTATGACCTGGTGGATGTCGATAGTTTTGGCGCGCCGGTTCCCTTTCTCAGCACCAGTCTCTGGGCCGTCCGTCTCGGGGGCTTAGTCTATCTCACCAGTACCGATGGACGTAGCGCCACTGGCCATGAACGGGAGCAGAGTTTACGGATTTATGGCGCCTATGGGCGATCGCACCCCAGCGGCCATGAACAAGGATTACGACTCCTCATCGGCGCCACCCAACAGCAAGCGGCTAGCAAAGGACTCGGCGTTGAACCTCTCTTTTCTCTCTATGCCCATTCCGTCTATCGGGTGATGCTGCGACTGGTGAAAGGACAACGACTGACGGAAGCCAACTATGGCTTTTTAACCTATTGTCATCACTGTGGCGAGTATGACACCCTATCGTGGCGTCACCTAGGACGGATTCCCCCTTGTCCCCGCGATGGCGCTGTTCGCGTCGTCAGTGGTCCTCTGTGGCTGGGGCCCCTCCATGATGCCCACTATCTTCAACGTATGAGCCGTCGGGCCCAAGAACAGGGATGGGACAAACGAGTTAAACTGTTGCAAACGATGGCCGAAGAGTCAGACCTCCCTCCCTATTTCTACGGTCTGGGAGAGATTAGCCGACGCAATCACCAGGATACCTTACCCCGAGAGGTCTTACTAGAACGGTTGAGGGCCCAAGGCTACCGCAGCAGTGCCAGCCATATTAACCCTCAAGCCGTGAAAACCGACGCCGACTTTGCCACCTGTGTCGCCATCGCCGCTCAACCCCGATAAGCCGCAAAAAAAGGCTGTCTCCCACCTAGGGTCTCCCCAGGTCGGAAACAGCCCCACGCTCCCAAGATTATCTCAACAGGTGAGTGCGGATGTTCAGTTCTCAATCGGTCCGGTCTAACGGCTGCAAACTAGCTGTTGGCTTTCTTGTTCCAAAAGCTTTAAGAGCCGTTCATCACCGCGATCGCGCGCGCTGGCAATACGAGCCGACAGACGCTTGCAAAGGTTTTCCTGATGAATTTGATCAACCCGAGAAAATGCAGCGGCCGCCATCGAGACCGACGCTCCCACCGGTTGGGACGCCGTCCGTTCTCGGGGTTCTGCACCCCCATTGACGGTACTGCGATAGGGGACTCCTCGGTAGGTTAGGTCAGCCACCGGTTGCACCAGAGTCATGTGGCGAGGATAGCGGATGGGGTAAGACTGACCCCGATAGGTCGCCATAATCTCACTTTCCTTCATCTCTAGAGACGGAGGAGTGTGATCGTAAGGAACACCGCGATAAGAGAGTTTCATGAATCAGAACGTCCTAAACATTCGTGACAACAAAGAAAAAAATGATGCGGTTGAGACTTCGCTGCCGAAATCTAAACTGAATAACTGCTTGAATCAGAGTTATATTCTGTATTAATTTTAACACTTTCCCCAAAATCATGTCAAAGAATGCAGACATAAAACGTTGCAATCGGGCCGGCTGCGAAGAGTGATCCCCGTTGAGGGTATGCTAGAACAGCAGTCTTAGACTTCAACCTTGCGACCCAAAAGGCTCATATGATGCCTGATCCCCGACCTCAGCCCCCCAACTCACCCACCCCCATAGACACCAGACTCCCAGCAGGATACAGGCGACCCCTCTCCCGACGACTCACTCAACTGCGGCAATTGCGGCAACAGCAAAAACAGCGAGTCCGACTCTGGATCAGTCTGCTCAGCGTTGGCTTGCTATTCCTGGTGACGGCTGTATCGATACGATTGTGGGGGGCCACAGGTTCCATGGAACGTCGTCGCGATCGCCACCAGGGTCCTCTCTCCTCCGACAGCGATCGCAGCCGTCAACGATATAAGCCCTTCACCGACACCTATGTTGACGAACTTGTCCCAGAAGTGCGGGCCCTCCTCGATACCATTGCCTTTGCCGAAGGAACCCAGGATGACCTAGGCTATCGCACTCTCTTTACCTTTTCGACCTTCAACAGCTATAGCGATCACCCTCGTCGTCTTCGCTGCGCCTCCTCTGGCGGCCGTCGTCTCTGTTCTGATGCAGCAGGTCGCTATCAGATAATTAGCAGCACCTTTGATATGGTGGCCCAACGCCTAAATCTCGACGACTTTTCCCCCAAATCCCAAGACTTAGCAGCCGTGGAACTCATTCGTTTGCGAGGGGGACTCAGTAAAATCGAAGCCGGAGACTTTGACGGGGCCATTTGGGCCATTCGAAGAGAATGGGCCAGTTTACCCGGAGCCGGCTATGGACAACCCGAAGCCAATCGCAACGACCTCGAGCGCATTTATCAACAACGGCTTGAGCATTATCAAAGCCTAGATCCCGTTCAGGAGAGGGTTCCCGTCGTTCAAGACCAATATCGTCCCTAGTGATTCAGCAAATCCTCCTTTTGCAGATTACTCGGGGCACCAGAATAGACAATCCCTCGCTGAACATCCAAGGTCACAATAGCCCCTTCCCGAATCAGCTTCGTGGCATTCTTAACCCCTAAAATTGCCGGTTTCCCTAACTGAGAACAGATAATCGCCGCATGACTGGTGAGGCTTTCTTCCTCGGTCACCACCCCTGAAGACTGCTTAATCATCTCAATGAAACTGGCATCAGTATAGGTGGTCACCAGAATTTCCCCAGGATTAAAGTTCCCCACAATCGACGCCGTGGGGGCAACCCGTGCTGGACCACTGACGGTAGCAGAGGCACTACCAACCCCAGTTCCCTGGCCTAATACCGAGGTCACCACGCCCACTTTCACCAAATCTGTGGAACCGGAGACTCCCTGAAGGGTTCCGGCCGTCATCACCACTAAATCCCCTTCATCCACCAAATTGTTTTCCAAAGCCACACTAATGGCAGCATCAAAGGTTTGTGAGGTAGAAGGCAAACTCAAAATCAAGAGAGTTTTCACCCCCCAGACCAATTGCAACTGACGGGCCACATTGACATGGGGGGTGACGGCCAAAATGGGGGCATGGGGCCGGAATTTGGAGACATTGCGGGCCGTTGAGCCACTTTTGGTCAAGGTCATCACCGCTGAGGCTTCCAGTTGAGCGGCAATTTGCCCCACGGCCTGACTAATGGCATTGGGAATCGATCGCCCGGTATCATCGACGCCACCCACATTCTGGACAATGCGATCGGCTTCAATACGGGTAGCAATCTGAGCCATCATGGCCACAGCTTTGACCGGAAATTCACCCACAGCGGTTTCATTGGACAACATCACCGCATCGGTTCCATCGAGAATAGCATTAGCCACATCAGAAATCTCGGCCCGAGTGGGACGGGGACTGGAGACCATGCTATCGAGCATCTGGGTGGCGGTAATGACGGGAATCCCCAAGCGATTGGCAGTCACAATCAGGCGTTTCTGTAAAATGGGGACTTCTTCAGCGGGGAGTTCAACCCCTAAGTCTCCTCGGGCCACCATCACCCCATCACTGAGGGAGAGGATTTCCTCCATTTGTTCGATGGCTTCGTGTTTTTCGATTTTGACAATGACGGGTACAGATTTACCGGCGCTGGCGATCAGTTCTTTGATTTCTAAAACATCTTGAGGGTTGCGCACAAAACTTAGGGCAACCCAGTCCACCCCTCGATCTAAGCCAAACATCAAGTCTTTGCGGTCTTTGTCCGTCAGGGCTTTCACTGAAAGACAGACTCCGGGAAAGTTCACCCCTTTGTTATTGGAGAGTTTGCCGCCGACAATGGTTCGACAATAGAGTTCTCCGGCGGCGGGATCGACTTTTTCGACCAGCATTTCCACTCGTCCATCGTCGAGGAGGATGGTGGCCCCGGCAGGAACTTCTCGGGCCAGGGGTTCGTAGGTGATGGAGGACATTTTCTGATTACCCTCCATAATATGACTGGTGAGAATGAAGGGGTCACCGTCGTTGAGAACGATGGAGCCTTTCTCGAAACGCCCTAAACGAATTTTTGGCCCCTGTAAGTCTTGGAGAATACCGACGGGTTGATTGAGTTCAAAGGAGGTTTGCCGAATTAGACGGATACTCCGTTGATGATCGTCATGGGTTCCATGGGAAAAGTTGAGTCGTAGGGTGGTCGCCCCTGCCAAAATTAGGTCCCGCAGCACTTCCGGCTTACTGGTGGCGGGCCCAATGGTAGCGACAATTTTGGTGCGGCGCAGGGGGGGACGTGGTTGCATGAACTCTCACTCTCAACAAATGTGGTGCTGATGGGTCGGCGTTTGAGGGTTAGTCGCCGAGTCAATGGACTGTCAATCATAGCCTGTCAGGGGCTAATCAGCATAGTTTCTCATGATCTCGGTCCGAATTGAACGGCGACGGCTCTGTCGGCTCTCCCCTAGGCGTTGGGATCACGGGAGGATAGGGATTGTTGGCTTAGGGCTTTTTTGCCGATTCCCCCCCGTAACAGGAAAACCGTTAGGGTCAATATCAGTAGTAGGAGCGATCGCAGCCAGTTCCCCCAATTGGGGGAGAGAGTCCCGAGATAATGGGAGCCTAGGGTGAGGCCGTGGAGAGTTGCTAAGACGAGGGCGGGACGGGTGAGGCCATGTAGGGGCCGCCAGTATTTGCCCAGGAGGCGTTGGGCGCGATCGCTACTACTGAGGGCGGCGGGAGTCATGAGGAGGAAGGCGCTAATGCCAGCCCATAGGGCCCAACGCTGTCGCGGCATCAGAAAGGCGATCGCCCTGGGGTTCCAGTCTAGGCTATGGTCGAGCATATGGCTGAGATGAGCTAACACCAATACATAGGCCCCAACCCCAATCAGGCGACGATAGCGCAGGGGACTCGGCCAAATAGGACGCAGGGGACGGGCGGCCAGGGCCAACATCAGTAAAAGTAAGGCGCTATGACCGGTTAAATCGACCATGGCGTCGGTGCGCAGCAGGGTGAGAAGGCCAATGCTGAGAGTCACCCAGCCCCCCAAGCGAAATAATTGACTACGACGATTGGCACTGAGTCGCGAGACGGACAGGCCCACCCCCACCATCATGGGAGCAGTTCCTAAGCCGAAGGCGGCCATGGCTAATCCCCCCAGTAGGGGACTCCCCGTTTCAGCAGCTTTGAGTTGGGCGGCGTAGAGAAAGCCACAGGGAATGAGTCCCCAACAAATCCCCAATAATAGGGGAACTGCACCATGGTTTTGCCCAGAAAGATGGTTCATCAGACGACTGAGGCGATCGTGCCATGTCCCTTTGAGGGGGTGCAGGAGGGGCAAGTTAGGCAGACTCTCAGGGTTGATTTGTCGCAACCCCATCAAGATCAGGAGTAGTCCGGTAAAGATAACGATCGCCTGACGAATCCAACTCCCCACACCGGCGAGTTGGCCCCCGGCGACGAGGGTGGAACTGACGGTTCCCAGAAGTACACCAACGCTGGTATAACTCAGAACTCGCCCTAGGTTCAGCAACAGGTGAAAGCGCCAGGGGACTCGATTTTGCTGTTGTCCCAGGGAAAAGGCGACGGTTAAGGGACCGCACATCCCGACGCAATGACCGAAGCTCCCTAAAAAGCCGAGGAGGGTGAGGGGCAGGAGTTCCCAGAGGTGGGCAGGAGTCAGATGAGGCATGGATTAAAGTGTGACGGCGCGTCTTTTGGCCTTTGGCTCGGGTTTTGTGATAATGGCGTCGCTAGCTCAGAGAACGCTGAACTTTTTTGAGTTATCTTTGATTTGTGAAATTGTATCATGGAAATTTCTAAAAAAACAAAATGGTGACTATACAACTTATTTTATAGTCCAGACTTAGCATTTATTTGGTATTATTTATTGTTGTGATTTTAAGGCAAAACAAAAATGATTAAAATCAGCAAAAAACAGACCTTTGAAATAGCTCACATCATTAAAACGGATGGTGATGTGGGAGCTTTGTTTCACTTGGAACCGGATCATAACCCCCGGGCTGGGGAAACAGCCCAAGTCTGGTTTGCCTTGACCACGTCGGGGGGACGAGCCATTCCCCTAGAGGATTGTGACTGTCGCCTCGACCTGTTTAGCCAGGGCGATCGCAGCGAGGCGATCGCCACTCCAGAGTTAACGGCAATTTCGGCAGAAAACTATCAGAACATTCCTGGGGCGGATGTGGTCTTTCCCGAGGCGGGACTCTATGAATTAGTCTTACAGGGGTCGCCTCAAAATGAAGGGAATTTTCGTGAGTTCACCCTCACTTATGAGGTCACGGTACGCCCTGGAAGCAGACGGTCAGAACGCCAATCTGAACCGAACATAGAAACCGCTTCAGAAACCCAGGCTCAGGAGTCAAACCTGGAGACTACTCCCAATGTAGATTTCAACGTGGGCATCTGGGGGGCGATGGTTGTGGGACTGGTCATTCTTCTGGCTGGGGGTTGGTGGTGGAAGCGATCGCGCTAAATACAACCCCTCATTTTCCCCAATCTGATAACCCGAACTCCCGGCAAAGAACGGGTCAGAAACTACCAGACGAGGGACAAGATGTAAAAAAACTTAACAGTGAAACCTAGCCGCAAACCTTGAAATTTGCCGGAAGCGATCGCACTATCGGTAGTGGGAAGCCGGGCTGAGATGCCTTGGCTGAGTCGTATGACTAAAAAATAGTATAAAGAAGGAAAACCGGTGGGAGGATTTGAATCTTCCCCAGTCCCTATCCTTCCCTAACACCGATATTCATTCATTCAATGATGATATTGAAATCCATTTGGCGTTCCTTGAGGCATTCATGGCAGAGCCTCTGGCAGAAACGACTCTTCTACGGGGCGATCGCCCTCATTACCGCTGTCCTAGTTTTTGGGATTCATCGCTTTGTCCTCAGTCAACAGCCGGTCCAAGTCAGTGTCTTGATGCAGGCCCTAGAACGGGCCCAGTGGGAACCCTTAGTCGAGCGGTTTGAGGAAGAAAACCCTGACATTCGCCTAGAGATTGTCGAAGGTCCCAACGCGACAAATCTCGTAGAAGACCTCTATACCTCCGCCTTCCTCCTAGGGGATTCCATTTATGACCTCGTCTATATGGACATCGTCTGGACTCCCAAATTTGCCGCCGCCGGTTGGCTCGATCCCCTCGATGATCGCGTCAGTGAGGAAGAACTGAGCGAGTTCCTAGAAGGGGACGTAGAGGGAGGACGTTTCGAGGGCCAACTCTATCGGATGCCCTTCCGCTCGGATGCCGGGATGCTGTACTATCGCAGCGATTTACTGGAAGAAAACGGTTTTGAAGCCCCCGACACCACCGAAGAGTTAATCGAGATTTCTCGCGCTCTGCAAGACCAGGGAGCCGTAGAATGGGGCTATGTCTGGCAGGGACGACAATATGAAGGTCTCGCCGCCGTATTTGTCGAAATCTTAGAAGGCCATGGTGGCTTCTGGGTTGATCCAGATACGGAAGAGGTCGGTTTAGATGAACCTGAGGCCATCGCCGCCATGGAGTTTCTGGTGCAAACCATTGATGACGGGATTTCTCCCCGAGGTGTCACCACCTATCAGGAAGAAGAGGCCCGACGCTTCTTCCAAAATGGTCGAACCGTCTTTATGCGCAACTGGCCCTATGTCTGGACCCTAGCCAATGAGGACAACTCACCAGTTCAGGGCAAAATTGCCATTAAACCCATGGTTCACGAAGCCGGATTCAATCCGGGAGCCTGTCAAGGGGGTTGGGGATTAGCCTTAGTCAAAGATAGTCCCCACAAGGAAGAAGCCTGGCGGGTGATTGAATTTATAACCAGTGAATCGGCTCAGAAAGAGTTTGTTCTGAATACTGGCTATGTCCCCAGTCGGCGATCGCTGTTCAATGATCCGGAGATTGTGGAGAAATACAGCCATTATCCCGATCTCTTGGAAGTCCAAGAACAATCGGTATTACGACCTCCCATTGCTCAATACGCCCAAGCCTCAGACATTCTGCAACGGAACATCAGTTCTGCCCTCACCGGTCGTGTCAGTCCTCAACGGGCCATGGAACGAGCGGCCGCAGAAACTCGCCGTCTGCTGGGTCAAAGTTAAGGCGTGACCCGTCAGACTCGCTCTGGGCTTCTAAGTTAGGCTCGTCAACGTTCTTTTGTTCTTTATTCTCTTAACGGTATGGCACAAAGCAATATGCGTAAACGCCAGCAACTCACGGGATGGGTGTTAGTTCTCCCGGCCGTGTTAGTTCTGTTATTAGTCTATGCCTACCCCATTGGCCGAGCCTTTTGGTTGAGCTTATTTACCCAGAACCTGGGGACACAACTGGAACCCGTGGCGACGGGCCTAGGGAACTATGCGCGAATTTGGGGCGATGGTGCCTTCTGGAATAGCATCTGGAATACAACCGTGTTTACGGTCATTGCCCTGACCTTAGAGTTAATCTTGGGGATGGCGATCGCCCTAGTTCTCAATCGTAGTTTCCGGGGACGGGGCGTAGTCCGCACCATTGCGATTCTCCCCTGGGCCCTGCCCACAGCCATTATGGCCTTGGCTTGGACCTGGATTTTCAATGACCAGTATGGCGTTGTCAACGATATCCTAATGCGCTTGGGATTGATTGACAGTGGCATTAACTGGCTCGGGGACCCCACCTTAGCCATGATCTCAGTGATTACGGCAGATGTCTGGAAAACCACGTCCTTTGTCAGTATCCTACTCTTAGCCGGGTTACAGTCAATTCCCCAAGACTTATATGAGGCCCACGCCATTGAAGGAGCGACCCCCTGGCAAAGTTTCCGACAGATTACCCTACCTCTCTTAATGCCGCAGATTCTCATTGCGGCCCTGTTCCGTTTTGCCCAATCCTTCGGGATTTTTGACTTAATTCAAGTGATGACAGAAGGGGGGCCCGGCGGCTCAACCCAGATGGTCGCCCTTTATATTTATGACAATGTTCGCCGCTATTTAGACTTTGGCTATGGCGCCGCCTTGGTGGTGATTACCTTTTTAATTTTGATTGCCGTCGTCGCGATCGCCTTCTATGTCCTAGAACGAGTTCGAAAATCCGCTGGTGCCGAGATGTAACCCCCCTACCATCTCTTGCCTCTTGCCCAAATGATGCGTTCCGGCAAGTTGGAATCGATAAGCCTAGGTCAAAACCTCTACTGATGCCGGGACGCATCCTACCGTCTCTTGCCTCTTGCCCAAATGATGCGTTCCGGCAAGTTGGAATCGATAAGCCTAGGTCAAAACCTCTACTGATGCCGGGACGCATCCTACCGTCTCTTACCCCTTGCCTCTTTATTATGACAACAACAAAATCTCAACCGCAATCCCAAGGATTTAACTGGAGCCAACTGGTCTTACCGATTTCAGTCTTCCTTGTTTTAGCCTTTAGCCTCGGGCCAATAATTTGGCAGTTTTTGACCTCCATCAAGACCAATGATGCGATCGTCTCAATTCCCAATGTCTATCTCCCCGGGCCCGACCAACTGACAGAGACTCACTACACCGACCTATTTGCCCGTCGTCCCTTCCACCGCTACATCTTCAATAGTGCCTTTGTTGCGTTTACCTCCACCCTCCTCTGTTTGGGGTTCGGCGCACCGGCAGCTTACGCCCTGACTCGGCTGAAACTCCCGGGAGAGCGGATTATTCTCTCGTTGGTGCTGATTATTACCTTGTTCCCCTATATTCTCCTGTTTTTGGGTCTGTTAGAATTGGTCCAATTTTTTGGGTTAGGGAATAACTACTTAGCTTTGATTGTTCCCTACACCGCCATTAACCTACCCTTGACAATTTTGGTGATGCGAAGTTTCTTCCAGCAGTTACCGAAAGATTTGGAAGATTCAGCGAAAGTGGATGGCTATGGAACCGTCTCCATGTTGTGGAAAATTGTCCTGCCCATGACCCTCCCGGCGATGGTCACCACGGGAATTTTGGCCTTTATTTTCGCGTGGAATGAGTTTATTTTCGCCCTAACCTTTATCACCCGAGATGCCATGCAAACCATTCCGGTGGCGGCGGCCCAACTTGGGGGAGCCTCTATCTTTGAAGTTCCCTATGGAACCACCGCAGCCGCAACAGTATTAGGGACAGCTCCCCTGGTGGTGTTAGTGTTGTTCTTCCAACGCAAGATTGTTCAAGGCTTAACCTCGGGAGCGGTGAAAGGGTGAAGGAATCAGTGGCGATCGCCCTGGGTAGCAATTTAGGCGACTCGCGAGGGATATTAGAGGGAGCGGTGGGCCGTCTGCGATCGCTCCTTGACAACCTACAACAGTCCCATTGGTATCGCACCAAACCCGTGGGCCCCCCCCAACCGGATTATCTCAATGGTTGTGTGATAGGGACCACCTCCCTAGAGCCTCTGGAACTGCTCCAGAGGCTTTTGGAGATTGAAGCCGAGTTTGGACGAGTGCGAGGGGAACGCTGGGGCGCGAGAACCCTAGATTTGGACCTGTTGCTCTATGGCGATCGCATCCTCAAGCATCCCCAGTTAGAGGTTCCCCATCCCCGCATGACAGAGCGAGGGTTCGTCTTAGTCCCCCTAGCCGAAATTGCCCCCCATTGGCGAGATCCCAGCTCAGGCAATTCGATCCGGCAGCTACAAGAGGCGTTAAACTATTCTGATGTACACTTAATTTCTTAAGTTACGGTCAAGCTAGAGTGAGTGTCTATGTCTTTTGCTCAGGAATCCCCAGAAATCCTTAAAAAGCGTCTCTTCTTTGGGGGTCGTAAGTTTGACTTTGAGGTTAATCGTTTACGTCTGCCCAACGGCGCGGAAGGAGACTGGGAGTGCATCCGTCATCCGGGAGGGGCCCTAGCGGTTCCCGTCACCCCTGAGGGGGAACTGGTGTTAGTCCGACAATATCGTTTCGCAGTCCAGGGGCGTATTCTGGAGTTTCCCGCCGGAACCGTAGAAGTCAATGAAGACCCTGGGGAGACGATTCGCCGTGAAATTGAAGAAGAAACCGGCTATCGAGCCAGTCAATGGCGGAAGTTAGGGGAGTTTATCCTAGCTCCGGGTTACTCCGATGAAATCATTTATGCCTATCTGGCTCAAGGTCTAGAGAAGTTGGAACGTCCTCCGGCACAGGATGAGGATGAGGATATTGAAGTGGTTTTGATGCGTCCCGAGGCCCTAGACGCGGCGATTCTAGCGGGAGAACCCGTTGATTCTAAATCCATGTCTAGTTTCTTGTTAGCGAAACCCTTTCTATAACTCGTTTTGGAGCCAACCCCTTCCTAAAATTGGAGTCCATCTGAACCCCCAATACCCACTTATGACTAACCTGGTTTTATTCTGGCATCGACGAGACTTACGACTGACCGATAATGTTGGCTTAGCTGAAGCGTTTGAACACAGTCCTAACCTCGTTTCCTGCTTTTGTTTTGATCCAGATATTCTGGAACGAGATGATATTGCGCCGGCTCGTATGGCTTACCTATTGGGTTGTTTAGAGTCCTTAGAAAAGGCCTACCGTGAACTAGGCGGGCATTTATTATTTCTACGGGGTAAACCCGAGGACAAAATTCCCGAACTAGCGCAAGCTTTAGGGGCGAGGGCCGTCTATTGGAATCAGGATGTAGAACCTTATGGCCGGGAGCGCGATCGCCGGGTTAAGGAACGCTTAACTCAGCAAAGCGTGGAGGTTCACGAATGTTGGGATCAACTGCTGCATCCTCCGGGAGAGGTCTTAACAGGAACCAGTAATAACTGTAAGCCTTATACAGTCTATACTCCCTATTGGAAAAACTGGAGCCGTCAGCCGAAAGACCAACCCATTACCCCGCCAGACTCCTTGCAAGGACTGAGCGAGAAGGACGAGCAGGGATTGGAGGGGGTGGGGGCGATCGCCCTGCCTAGCTTAAGGGATTTAGGCTTTACTTGGGATGCGCCGCTCATTTTGGAACCGGGAGAAGCGGCCGCGAAAGCACAGTTAGAGTCCTTTTGTAATCAGGCAATTTATAGTTATGATGAGCAGCGAAATTTCCCGTTTAATGATGGAACCTCTCGTTTGAGTCCGGCCTTGAAATTTGGGGCGATCGGTATTCGTGACGTTTGGCGTGCCACTGAGTTGGTGATGGACACCACTCGGAGTGATGAAGGTCGAGATAACATCTTGTCCTGGCAGCAGGAGTTAGCCTGGCGGGAGTTTTATCAAACGGTCATGTACTTTTTCCCGGAACTTGCTGAGGGTCCCTATCGCGAACCCTGGGACCGCTTCCCTTGGCAAAATGATGAACAGAAGTTTGCGGCTTGGTGTGAGGGAAAAACAGGATTTCCGATTGTGGATGCCGCGATGCGACAACTCAATCAGACCGGCTGGATGCACAATCGTTGTCGCATGATTGTTGCCAGTTTCTTGACCAAAGACTTAATTATAAATTGGCAATGGGGGGAGAAATACTTTATGCAAACCCTCATTGACGGCGATTTATCGGCGAATAATGGGGGCTGGCAATGGAGTGCATCGAGTGGCATGGACCCGAAACCCTTGCGGATTTTTAACCCGGCGAGTCAAGCCAAGAAATATGACCCCGAGGCTGAGTATATCCGCCACTGGCTGCCGGAGATTCGCGCCTTGGAGACGAAAGATTTAGTGACGGGGAATATTGCCCCGTTGGATTGTGAGGCTTGTGGTTATCCTCGGGCGATTGTTAATCATAATGAACAACAACGGCTGTTTAAGCAGATTTATAAGGATTTGAAGGGTTAAGTCTTGGGAGTGTGAGGAGATGAACAAGTCAGAATAAGGACTTGTCAAGAGTTTCTCCCAACTCTCGACAGTACTCTAAATAATCATCGATCGCCCCGCGAAAATCTTGCTCTAGTTCTTCATAGCTAGAACCATGATAAGCAATCACATCTTTAACGTCCAAAACAGAACCGTGAAACATACGGCTGTCCGTATCAACCTCAATGTTTCCGGTGTAGCCTTTATAGGTCAACATGATGTCGCGATCTCCTTGTACCATCCAGAATAACGCCAAAAACCCGGCCTCTGCAAGAAACCGGGTCTCTGACTCTCATGGGAGATAACTCCCTACACCGTCGCCAACTCCGCTGGGAGGCGTTTGAAGGCCAGGCGTTCATTTTCCACATCCACAAACACCGTATCGCCCTCGTTGAACTCCCCGCGTAGAATCCCCTTGGCGATTTGGGTTTCCAGTTCCCGCTGAATGGCCCGTTTGAGGGGACGGGCCCCATAAACCGGATCGTATCCCACATCTGCCAACAGGTCGATCGCCCCTTCGGAGAGTTTCAGGGCCATCTTTTTGTCCGCCAGTCGTTGTTCCAGGCGTACCACCTGTAACTTGACAATCTCCCGTAACTGGGACTTCTCTAAGGCATGGAAGATAATCGTGTCGTCAATGCGGTTGAGAAACTCAGGACGGAAATTGGCACGCAGGGCCTCTAAGACGCGCGATCGCATCTCATCATAATCCTCATCATTCCCAGACACATCCAAGATGAACTGAGAACCAATGTTACTGGTCATGATAATGATGGAGTTTTTGAAGTCCACCGTCCGCCCTTGAGAATCCGTGACTCGTCCATCATCTAACACCTGTAACAGGACATTAAAGACGTCAGGATGGGCTTTTTCCACCTCATCAAAGAGAATCACCGCATAGGGACGACGACGCAGGGCCTCAGTTAATTGTCCCCCTTCGTCATAGCCCACATATCCGGGAGGCGCACCAATCAGACGAGAAACGGTGTGTTTCTCCATATACTCGGACATATCAATGCGAACGATCGCATCTTCGGTATCAAACAGATAGGCCGCCAGGGCTTTCCCTAACTCAGTTTTCCCAACCCCTGTCGGTCCCAGGAAGAGGAAACTCGCCACCGGACGATTGGGGTCAGCCAACCCGGCCCGAGACCGCTGAATGGAGTCGGCCACAGCGGTGACGGCTTCTTCTTGGCCCACCACGCGCCGGTGTAACTCGTCTTCGAGATGGAGAAGTTTCTCTTTCTCCGACTCAACCAGTTTACTCAGGGGAATCCCCGTCCATTTGGAGATAATCTCGGCAATATCGGACTCGGTGACTTCTTCCCGCAAGAGTGCTTCACCGCTATTTTGGGCATTGGCGAAGCGGGCCTCGGTTTCGTTGAGTTGTTTTTCGAGTTCGGGGAGTTTGCTGTACTTCAGTTCAGCGGCCCGGTTGAGGTCATAGTTGCGCTCGGCTTCTTCGATATCGACATGGAGGCGGTCAATTTGTTCTTTGAGGCCTTTACGTTCTTCTAGGAGTTCTTTCTCAGCGTTCCATTGGGCGTTGAGATGGGACTGTTCTTCTTTACAGTCGGCCAGTTCTTTCTCAATGCGTTGCAGTCGCTCTTTCGAGGCATCGTCACTCTCTTTTTGTAGGGAGAGTTTCTCCATTTCTAACTGCAAGATGCGGCGATCAATTTCGTCGAGTTCCTCGGGTTTGGAGGTACTCTCCATTTTCAGTTTCGCCGCTGCTTCGTCGATGAGGTCGATGGCTTTATCGGGAAGGAAGCGATCGCTGATATAGCGTGTTGAGAGAGTCGCCGCCGCCACCAGGGCGCTGTCGGAGATTTTGACGTTATGGTGGGTTTCGTAGCGGTCTTTCAAGCCCCGCAGAATCGAGATACTATCCACCACACTAGGCTGATCGACATAGACTTGTTGGAAACGCCGTTCTAGGGCGGCATCTTTCTCGATATACTTGCGGTATTCATCCAGAGTGGTTGCACCAATGCAGCGCAGTTCACCCCGAGCCAACATGGGTTTGAGCAGGTTCCCCGCATCCATGGCCCCCTGGGTAGCCCCAGCACCGACAACGGTATGGATTTCGTCGATAAAGAGGACAATTTGACCGTCGGAGTCGGTGACTTCCTTGAGAACCGCTTTCAGACGTTCCTCAAATTCACCGCGATATTTGGCCCCAGCAATGAGAGACCCCATATCGAGGGCGATGAGTTTGCGATCGCGCAGGGATTCAGGAACATCTCCTTTGACGATACGCTGGGCCAATCCCTCGGCGATGGCCGTTTTGCCAACACCGGGTTCGCCGATTAGCACAGGGTTATTTTTGGTGCGTCGCGAGAGAATCTGCACGGTGCGGCGGATTTCGTCGTCCCGTCCAATCACTGGGTCGAGTTTCCCGGTGCGGGCGGCTTCTGTCAAATCCCGTCCGTATTTCTCTAAGGCGTCGTATTTTCCTTCTGGGTTTTGGTCTGTCACTTTTTGGGTTCCGCGTATTTGTTGGATGGTCTCTTTCAGTTTCGCTTCACTTAGGTTAAAGCTTTGGAAGGTGGGTTTTCCAAAACGCTTATCTTTGAGATAGGCTAGGACGAGGTGTTCGATGGAGATATACTCATCACCATAGTCTTTACGATACCCGTCTGCATGGTCGAGGAGTTGGTCGAGGCTCTGTCCGAGATAGACAGACTCATTGCTACCACTGACTTTAGGCTGTTTTTCAATAAATTGGCGGGTGGCGTCAGCGAGGTTGACCACAGACACCCCGGCACGTTTAAAAATACTATTGGCGAGTCCCTGTCCTTCGAGTAAGGACTGCATTAGATGTTCGCTTTCAATGTGTTGGTTTTTCGCTTGTTTGGCGATATCGGGGGTACGGGCGATCGCCTCCCAGGCTTTCTCGGTAAATTGGTTAGGATTGGTTGGTTGCATTGCGTCCCTCCGGTCATGTCACTCACATCCTTATTTTAAAGACTCAGGCGCGACCACCGGGATCGGCGATCGCACCATGAGCAGTCTAAGTTCCCGCCTACGGTTTTCCCAGATGGAATTAGCCGGGAATTAGCCTTGACAAAATAGAAGAGATATGCAATCTAAGAGGCAATCCGACCGGAAATGCCCAAACGCTGGCGGCGCGTATTGCCAGGAACCGCACCATCACCACCAGGATTAATAGGGGTTGTGGGGGGATTGGGACGGGGGTTAAAATTCGGGTCCCGTTCGGGGTCAGGGTCGGGGTCAGGGTCGGGTTCGGGGTCGCCACAAGCCGCCCGATTGCCGAGATTACGCAATTCACAAATCGCGTGAGCAAATCCTTCACGCACCTTTTGCAAATGCTCTCCAAGCCATTCTCCCTGAGCTTCCCGGTCATTTTCTAAGACCGTATCGAGTCCATCTTCATAATGGTCGTAATCCGTTAAATCCTCCACATCCTCGGCGTTGGGTTCTTCATCCATACGGTTACGCATGGTTTCCAATTGTTCCTGAGTCTCTCGGGCCCGGTTATAGCGTTCCTGCGCCTCCTGCCAATCCACAGACCCTTGTTGAGCCAGGAGGTTGAGGCTGGCGACCTCTTGATGAGACCATTGGGAGAAGTCTGCATCTCCCGTTGTGGGAGTTCCCACAAAGGTCCAACCGCGATCGCGCACTTCCAGAGTATCGTCGGGACTCACCAGGCGAATGGTACTAAAGCGATATATCTCTAAATCCGGTTCTCCAGGAACAGAGATAGCGCCAATCTCATCGTCATACTCCGTTTGCACCCCATAGCCATCACCATAATCAATTGCAGTGATGCGGTGGCGGTCATCTCGGACCACTCGCACCGGACGAGGAACAAGGATATCCACCTGAGTTCGGGGGTAACCCGAGGGAGAATAGCGAACAAAATAGCCATCAGGATGCAGAGACCAGCGGTCTTGGGGGATATTGCGACTTCCCTCTCCCTCAGGAACGGTTCCCGTCAACACCGCGATATCTTGCAATTCTTCATAGACGGCGTTGGCTTGGCTGAGTCGTGCGCGGATTTCAGCTTTGGCATTGAGGACATCTCGCACCTGGGAGGGGAGGTTAGCGAACAGTTCCCGTCGCGCCGAATCAGGAATCAGTCCTAACGCGCCGCCGTTGATTTCCGAGATTTCCGAATCGGTGAGCATTTCCTGGGCGATCGCCTGGAGGTTATCATCCATATCATTGAGGCGAGTCTGGGCCAGAATCCCCCAGAGCAGCATTTGCAAATCCCGCTGTTCAAACTCAGGATAGTTAACGGCTTCCCGCAGAATCTTACGGACAATCTCTCCCCGAGGGCCATCGAGGGTTGCATAACCATAGCCATTCCCTTCACCGGGGCCATGGGTTCCCGCGTGGAGACAGTAGCTTTCCAGGGTTGCTTGATAGAGTCCTGAGGGAGCGATGTAGCCGCGATCGCGCTCCCAGGGAAGGTCGGCCAGGGATTGGGGTTCGCCAAAATCCCGACCATCGAGAAGGGGAATGTCTCGATTCACGTCGTCCAAACTGGTGGTGAGGGCAGGATCTTCGTCCAAAATATCCGAGATATCCGGAATGGGGAGGTCGTCGAGATCCACATCGGGAAGATTATCGAATAAGGCAATTTCCGTAGGATTGGGGGTGGCTTGGAGCGTTTCGGACGCAGTGACGGGGCGATCGCGCTGAAGTCCGAGTCCAACCACCCCGGTTAAGAGCAGGGTTAACCCGAATAGAAGTAGGGGGTTTCGCAAGGAACGCATAGAAAATTCTCCGAATCGCTGAGTGCGATCCTGGCGCAAGGGGTTGGAGATTGCCCTCTACCTTTAGTTAGAAGGTATTGTATCGTTTTATGAAGGTTTGGGGGGGCTGGGGTTGGGTTTTCGGGATTAGGAGTCGAGGCGGTTCAGCCATCCATCCAGGTCATCGAGACTCTGGAATTGAAAGAGTTGACGCGCCAGAGCATCCAGTTGGCTTGAGGAGAGTTGGTCCAGCCGAGACGGCATCTCAGCATCTAAGGAACCCAGACGCTCACTCAACAGTTGACGTACTAATTCAACTTTACCCAGCCGAACTCCCTGTTCAATGCCTTGTTCAATGCCTTCCTGTCTAGCGCGACGTTCAAAGCTGGTCAGATACTGCATACGTTGTTCCTCCTGTAACCGACTGACTTGTTGCCATAGTTGCTGGTTCAGTTCTTCGGGGAGATTCATCAACCAATCAATGAAATGGAGGAGACTAATCACCTCCTGGGACTCAAAGCCTCGTTGATAGAGTCCTCGAATTAGGGCAAACTTCCAGCGTTGGCGCTCTCTCCCATTATGCCGGGTTTGTTGGGTTTTGAGGTGCGCCATCACGACAATGGCAAACACGTTGTCGCTGGCCTCTAACTCCTCCCAGCGATTCTGGTAATCCAGAAGCTTAACGATGGGAAAGCGGAAATCCAGCCGACAGTTAAATAACTCATCGCTGTATTGCTGCGGTCGCCAGGAGGCTTGCTCGTCCCCCAGAACTGCGAAACTGGCTACTTGGCGGGAGTAGCGATCGCGAATCCGGTAATAATAGCAAAACATCCGCTCGGCAAAGTTCGACTCCGGTTGATTCTGCACCTCCACATGAATCAACACCCAAACCTCATCCCCCCGCTTCAGGGACACTTGCACCAGTTTGTCAGCCAGGCGTTTCCCCAAATCGGCATCGCGCACCACCTGCTGGAGTTCTTTGTCAAGGAAGATGACGGGTTGGTCCCAGTCGATTTCTGCCGCCGCCTCGGGGAAGAAAAACTCCATAAACTGCTGGAAATCGTCTTCTAGCAGTTGTTTCCAAGGACTATCGTAGTCGGTCTTCGGCTCTTGGGTCATCGTAGGTGTTTTGAGACAGCCATCTCTTCATCATATCGGGTTTGACCCCCTACTCCAATAGGCGGTCTAGGCAGTCTTCTAGGTCATCGAGACTCTGGAATTGAAAGAGTTGACGCGCCAGAGCATCCAGTTGACTTGAGGAGAGTTGGTCCAGCCGAGACAGCATCTCAGCATCCAAGGAACCCAGACGCTCACTCAACAGTTGACGTACTAATTCAACCTTACCCAGCCGAACTCCTTGTTCAATGCCTTCCTGTCTAGCGCGACGTTCAAAGCTGGTCAGATACTGCATCGATTGTTCCTCCTGTAACCGACTGACCTGTTGTCACCGTTGCTGGTCGAGTTCTTCGGGGAGATTCATCAACCAATCAATGAAATGAAGTAGACTAATCACCTCCCGGGCCTCAAAGCCTCGTTGATAGAGTCCTCGAATTAGGGTAAACTTCCAGCGTTAGCGCTCTCTCCCATTATGACGGGTTTGTTGGGTTTTGAGGTGCGCCATCACCACAATGGCAAATGGGTTGTCGCTGGTCTCACTCACACCCTGGTTGACTGACAAAAGATTGTGTCCGAAGCTCAAAAAGCCTCACCATGATTGGATTTCAGCCTTTTATAATTGGAGTGTCCTTATTGTGAACCATCTTGGCATTGGATATGAATCCGCAGAAGCCTTGCCAATACTCAGTTATGGCTCTCTACAGGGGTCATCGCTGGGATGCCTGTTTTCAAAGTTTTGTCAGTCAATCAGCACTCACACCTCATCCCCCCACTTAATGGATATTTACACTAGCTCATTGGCGAAGTCCTTCCCTCAATATCAGATTTCGTAATGCCAAGGTTTTGTTGTAGAAACTAACGTGATTTTACGAGAATCTCTAAAAATTACACCATTTTCCTCAAATTGTTTTAACAAACGAGTAATCGTTACCCGGCTTGTTCCACATAAATCTGATAAATCCTGATGTGTAAGATTTAAGTCAATCAATAAACCATTAGGGTTGGGTTGTCCAAATCGTTTTGAAAGCCAGTTCAAAATATTCATCAAGATAAGGCTCACACTCATCTCTGCACGAGCCAAAAGTAAGCACTCTGTTTCTTGCCAATACTTAAGAATTATCTCCAAGGGAGGCTGCCACTCTTTTGTGGAAATTGGGAGGGCTTCTACAGAGGTTATGGATTCCATAAAGTAGCAGGGAACCAATGACAGGGAAGGACCAATAATATCACCACTCCCCCAAATTCCTAGTGTCGCAGTACCCCCATTTTCAGTATAAGTAAATGTGCGGACAAATCCTTTTCGGATCAACCAAAGAAAATTGGGATCTCCTGGCAAATAATTTCGCCTAGAAATAAAACTGGGTGGGCTGCTGGTAACTTTTTGACCTACCCAATCAGAAAATGGATAAGCTGAAACCGTCTTGTTACCCCTATCAGATCCGATAGCTGAGCGTTCTGAAGAAACAAACTGATTCATAACTTTAGTTACCCAAAATGAACATAAAAATTGAGCAAAATAGTTTGCGGTGTGTTGAGGAAGGGAAAACTTCTAGATGTGCTAGTACTGTTCTTCTGACGTTTTTACTAGAACGTCTAAATCTGTGAGATAGGCGATCGCAGCTTGAATTGAATTCTCTTCTCCGTCAAGATCAAGGTCAAACCAGCCGCTACTATAACTATCGGCACCGAGCAAAGCAGCACAAATGTTAACATTCAAGTGATACTCAGAAATCAATTTTGAGATAATCGGTTCTTTTTGATATTTCTTGGGAATACAAAGGCGAATTGTTTGATGGATTGTATTAGCCATGGGTGTTGAAAAAATAGGGTGAATAAAAAAGATTCGGACTATGGTAAAACTGGCAAAATGAGAATCGTGTAAATCAATCCTGAGCCAATCAAAAGCAAAAAAGAACTGAAAAAGAGAATCCACTTTGTTACAGGAGTATAACTGATTTTGTCGATTGACTGTTGGTCAGAAAAGTAGTTATGGGTAGACACAATGATTGTCATTAAACCCAAAAATGAGGTTGCTAAACCAAGAAGCCAACTGTGACCTGTTCCCGGAGATAGGTTGGGGATGAGGTAACGCAAACGAGCTAGAAGAATACCAATCCCCATTAGACCTAAAGAAGTGCGAATCCAAGCCAGATACGTTCGTTCATTAGCAAGATGATCTCGAACTCTAGAGGGATTATGGGGACTGTCTCGACTGAGATTTTTTACATTGCTACTCGCTCTAAACATGGGTTTTGGAATAGTTTGTCGGAGCGTCGGCAAAGGTCTTGGTCTGTTTCAGGGATAGATAGACTTTCTGCTTACCCGTTAGTCCGAGTGAACGAAACTCATCACTGTTTAAAGTCGCCTGGATGATATTTCCATCTGCCAAAGACAACTCAACCTGGACATCCCAACCCATATAGATGATACGCCCAACAACGGCTGGATGAGTGTTCACATCAGGTTCCAAACTAATTTGGATATCATGGGGACGAAAAAGGACTGGCTCATTTCTGAGGGGCCGATCACCGTTAGAAATAGGGGTAATGCGATCGCTCGCCAAGACATTGACTGGACCGAGAAAGCCCATGACAAAAGGATTTTTGGGCTGATCATATAAGCTTTGAGGACTTCCCACTTGCTCGATGCGTCCTTGGTTCATGACTACAATGGTATCGGCGATTTCCATCGCTTCTTCACGATCATGTGTGACAATTAACGTCGTTACGTGAACTTCATCATGGAGACGACGCAGCCAGACCCTCAAGTCGTGGCGAACATTGGCGTCCAAAGCCCCAAAGGGTTCATCAAGGAGCAAAACACGGGGTTCAACAGCTAACGCTCGGGCTAAGGCTACCCGTTGTCGTTGTCCACCGGAGAGTTGAGCTGGATAGCGATCGCCTAAACCCTCTAATTTAATCAAATCCAACAACTCTCCCACTCGCTGGCGAACATAGTTCTTAGGACGACGGGCAATTTGAAGAGGAAATGCAATGTTTTGTCGAACGGTCAAATGCTTAAATAGGGCGTAATGCTGAAAAACAAAGCCAACTCGACGCTCCTGAACTTTGGCATGAGTGACATCCCCATTTTCGAGATAAATCTCTCCAGAATCTGGCTGTTCTAAGCCAGCAATTGACCGCAGCAAGGTCGATTTTCCTGAGCCAGAAGGTCCTAAAAGAGCGACTAAACCTCCCGTTTTCACTGACAGGCTAACATCATCAAGGGCCAGGAAATTTCCGAATCGTTTGACAAGATGGTTGACTTGAATCGTCATGGCTAAAATTTGGCGCGATCGCCTACAAAAAATTCATCAGAGATAGGGAGCGTGGCAAAAATGGCACGACCCGACAGATCCCATCATTGGCTGGGAAAAATAGTTCAAATTCAGATAGGCTGTGGACTTATGTCTATTTCAAAGGCCACCAGTCCACTTTATCTCGGGTGGCACTATAGACTTCCTTCAAACCTTCCGCATCGGCAACCCGAAGTGTATCTGTGGACGGATCATTATCTTGGGGTGGCAAGATGAGTCCTTGGCGACGCATCCCCTTAAGGACTTGCTCAACCGTGCGATGGTTTAATTGCGCACTGCGGGCAATGATATCCACAGGTAAATCAAAGACATAGAAACCATCGGCCTGAGGTTGATTTCCTAATGAGCGCTCTTGATAGATTAAAGCTCTCAAAAGAGCTGCCACAGCTTGGGGAGGATAGGTACTGCAATTAAGCAGGTGGTATTGAAATTTCTCCCGCAATTCAAACAGATAATCGTAGCGTTCTCGAAACGTCTCGTTCTCAGTGTATAAAGTCTTGGCAATCTCAACCGGAATCTCAATCGCATCCGTAGTCTTATAGGCTTCCACCAAACTGGGAAAAGAACGACTCACTCGTCCATAAGCCAGAGCTAGGTTACGCATCCCGAAACAACTCCCGGGATAGGTCAACGTGATGATGCGATCCAAGGGGGTACTGCGGACAATGACAGGCCCTCCACTGATCACAACATATAAGACATCCGTCGACGTATCTGGACGAAACGCGGTGTAGACCGGTCGGCTCGAATAAAGTTTTTGCCGAGCGACACCACCAGAGTTCAGTAACTCTGCTAACTGAGTTTGATCGATGCCCCGAAATAGATAGTTACTCCGGGCTACCTCCTCCGCAATGGTTGCCATGTTCGGAGGATTCGCAGGCTTTGCCATGACCACTGCTGTTGTTCTCTGTAACCAGAGTACCCGATCTTAAGTTAAATTGCAAGTGAATCTCAAATGTTTTTCAATTCGGCTATGATTGACACAGGATAAAACCGTGCTACAATCACAATCACACAAAACACGGTATTCCGACCTGTGAACCGTAGATTTATGGAAGAAACCGATGAAAATCAGTACTGGCCGAGGTTTAAGACGCCTAATCGATAGATCGAAAATCTGGAAAAAAAGTGTTGCCCTCTTCCTCGTGGGGACAACCTTAAGCTGGGTGATTTCTGCCTGTGGCGGGGCCGCCAGCGGGAATCAGGTTGAACTGACCCTAGTCTCGTATGCAGTCACCCGTGCTGCCTACGAGCAAATCATTCCCCAGTTCGCTGAGCAGTGGAAGGCTGAACATGATCAAGAGGTGGTCTTCCGACAAAGTTATGGAGGCTCGGGTTCTCAAGCCCGAGCGGTCATTGATGGTTTAGGCGCTGATCTAGTGGCATTAGCCCTGGCCTTGGATACCCAAGCCATTGAAGAAGCGGGTCTAATCGAACCCGGCTGGGAAGATGAAGCCCCCAATAATGCCATTGTCCATCGCTCCGTTGCCGCTATCATTACCCGTGATGGCAACCCCAAAAATATCCAAGGCTGGGACGACTTAGCCCGAGATGACGTGAGGGCGATCACCGCTAACCCCAAAACCTCCGGTGGGGCACGCTGGAACTTCCTGGTTCTCTGGGGTGACAAAATTAAGAATGGAGGGACTGAAGAAGAAGCCTTTGAATTTGTCAAACAGGTTTATCAAAATGTGCCGATTTTACCTCGCAATGCCCGTGAAGCCACAGATATTTTCTATGAACAACGACAAGGAGATGTTCTAATTAACTATGAAAATGAGGTTCTATTAGCCCAGCAGCAGGGACAAACGTTGCCCTACATTATTCCTAAAAGTAACATTTCCATCGATAACCCCATTGCCGTCGTCGATGCCAATGTAGACAGACATGGAACCCGGGAAGTTGCTGAAGCCTTTGTGCGCTTTCTCTATACCCCTGAAGCCCAACGAGAATTTGCCAAAGTGGGCTTCCGTCCTGTTGATGAATCTGTAGCTGAGGAATTTAGTGAGAAATATCCCCCCCTAAGTGGTCTATTCACAGTTGAAGACCTTGGAGGTTGGGATACTGTCCAAGAGCAGTTTTTTGCGGATGGTGCAATGTTTGATGATATTCAGGCGAGCTTTTAATGATATTCAGTCCAGCCTCAGGCATTAAGTGTTGATGCTTGCCTCTCGTTCTCACTGTTGTTCTTGTTTTCACTGTTGTTCTCACTGTTGTTCTGTGAAGTTCTTGCCGGGTTGCCTAAGAGCAAGATTCCTTCAAGTTATTTTCTTTTTTGGATTACGTTTTATTTCACGAATTGGAGTTTTCTTGAAGATGATCAATCCATCTCTTCCATCCTCTGATAAACCCTCAGCGTCCTGGCTCCAGAAGATTCCTTGGTACTGGTGGGGAATTGGCATCTATCTAGGGTTTATGGTTTTCCTTCCCTTAGCGGCAGTCGTGATATACACCCAACGACTTAGCCCCCCGGACATCTGGCGAATTGCAACAACGCCTATTGCTTTGGCTGCTTATGAAGTGACCTTTAGCACTGCCCTACTCGCTGCTGTTTTCAATGGAATCACTGGGGTGGCGATCGCTTGGGTTCTGATTCGTTATCAGTTTCCGGG
This sequence comes from Phormidium yuhuli AB48, assembly GCF_023983615.1. GTDB lineage: Bacteria > Cyanobacteriota > Cyanobacteriia > Cyanobacteriales > Geitlerinemataceae > Sodalinema > Sodalinema yuhuli. The sequence goes on along the minus strand of NZ_CP098611.1, from coordinate 4,308,508 downwards.
TAAGCGTATTGTTGATGCTGCCATTGATTTACCCTTTGCCTTACCCACGGCTGTTGCTGGATTGAGTTTAACCATGGTTTATAACGAGACCGGGTGGATTGGGTCCCTCTTAGCTCCTTTAGGAATTCAGATTTCCTTTACTCGTCTGGGGGTTCTCGTTGCGATGGTTTTCATTTCCCTACCCTTCGTCGTCCGGACAGTTCAACCTGTTTTACAAGAGTTAGAACCTGAATTAGAAGAGGCAGCTTGGTGCATGGGCGCTTCCCGTTGGCAAACCTTTCGCCGTGTCTTACTACCAGCATTATTGCCCGCAATTCTCACGGGTGTAGCTCTGGGATTTTCCCGAGCTGTGGGAGAGTATGGCTCAATTTCTATCATTTCAGGGAATATTCCCTTTCAGGATTTGATTGCACCCGTTTTAATTTTTCAACGGCTGGAACAGTTTGATATTGCGGGAGCAGCGGTGATTGGCACGGTCATGCTGTTAGTCTCTTTAATCTCTTTATTGATTATCAACGTCTTACAACGTTGGGGGAGGTCTAGAGAACAAATGTAACCCATTGACTTGATGCAAATTGTTTTCCGGTCACCGGTCTAATCACTGCTGTTGCTACCCTCTATTATCCCCAGTTTTGATAATTAATATCTATGAAATCCAACTCATTCACTCATCAATACTCTTTGCACTCTGTTTTGAGCGCAACTCGCAATTTTTTGCGTCCAAAATCTTGGATTCAGTCAACGCGATCGCAGGGAGTAAATTCACCTGTGACTTCAGGAGAAGTTGCCCTGGTTATAGCGGTCATTGGCTTCATCAGCCTAATTCTCTTTATCCCAACTATTAATATCTTTGTCGGAGCCTTTGCCGATGGTATACAGCCGTTTTTCAGAACTTTAAAATCCCCAGAGTTTCGTCATGCTGCTGGTTTGACGTTGCAAATTGCCTTGATAGTCGTCCCCTTAAATGTTATCTTTGGGGTGGTCACCGCTTGGGCATTAGCCCGTCATAAGAATTTTTCAGGACGGACGTTATTGTTAAGTGTCATTGATTTGCCCTTTTCCATTTCTCCCGTGGTAGCAGGGTTGATGCTGGTATTACTCTATGGTCGTCATGGCTGGTTTGGGCCGATTTTAGAATCTTGGGGAATTCGTATTATGTTTGCTTTTCCCGCCATGGTGCTTGCCACAGCATTTGTTTCTATGCCCTTCGTAGCCCGAGAAGTGCTACCTGTATTAGAGGAAATTGGACAGGAACAGGAAGAAGCGGCAAAAACGTTAGGAGCTAATGACTGGCAAACATTTTGGCGCGTGACCCTCCCGTCAATTCGCTATAGTTTACTATATGGAATTGTTTTGACTAATGCTCGGGCTATGGGAGAGTTTGGTGCGGTTGCTGTTGTCTCTGGAAATCTAATTAGTCGAACTCAAACTCTGCCTTTATATGTGGAGGAAATGCACAACCAATACCAAACCCAGTCCTCTTATGCCGCTGCGGTTGTCCTGGCGTGCTTGGCGGCAATCACGCTGATCGCGAAAACATTTCTTGAACGTAAAACTGGACGAATTGGAGGTCATTAAACGGAGTGGACTAAAGCCAGCAGCTGGGGTGAGTTTTCTCAGTTGAGTTTCTAGCTGAGACTCACTTGAAACGTCCCCTATCTACCGTTTGGACTTGTTACTTAGCCCAGCTTTTTAGATTTGCCAGTATGCAAACATCATGGCGATCGCACCGACATTCGGCAATTTGCAAGAGTTGGGCCTCCAAGCCATAAAGAAAATGATTATGATTCAGCGATGAGCACTTCTCCTTGCCAAATCTTCTCTTGAATCGAGCGAAAAATCGCACATTCCTCAACAGAAACCTTACCATCCGCATAAATAGCTGCCACAATTGCATCCCGCTCTTGACGGGAAATTACACCATCTTCCAAAGCTTTTTTAGCTCGCTTTGCCAAGTCCGAAAGTGCTTTCTGTTCCATTTCAGAGAGAGGTTGACGACGATTACTGTGAACCTCCATGACCCTTGCCTCGATTCATCAGTGCCAATCATAGCTTACCTCAAGGGCAGTCTGTCAATTGTCCTGACCGTAAGACAGAGGCCACCCCGGAGCGTCCCTGCGATATAATAAATAGAGCCGGGGACGGCCGTTTCATACCCCTTATGTCCGTCGTCCCTGTAACAAAAACTTCAAGAAAATCTTTAAAGATAATTAAATTCAGGCTACAACTTAGGAAATGAGGGCGATCGCCTTCCCAGCCGTCGTGAGTCACTCTGAAGAATTACCATGAGCGAACCATTAGAAACACTAGAATCCTCCCTAGGGGTCGATCCCGTCTTGTTAACCCCCCCAGACGACCCCTCCACCTCTCCCTCCTATCTCCCAGAGTCTCCAACCCTGACGGGAGGGGATGATGAGCTGTCTGAGGACTTTTCCCAGGATAATGTCCCCCCTTTGCAAGCCGCTGAGAGGTCGGGCGATGATTCATTCCCCGACGAGGAACGACTGGCTCCTCATACTTCTCCCTTGAGTGAGGACGACGGTTTAACCTTGGAAGCTGCAATGGAGGATGAAGCCGCTGTGTTACGGTCAGGACGGGGAGAGGATTTCTCGGAACTTGCTGGTCTCGATGACGAGAGTTCCGAGACCCTGCACCCGATTCTCTAACGTCCCCATTGCTATGTCTGACCCCAATTGTCAAACTTGCCCCGTCTGCAAGGTGCGAATCCAAACCTTGCCGATGGGCGATCGCGTCCTCTTCTCCTTCGGTCCCCCGGGAACTCGGGCCGACCTCTGGAACAAAGTCTGCAAACACGCCCAAAATGCCCAGTGCATCAACCCCCAAGGGGGATAACATCAATCGCCATTTTATCCCCTTTTATGCAACCTATAGGTTGTTTTAATGCCTGAAATTGTTACAGATGTGTAATAATAGACCCATAACAAAACGAAAATAAGAGAGGTCATCCCTATGGTCGTAGCCGCCGCTCCCAGCCAAAAACGCCTCACCATGCAAGTCGAGGAGGTCGCCGCTGACACCACTGCTATCCGTTCCCTCGACTGGGAGCGCGATCGCTTCGACATTGAATTTGGCTTACAAAACGGAACCACCTATAACTCCTTCCTCATCCAGAGTGAGAAAGTCGCCCTAGTCGACACGTCCCACGAGAAATTTCGCCAACTCTATCTCGACAGCCTCAAAGGACTCATCAATCCCCAAGACATCGACTATCTGATCATCAGCCACACCGAACCCGATCACAGTGGCTTAGTCCGAGATGTCCTGGAACTGGCCCCCAACGCCACCGTCGTCGGGGCCAAAGTCGCCATTCAATTTCTAGAAAACCTGGTTCACAAACCCTTCGAGAAACAGATCGTCAAAAACGGCGACACCCTAGACCTGGGGAATGGCCATATCATCGAGTTTGTCAACGCCCCGAACCTCCACTGGCCCGACACCATCTTTAGCTATGACCAGAAAACCCAGGTCATGTTCACCTGTGATGCGTTTGGGATGCACTACTGTTCCGACGCCACCTACGACGAGAACCTAAAACCCATCGAGCCAGACTTCCGGTTTTACTACGACTGTCTCATGGCTCCCAACGCGCGATCAGTCATCTCGGCCATGAAACGGATGAAAAAACTCGGCGACATCCAAACCATCGCCACCGGCCATGGCCCCATCCTGCGCTATCACGTCAGCGAACTCACCGGACGCTATTGGGACTGGAGTAACGAAAAAGCCAACGCCGAAACCTGCGTCGCCGTCTTCTATATCTCCGACTATGGCTATAGCGATCGCCTCTCCCAAGCGATCGCCCACGGAATCACCAAAGCCGGCGTCGCCGTAGAAATGATGGATCTCAAATACGCCGATCCTCAAGAAGTCCACGAACTCGTCTCCCGTTGCGCCGGAATTGTCCTAGGAACCCCCCCCGCCTCAGGAGATGTGGCCAAAGCCACCCTCGACGGCCTAGGAACCCTCGTGGCCGCCATTCATGAGAAACAAGCCTTTGGCGTTTTTGAATGCTACGGCGGTGACGACGAACCCATCGACCCCCTCGTTAGCAAATTCCGCGACCTCAAACTCAAACCCGGCTTTGACCCCATCCGCATTACCGACACCCCCAGTCAAGGAACCTATCAACTCTGCGAAGAAGCCGGGACGGACATGGCTCAATTGCTCACCCGCAAAGATGCCATCAAAAAGATGAAAGCCCTCGACAGTGACCTCGACAAAGCCCTCGGTCGCTTAAGCGGTGGACTTTACATCATCACCGCCCAAAAAGGGGAAATTACCAGTGGGATGCTGGCCTCCTGGGTGTCCCAAGCCAGCTTCAAACCCCTCGGCTTAACCATTGCCGTCGCCAAAGACCGCGCCATTGAATCCCTCATGCAAGTCGGCGATCGCTTTGTGCTAAATGTCTTAGAAGAGAGCAACTATCAGCATTTGATGAAGCACTTCCTCAAACGCTTTCCCCCCGGTGCCGATCGCTTTGCCGGAGTCAACACCCAAACCGCCAAAAACGGTTCCCCCCTCCTCGCCGACGCCCTAGCCTACCTAGAATGCACCGTCGCCAGCCGCATGGAATGTTCCGACCATTGGATTGTCTACAGCACCGTTGAAGAGGGTCGCGTCTCCAAACCCGAATCCCGCACCGCCGTCCATCACCGCAAAGTCGGCAACCACTACTAACCCCCCAATAGAGAACACCCCCTATTCCCTTCCCCTCCTAGGAGGGGTCAGGAGTGGGTCATCGCTACTGGCTTTTCTTGCCTCTTGCCTCTTGCCTCTTGCCTCTTGCCTTTTGCCTCTTGCCTTCCTCCCATGACTGACAAACCTAGAGACGTACAAGTTCTACCCATTGCCGAAAATACGCGAATCTTGCGATCGCGCACCTGGGGACGACTCCGCTTTGAAATTGAATATGCCCGCCAGCGAGGCACAACCGCCAACGCCTATCTCATCGAAAGTAACAAAACCGCTCTAATCGACCCTCCCGGAGAATCCTTTACCCCGATTTTTCTGCAAACCTTAAAAGACCGGGTGGATATCAACAAAATCGACTATGTGATTTTGGGTCACGTGAACCCGAACCGGGCCGTCACCCTGAAAGCCTTGCTGGAGATTGCCCCCAAACTCACCTTTGTCTGTTCCAACCCTGGGGCGATCGCCCTACGGTCTTTCTTTGCCGACGAAGGCTACGACGCCAAAATCAAAGTCATGCGCGGCGAAGAAACCCTCAACCTCGGACAAGGTCATCGCCTTCTCTTTACCCCCATTCCCACCCCGCGCTGGTCCGATGGACTGGCCACCTACGACAGCAAAACCCAAATCCTCTACACCGACAAATTCTTTGGCGCTCATGTCTGCGGCGACCAAGTCTTCGACGAAGGCTCATCGGTCTATGCCAATGATCGCCGCTACTACTTCGACTGTCTCATGGCCCCCAACGCCCGGCAAGTGGCCACCTCCCTAGAAAAAATCGCCTCCCTTCCCCCAGTGCGCTTTTATGCACCGGCTCATGGTCCCATTGTCCGGGAAGGGATGCGGGATTTAACCGCCTCCTATCGCCAGTGGAGTGCCGAACAGAAAGGGAAAGACGTCACCGTGGCCCTGCTATTCGCCTCCGCCTATGGCAATACCGCCACCATCGGTCAGGCGATCGCCCGAGGACTCACCAAAGCCGGAGTCAACGTCGAAGCCATTAACTGCGAAGTTACCCCCCCAGACGAAATCCAACGCCGAGTTGAAAACTGTTCCGGCTTCATCATCGGCTCCCCCACCCTCGGCGGCCATGCTCCCACCCAAATTCAAACCGCCCTGGGAATTGTCCTCTCCACCGTTCCCAAAACCGTCCCAGCAGCCGTGTTTGGCTCCTTTGGCTGGAGTGGCGAAGCCATCGACCTCTTAGAGAGCAAACTCCGCAATGGCGGCTATCAACTCGCTTTCGACCCCATCCGCGTCAAATTCAAACCCACCGAGGTCATTCTCAAAACCTGCGAAGAAGCTGGAACCGACTTCGCCCAAACCATCCGCAAAGCCAAAAAAGTCCGTACCCGTCGCGAACCCGCCAGCAACGTCGAACAAGCCGTCGGTCGTTTAGTCGGGTCGCTGTGCGTGCTTACCACAAAACAGGGTGATTTGTCAAGTGCTATGTTAGCCTCTTGGGTGTCCCAGGCCACCTTCACCCCTCCCGGCCTAACCGTTGCCGTAGCCAAAGAGCGGGCGATCGAGTCCTTACTCTATCAGGGGAGTCCCTTCGCCCTGAATATCCTCGGCGAAGGTAAGCATTTGGGCTTAATGAAGCACTTTCTCAAACCCTTCAACCCCGGCGAAGACCGATTTGCTGGCGTTGAAACCCGTGAAGCCGAGAATGGCTCGCCCATCTTAGAAGATGCGATCGCCAGCCTCGAATGTACCGTGCAACGACGCATGGAATGTGGCGACCATTGGCTCGTTTACGCCACCGTCGCCGCCGGGAATGTCTCTGACGCCGACACCCAAACCGCCGTTCATCACCGCAAAACCGGAACCCATTACTAAGATTTCCCCAGCAACCATCGCCAAGTGAGGAAATCCGAACTCAATCCGTTGGGGAATTGCACGAAAAGTTCGCAATTCCCCACTTGTCGTTTTGACCAATTCCCGTCAGGATCGGAATAGGCTTATGCCATTCCTTTTATTCCTCTGTCAATCCTCATCAAACTATTATGACTGTCCTCGAAAAAGGCAACATTACAATCCATACCGAGAATATCTTTCCCATCATCAAAAAGTCGCTGTATTCAGCCCATGAAATCTTTTTGCGGGAACTCGTCTCCAACGCCGTCGATGCCATTGAAAAACTCAAAATGGTCTCCTACGCCGGAGAATTTGACGGTGACACCGACCATCCCAAAATTGTCATCAAAGCCGACAAAGATAACAAAACCCTATCCATTAGCGATAACGGTATCGGCATGACCGCCGATGAAGTCAAAAAATATATTAATCAAGTCGCCTTCTCCAGCGCCGAGGAGTTTGTGCAAAAATATAGCGGCGGCGCCGACCAACCCATTATTGGTCACTTTGGCTTAGGCTTTTATTCCTCCTTCATCGTTGCCAAAACCGTCGAAATCGACACCCTATCCTATAAAGAGGGTTCAGAAGCTGTCCATTGGATCTGTGACGGGTCCCCAGAATTTGAACTCACCGAGAGCGATCGCCAAGACGTCGGAACCACCATCACCCTCACCCTACAAGACGAAGAAACCGAGTATCTCGAATCCCCTCGCATCCGCCAGTTGGTGAAAACCTACTGCGACTTCATGCCCGTTCCCATCGAATTTGAAGGGGAAATCCTCAACGAACAACCCGCCATTTGGCGCAAATCTCCCAGCAATCTCACCGACGAAGACTACCTCGAATTTTACCGCTATCTCTATCCCTTCCAAGAAGAACCCCTCCTCTGGGTTCACCTCAAAACCGACTATCCCTTTGAAATTAACGGCATCCTCTACTTCCCCAAACTGAAACCCGATGTAGATGTCACCAAAGGCAACATTAAACTCTTCTGCAACCACGTCTTTGTCAGTGACCATTGCGAAGAAATCGTGCCTCAATTCCTGATGCCCATGCGCGGCGTCATCGACAGTCCTGACATTCCCCTGAACGTCTCCCGTAGCGCCCTACAAGTCGATCGCAAAGTCCGCAAAATTGCCGACTTCATCGCCAAAAAAGTCGCCGATCGCCTCAAAGAACTGTATAAAGAAGACAAACCCCAGTATCTCAAGTGCTGGAAAGATCTAGGGACCTTCGTTAAATTTGGCTACATCAACGATGAAAAGTTCAAGAAACAAATCGAGGACCTCATCATCTACAAAACCACCGCTGACTTAAGCGCCGGTGACAGTGACAGCGCCAACGTCCAAGTCGAAACCGAAGGGGATGCTTGGCAAGATGTCAACGCCGACGGTGGAATCAGCCAAAACGGAGAATCCTACACCACCCTGGCGGAATATCTCGAACGGAACAAAGAACGCCATGAGAACCGCGTCTACTACTGTTCCGACGCCGTCACCCAAGCCACCTATGTGGAACTCCACAAAAACCAAGGCTTAGAAGTCCTCTTCCTGGACTCCTTCATCGACACCCACTTTATCAGCTACCTCGAACGGGACCATTCCGACGTCAAATTCTCCCGAGTTGACTCAGAACTCGATGAGAACCTCGTCAGTGGCGACTCCGACAGTGAAATTGTTGACCCCAACACCAACAAAACCCGTAGCGAACAGGTAAAAGAGTTGTTTGAGACGGCCCTCAACAAACCCAAACTCACCATTCGCACCGAATCGTTGAAAGGGGACAACGCTCAAGCCTCTCCCCCGGCCATGGTGTTACTTCCCGAAGCCATGCGTCGTCTGCGAGATATGACGGCCCTGTTGCAGCAGGAACAGTCTGACTTCCCCGAAGAGCATATTTTGGTTGTCAACACCGCTCACCCGATGATTCAGAATCTGGCCAACATCGCTCAGGGTGGAATTGTCACCAGTGAGGGGTCTCCTTCCTCGGAGTTAGCGAATCTGATTTGTCATCATGTCTATGATTTGGCGTTGATGTCTCAGAAAGGCTTTGACGCCGATGGGATGAAACAGTTTATCAATCGCTCCAATCAGGTGTTAACGCAACTCACCGACGCGGCTAAATAAAGATAGCCTAGAGCGCTACGAGAAAGGTGAATACGGGGGATGTATCGGCAGCGATGCACCCCCCTGTTCTTTCTAGCTATGGCGGTTTCGTCTGACAAGACGATAGGAGGCAGGCGGATGAACATTGAGGTAAGTTATGTTAAATTAGACCGAAAAACAACACATTGCCCTAACCTTATATTCTGAAGCTGGAGAGGCCGAGCACGTTGTGGCAACTGGCGTTCCACTCAGAGAACTCGGAAGTCTGGTCTAGTGGGAGATAGGCTAGAAATATAAAGAAATTATAATTATTGTAGCTAAACTTATATCTGGGGTCACAAGAGAGGGGTCAGTTGATACAATGTCAAGCTGCATCCTCCCTACCTATTATTGATTATGACAACCGATAAACGATACGTTTTAGCCCTTGATTTGGGAACCACTGGAAACCGGGCAATTCTCTTTGATCGCGATGGGGAAGTGGTGGGACAATCCTATAAGGAATTGAAACAGTATTATCCAGAACCCGGCTGGTTGGAGCATGATGCTGTGGAGATTTGGCAAGATACTCTCGGCTGTGCCGAAGATGTATTAGATGAGGCTGATGTCAGCGCCAAAGAGGTGGCGGCGATTGGACTAACAGTTCAGCGGGAAACCTGTTTGCTCTGGGATAAAAATACTGGACGACCTCTTCACAAAGCAATTGTTTGGCAGGATCGCCGCACGGCCCCGCTGTGTAATTCCTTGCGTCGTCAAGGAAGGGCTGAGTTCATTCAAGAACGGACTGGCTTAGTGCTTGATTCCTATTTTTCGGCAACAAAATTGGTTTGGTTGCTCGATTGGGTGCGGGAACGTCGTCCTCAAATTGACTTTGAGAATGTCATTGCGGGAACGATTGACTCTTGGGTGTTGTGGAATCTTACCAATCGTCAGGTTCATGCAACGGACAGCAGTAATGCTAGCCGCACGATGTTGATGAATCTAGAACAGGGAAATTGGGATGAGGAGTTACTGAATTTGTTTGGCATTTCTCCCCATATGATGCCAACGATTAAACCCTCATTAGGGGAGTTTGGCACGACGAATTTGTTTGGGGATGAGATCCCGATTTTGGCAATTTTTGGAGACCAGCAGGCGGCGTTATTTGCCCATGGCTGCGATCGCCCGGGGTTCCTCAAATGCACCTATGGAACGGGCTGTTTTTTGATTGCTCAGGCCGGGAACCAGGTGGCGCGATCGCAAAATCAACTCCTTTCAACCGTGGCCTGGAGTCGAGAGGACTCTACCAACTATGCTCTTGAAGGGGCGATGTTTACGGCCGGGGCCTGTATTCAATGGCTGCGGGATGGCTTACAACTGATCGCCAGTGCGGCGGAAACGGAGAACTTGGCCCAACAGGCTCAGACGAATAATGGGGTGTATTTCGTCCCGGCGTTAAGCGGCTTAGGCGCTCCCCATTGGGATATGAATGCACGGGGGTCTTTCCAAGGGATTACAGGGGGAGTACGCGGTGAACATATGGTACGAGCAGTACTTGAGGCGATCGCCTATCAAGTGAAGGAAGTGGTGGATGCGATGAACCGTGACTGCGAGAACCCCGTCAGTCGCCTTAAGGTGGATGGCGGCGCCTCCCAAAATGACTTTTTAATGCAGTTCCAAGCGGACTTGTTGGGGATTCCCGTAGAACGTCCCAAAATTCTCGACGCCACGGCCCAAGGAGCGGCATTTGGAGCGGGTTTGGTCAGTGGCTTCTATGATAGTTATAACCGACTGATTGAGCGCCGACAAATCGACCGGGTGTTTGAACCGAGCGAGAATGCACCCCAGGTGCAAGATCAGTATCAAACCTGGCTCAAAGCCGTGGAACGGGCGAAACATTGGATGGAAGACGTCTAGAAAACATGACAAAAGCCTAGGAAGGTCAATCCCATTCCTAGGCTTTGTTCTTGGGAGAGTGCAGATTATTCGAGGGGGTTAATTTGCAGTCGATTGCAGCTGATGGAGTCCGCTAACACGGCGCTAGCCATAGCGCCACTGTAGACTTCCAATTGGCCTTGTTCATATGCTTCGAAAATCAAACGCTGTCCCGGAAACACAACTCGCTCGAAATACCAATTGGGGATGTTGGAAACCCGGACAACCTGAACTTTTCCAGTTCGGTTCGTGTAATAACAGAGAATGGGGTTCTCTTTGAGAGTAGCCACATTCGGAGTCGAAGTCATTGCAATGGTCATTTTTTTATTTGGGGGATTTATAGGGCGACTCGTCAGAGTCAACTCGTGTCAAACGTGCCGGCGATGTCGAATAGCGATCGCCAATGAGAGCAGGAGTTTATTAACGTACCCCCTATTCTAACGGGGATCAGTGGATCTCGCTACATTCATGGTATCGCTAATCCCCCCCCATTCTGCCTCTATCTTAAGGCTGAAATTCCCGAGCCAGGACAGCTTGGGGCGATCTCCTCTAGGGAATGTCCCCCTGGGAGATCATCTCAGAGATCGATTAAAGATTTCCAGGACTCTCTGGGGCAATGGCTTCTCCAGACGACGGTTGTAAATCGTCAAAATTCAGGAGATCACTGAAGTTCTTCAGGGTAATTCCCTTATTTTGAGCCGCTTCTTGTAATGCTGCCATAAAGCGCGAGGAATCCTCGCCATAGCCACAGTGTTGTGCTGCGGACTCTAAACCTTCTTTGGCATTGGCTTGGGCACAATTGAGTAAATCTATATCTGTTAGGGGTGTTGATGCCATCTTGATTCCTCCTACGGTCTGTGTTTTCTCTAGGCTATCGCAATTTAAGGGAGGGGGGGGGAACAGGGAACAGGGGGGTTTTGCTTTCCTTGACCGGAATTTGCCATAATTCTCTTGGGGGTGGCCAGCGATCTGCCTCACCCTGGCTTAGATGGCTGTCATTTTAAGCACATCAAAGAGTACAACAATAAGCCTTTCAATGCTTCTCAGGCAATAAAAACAGTTTTTTAACTATCTATTTTGAAGTGTCCACTAATTATCGATTTACCGATGAGCCAAACACCCACCCGTAAGCCGGCCCAGAACGTCTTAGGACAACGGTTAGAACTGTGTTGTTCGTCACCCCGCACTGGATTCTATCGAGATGGGTTCTGTAATACTGGCCCTCAGGACTTTGGGAGTCATACCGTCTGTGCCCAGGTGACTGAGGCGTTTCTGGCGTATACCCAACAACGGGGCAACGATTTGAGTACCCCTGTGCCGGCCTATCAGTTTCCGGGTTTGAAACCGGGCGATCGCTGGTGTCTCTGTGCCTCTCGCTGGCAGGAGGCGATTCGTGCTGGGGTGGCCCCACCCATTGTCCTCGCGGCTACCCATGAACAAGTCTTAGAGACGATTCCTCTGGAAATTCTCCAAGAATATGCCCTAGACTCCGGGGTTTAACTTGGCTTGGATATGATGCCAGCGAACCCCCTCTAACCCAGGTAGCACCCAGTCCGCTGCCCCCACCTGGGCCGCGTCTCCCAAACCAATCACCCGCATCTGGGCGGCCCGGGCCGCTTCTACCCCAGACTCAGCATCCTCGAACACAACGCAATCTTCGGGGCCTAACCCTAACTGTTGGGCCGCGTAGAGAAAGACATCGGGGGCGGGTTTGGGGCGATCGACATCATAGACATTGGTAATCACGTCAATGTCTGAGGCAATGCCTAACTTTTCAATGACGATATAGACATTTTGGCTGGCAGAAGCCACCGCCGTCTTAATCCCTGCCTCCCGTAAATCCTTTAAAAACACTTGCACCCCCGGCAACAGATAGTCCGCCGTCATCGTTTCAATGAAACTGCGGAAATAGCGATTTTTGCGTTCGAGGAGTTCCTGGATTGTCGCTTCCGGCAAAACCCGGCCCTGCAAGATCCGTAACAGCGAGTCCCGGCGTGATAGACCCCGTAACGCCTCGTTGGCTTGACGACTAAAGGGAATCCCCTCCTCATCTGCCAGTCGTTGCCAGGTTTGATAGTGAAACTCGATGGTATCGGTCAAAACACCATCCATATCAAAGATGACACCTCGCAAGGGATGGCAATCGACTGGGGCCAGAGAATCAAAACGAGAGCGGGTCATAATCAGGGCCTTAACATGAAATCCACCCCCCAGGTTAATCGAAAATGGTACTGGATCGATGGACTAGGGATCCTGCTTATTCACCTTTTGGTTTAACTCCCGAGTTCGGCGAGAGAGGAGGCGGATGATGTTGATGGCGATGCCAGGGGTTTCATCGATCGCATCATAGAGTTGTTGCTGCGTCAGCATCAGACATTCACAGGGTTCACAGGTGGTGACAGATGCTGAACGAGGTTCGGCGTCAAAGAGGGACATTTCACCGAAACAGGCTCCCTGGGGCAACTTGGTGATTTCAGTATCGCCGATATGGATGCGGACTACCCCCGATACCAGAATATAGAGCGATCGCCCCTCCTGTCCTTCAGTAAAAATGGTGTGATTACTCGGAAAGGATAATTCATCCATCACCGACGCGAGACGCACCAGGAAATCGTCCCGTAACTCCTTAAAGATAGGAACACCTCGTACAAATAACAACCGATCAACACTGGTTAGCATGGGAGAATTAGAACACGAGGGTAGAAAGTTATAGCCCTTGGGGTGATGTGGCCGAGTCTGAAGATGACGGGGCTAAGCCCAACTGCACCATCATCTCCTGGACTTGAGCTGCCACGAGAGGATCAGGGTCATGTTGCAGTTTCGGTAGCAATTCTACCAAGGCCCGGGGAGAGGCCACCTGTAAATAGGCTAAAACCGACTCTCGAACAAACCCTGTGGGATGACGTAACCCAGCCAGAGTCTGATCAGCTGCCAAACTCCAGCGGGCCAGACGGGCCACATGGAAACAGGAGGCCAGGGGCCAGTCAGAGAGGAAATAGCGTAATTCCAACAAGACTCGCAGTCGGTCTCGGGGAGGAAGGGGGCGATAGTCAATCAAGTCTGACAGACTCTGTAATTTTTCCATATCCCCTTGACGATCCAAGATATTGAGTAAGGCCCGTTTACTGGGAATATCAATGGTGTTATCGAGAATTTCCAAGCCTCGCGCCATATAGGACCGAGAGCCAGACTTAAGGTTAAAGGCGGCTGCTTGAATTGAACTGAGGGGATACAGGAACCTCATCAACAAGAACAACCGCTCAATACTGTCATTGCGAATCTCCTCTAGGCTGTTGCAGAGTAACTCTAGGGCAGAGTCCGCCGTCAGTTCCCGATGTCCATTGCCATTATGTAGTTCCTCCAAGGCATCCGCCGAGCGACTTCCCTGGAAGTCTACCAGGGCGGCATAGAGTTGTCCTAAGAACATCAATTCCTGATCAATCAGAATTTCTACCCCGCTGCGTCCGAGGCGATCGAGAACCCCCTCAATTCCTTGCTCGTCGGGCATTTTTAAGAGAATCCGCAGGATATTACGGCGACTGGTGGCCCAGGTGGTCATGAGATGGGTGACGAGGGTATTGAGGGCTTCGGGGGTACCGATCTGGCCCACGGTGTTCCAAGCGTACATCCGCACCAAATCCGGTTTATGGATATCTTCTCCGAGTTCCACCAGACGCGGGAGAATATCATTACCCAAGCGCACCAGTGAGTGCATCGCCGCATCGCGGGTCGATTTATAGGCGAGTCCCCGCAGTAGAGAGGGATAGTATTCTTCCAATTCTGTGGAGGCGATCGCCTCTAATAAGGCACAGCGCACCCGCAAAGACTCATCCTGAAGCAAATTGGGGACATAAAGGCGTAATCCCTGTAAAAACTCCGCCTCACCCAAGGCGCGAGTTCCCATCACCCGTTCTCGTTCTTGCTGGTGAGTGAGCATTCGCCGTAGGGCGTTGGTGGCCTCGGCTTTTTGTTCCCGATTCCCCTTGCGCATAATGAGTGAAGCCGCCGTCGATCGCACCACCGGATCGACTTCCGGCCGCAGATAGGGACGCAGTTGTCGCATATCAGGGGTTTCTTCAGTTAACCAGATATAGCGCAAGGCCAGGGCAAGAATTTCTGGCGGTTGGGGCCGCTCAATCAAGGCCCGCACTTGGGGCAGATGCTCCGTTTTGGGTGCGTTGAGCATCACCTCTAAACTTTGGCGTTGTAAGGGAGGAGATAAATTCAACAACAGGGGCGCCAGCACTTCCCCGACGTTTTTCGGGTCAATTTGACTGAGCAGTTCCACACAAGAGCGTTTATCCGCATCCGACTTGTGTTTTTCCAGAGTTTCCACCACAGACCGTTTCAGGGCCCGGAAATCTACATCCGAGACCCCCAAACGTCCCCGTTCCGCACTTGAGACGAGCAAGCCGACATAGCGCGATCGCATCAGCCAGATGGCCAAAATCCAAGCCAAGGCCACCAGTAGCACTAAGGAGACAAAAATGGAACTCTGTAATTCTAGCCAGCGTTCGGGTCCAACTAAGCGTCGTCCGCCCCAAATAGCCAGCCACATCACCGCCCCCGCAACCCCCGTTGAGACCGGCTTGGCAACCCCATTAACCAGAGCTTGCAAACCATTGCGCTGGCTCTCTGGCAAGGGTTGAAACAACACCGGCCCTGTCCCTTCAATTAGGGTATAGTGCAGCAACTCATCGACAAACTTAATGCCAATGACCCCAAAAAAGAGTTCAAAATCGCTGGTCAGCGATCCCGTCAGAGCTAACACGCCAATAGCCAGCACTAGAGCCGGTAGGATTCCCCCGGCATAGAAGACCCCCATGCGTTCTACAACCCGGCTAGAGGCGAACCATTGAGTAATCAACTCAAAAATTCCCAAAAAGCCGTTAAATAGCCCAAGAAAGCGGGCAATTCCGCTATCAAAGTTGGAGGTCTCATTGAGATCCAACAGTCCTAAAAAAATCGAGGCATTGTGGCTCAGTTCTCCCGCCTGGGCTTCGAGCTGTAACTCACGAAAGAAGAGTTCAATTTCACTAAAAAACTGAAATTCAATCAGAACATAGAGGGCTTCCACCAGAACGAAGAAGCTCACCAGCAACCAGACATAGGTGCGCAACGGTCCCTGGAAGCGGCGGGTGGTAAAGTCTGAGCGATCCTCTTCTTCTGTGCGCCGGGCCACATCGGGGAACGCTTGACGGTAGTTTTCCGTTAGATACAGCAGCAGCAACGCCCCCACCAGCAACATAAAACAGGCCACAAACAGCACATTGCGAACCCCAAAGTTAGCGATGACCAGGGGTAGGGAAAAGCCCCCCAGGACATCCGCTAGGAGGATACCGCTGCTGATGATGGGATAGGTTCGTTTAATTTCCCGAATATTAAAGAGCTGGTTGGCGGTGATGGAGGTATTGAGGTCATTGAGGACATAGGCCCCATCAATCCACAGCCGCATAGCAAACACCGTCAGCCCGAACAGGAGCGGCATTTCCAGACCAAAGCGAAACACAAGTGCTGGCGTAGCCATGAGGAGGGCAATCACAACGATCGCCCTCCTCATGGGTAATATCTCTTGCAACCAGGAGTAGAAGAACCCCAGCCCGGAGCCAATAGCGGCCCCGGCAATGTAGATAATTGTTAAGGACTCAGCCCCATAGCGGGCCAAAAACAGTTCGTAGGTGACGGCTTCGAGCCACAAGAGTCCGATGGAGGTGGCCGTATAGAACGCGAACATCAGCAGGGTTCGCTCCCCATCTTCCGGGCGCAGGTTGAGCCACTGCAACACCTGCTGTTTCCAGCCCCCTTGGTTGAATTGCCAGTTTTTTAGTTCCATTCAGCCTAGCTCGTCCTGATGTCAGTGAGTCGCAGTCGCCGGCCGCCCGAGGGCCATGGCAATTTGAAGTCTGGGCGAGAGGCCAGCTCAGTCCGGCCAAGGGACTCAGGCTCCTTCGAGTCCTCAGTTACCCCTCGCCAAAGGTTCGGGCGCACGACCTACTGTCCAGTGTAGCCTCTCGACCCACCTGAACCATGACGACATGAGAGCGATCGCAGATGAAGGGGGCCTCAACTGCTTGACCATTTAGAATCGAGAAGATCGCAGCTTAAGATTGTTTTTTCGGAGCGAGCATCATCATCATGCTGCGTCCTTCCCGTTTGGGCCGTTGTTGCACTTCTGCCATCTCATCGAGGTCTTTGGCCAGCCGTTCTAGGAGTTGGTAGGCCAAATCCGTATGTTGGATCTCCCGTCCCCGGAACATAACCGTGGCTTTAACCTTGTCCCCACTCTTGAGGAACCGTTGTGCCTGCTTGACGCGGACCATGTAGTCATGGTCTTCAATCTTATAGCGCATCTTCACTTCCTTCAGTTCGGAAGAGTGCTGTTTCTTCTTGGCTTCCTTGTTTTTCTTCTCCTGCTCAAACTTGTATTTGCCATAGTCCATGATCCGACAAACCGGGGGATCGGCTTTGTCGCTGACCAAGACCAAGTCCAAGTCTTTTTCTTCGGCAACGGTAATCGCATCCGCCGGTGTCATAATCCCCAACTGCTCGCCGTCCGTGGCGATGACCCGGATTTGGGGGAAACGAATCCGCTCGTTGATTTGGGGTAAGTCCCGTTGTCGTTTTCTTCCGATTGCAGGCATATGTAATGGGTTTAAGTGTGGTTAGATGTGAGTTCGTGTTGGTGTAAGGGGGAACTGAGAGATCGCTGAGGGTGTCAGCGCGATCGGGCCGACTTGATGATATTTTACTCGCAATACTTTAGATTGGGGTCAAATTTAATAGAAATTCTCAATTCACAACGGGACTCCGGGCCAGCTCAAGCCGCTGATACCCCCCAGCCGACACCTCAGTGGAACACGTAAGATAAAATTTTGGCTCTTGCCAACTACTCCAAGTCCTCTACCATTCTGACCCCTACCTTGACCTCCCCATCCTTACTTCCATCTCCTCCCCACCTGGGTGACCTTCGTCATTGGCGTTGGCGGGGCTGGAATATTCCCTATACCTATGTTCCTAGCCCTGAGCCTCAGGCAACACCACTGATTTTAATTCATGGCTTTGGCGCCTCCCTTGGCCATTGGCGACATAATCTGGTTCCCCTGAGTCAGCAGCATCCCGTCTATGCCCTGGATTTGTTAGGGTTTGGAGACAGTACTAAGGCCGCGACAGCCTACGGCGTCCCATTATGGGTTGAACAAGTCTTTGATTTTTGGCGCCTGGTGGTGCGTCGTCCGGCGGTCTGGGTGGGTCATTCCATTGGTTCCCTGGTGGTGGTGCTGACGGCAGCTCGCTATCCCGAAGCTACACAGGGCTATGTGACGATTACCCTGCCAGACCCAGCCCTGCGGCGGGCGCTGCTTCCGTCCTTCTTACGTCCCTTGGTGGGGGCGGTAGAACATCTGTTTACGTCGCCATTGTTCCTAACCCCCCTGCTGTGGCTGATTCGTCCCCCTGAGCGGTTACGGACTTGGGCCGGAATTGCCTATGAGGACTCCGAGTTTGTAGATGAAGAGTTACTCAATCTCTTCTCCAGACCCGCTTACGATCCCGGTGCAGCGGGGGCCCTGTCACGCTTAGCCCGTGCCGCCAGTGCAGTGGACTTTTGCCCGCCGATGTCCGAGGTGCTTCAAGAGGTTTCTGTCCCTGGCTTGTTACTGTGGTCGAAGGGCGATCGCATGGTTCCCCCAAAACTCGCTCGGCCGGAGCAGTTTGGCCAACATCAACCTAAGCTCAAGCTAGAGGAGTTAGACTATGGGGGGCATTGCGTCCATGATGAAGCCGCCCCGCAAATTAACGCCATCATCTTGAACTGGGTTGCATCTCAATTCCCCCAGAGGTCATGAACCATCCGGTGACAACTCCCCCCTGGTCGTAGGTTAAAGAGGAAAACCGTCGAAGTTCTGGCCCGATCGCCCTGTCAATGGCGAATTTTTTATGCTATTTTTCAACGCAGTTTGCCCAACACCACACACAATTGGTTTTGACTCGCCAACAACGGGGATCAGGGCAACTGTTGTTTGTCATGATGCCCACGTTGTGCAGTCCAGCCCGCAAGGAGAAATATGCCCAGAGTTCACTGGTGGCTATCTAGTCTCACAAGTATTTTGATGGTGGCTCAAATGGCCCCAATCGCTGAGGCGAAATCAATCGATGTCCCAAGTCCCGAGGCCAAGGCCCTTGAAGTTGACCCGACGGATTCCTGGAAATCTCTGAAGGTCACCGTGGACTCTTCAGAAGTCGAGGATGAGTCTTATCTGAGTCAATCACCGCGATCCGAGGTGGCGACCATTGAGGCGATCGATATCACCGTCGAGGGAAATCGAGTCTTAATTCGAGCCGATCGCCCTTTAGATCAGCGGTCGTATTGGGATCGAAGCACCCTGGCCTATCAGATTGAAATTCGCAACGCGCGGCTGTCTGGGAATTTTCAACGGCCCGATACGAATGACAGTGATGCGATCGCCTGGATTCGCACAGAACAAACAGATGCTAATACGGTGATGGTGCGGGTGATGCCAGCCCCTCAAGTCTCCATTGGCGAGATCAACCAGCCGAGTCCGAGCCTGCTATCCTTGGAACTCAACGGCTACCAAGCTCAAGGCAACTTACCCACTCCCCATCTGGGATCTAACCTGTCGGGCCAGGGAAATTTGGGGAATATCCCCAATAGCCAGATTGTAATTGTCTTAGATCCAGGTCATGGCGGGAGTGACCCCGGTGCCGTGGGGATTGGGGGACTGAGTGAGATTGATATCGTCAACCCCATGTCTCACCGCATTCGGGATTTACTCGAAGAACAAGGGGTACGGGTTATCATGACTCGCGAGGATAATCGAACCCTGAGTCTAGAAGCTCGAGTTGAGTTAGCCAATCGCGTTAATGGCAATTTGTTTGTGAGTTTACATGCCAATGCCATCAGCATGAGCCGCCCCGATGTCAATGGCATTGAAACCTATTATTTCCAAACTGGGGAACAGTTAGCGCGGACGCTACACCGGAGTTTGATCGAGGCGACAGGGGGGCCTGACCGAGGGGTGCGCACGGCTCGCTTCTATGTCTTACGCCACACCCGAATGCCGGCGGTGTTATTGGAGTTAGGCTTTGTGACCGGAGCCCAAGATGCTCGTCGTTTAGCAGACCCTCAATATCGCGAAGTTCTGTCCCAGGCGATCGCCCGTGGTATTTTGCAGTATGTTCGCCAGTATTGTCCCGGTCCGCAGTGTTAAGGACGTTGGGATAGCTGGGTACACCGTACCGCCGCTCCCTAGAGCGGGGGTCGGTCTCAGAACGATTTTCGGACAGTTTTTGGACAATTCTATGACCAACCATAACCAACCGATCGGAGTGTTTGATAGCGGTGTTGGCGGTTTGACCGTTCTACGGGCCATGTATCGACAACTCCCAGATGAGTCGGTGCTTTATTTTGGAGACACGGCTCGTCTGCCTTACGGGACGCGATCGCCCCAGGAAATTTTGCAGTTTGTGCGCGAAATTCTCCTTTGGATGGCTCAGTCTCGGGTCAAAATGGCGATCGTGGCCTGTAACACCAGTTCCGCCTTAGCCCTAGAAGCTGTGCGGTGTGAGTTTGACTTTCCCATTTTGGGGCTAATTTTGCCGGGAGCGCGAGGGGCAGTGGGCGTTGGACAACGCATTGGCGTCATTGCCACTCCAGCCACGGCCGCAAGTGGTGCCTATCGTCGGGCAATCTTGGAGATGAATCCCTCGGCTGAGGTTTGGGAAATGGGTTGTCCTGAATTTGTCCCCCTCATTGAAGGCAATCGGATTCACACCCAGCAAACCCGTGAGATCATCCGTGAGTATCTAGAACCACTTCTGGCTCAGAAGATGGATACGTTGGTCTATGGCTGCACCCATTACCCTCTACTTGAGCCGGTTTTACGTCAACTTCTGCCCCCAGAGGTGACATTGGTCGACCCAGCCACCTATGTCGTCCAAGCCGCCGCCCAGGAGTTGGATCTGTTGGGCTTACGAGCCACCCCCGGTCAGGGAAGCACCCAGTTTGGGGTCAGTGGCTGTCCCAACAGCTTTGCCACTCTATCTCAGCAATGGTTGGGCTTTGTTCCTCACGTGCATCACGTGGTGTTACCCCCCGTCTTGCCCATCACGGATGCGCGGCCGTCGGTGGTAGATGAGGTCTGTCCGGTTGTAGAATCAAGGGAGGCGAGCTAATCAGTCTCCACAATCTCGGTGTGGATATCACCGGAACAATCGCGATTGGCTGTTCCCTGTTCTTTATTCCTTCATGTCCTGCTATGTTCTTCGGATTTAAGAAAAAGCTCACCTTACCGAATGCCAATGAGGCACTACCGGGCCGTCAGGAGTCTATGCCGGTTCCGGAGCGACATTTTGTTCTCAAAACTCCTCTGACGCCTCCCTATCCTGAAGGGATGGAGTTAGCCTTGTTTGGTTTAGGCTGTTTTTGGGGGGCTGAACGTTGTTTTTGGCAACTTGATGGGGTATATAGTACAGCGGTGGGCTACGCAGCAGGCATCACCCCCAATCCCACGTACCAAGAGGTCTGTACTGGTCAAACTGGACATAATGAGGTGGTGCGGGTGGTCTATGATCCCACGCAAATTAGTTATGAAACTCTGCTGCGCCGCTTCTGGGAAAGTCACAACCCTACTCAGGGAATGCGTCAGGGAAATGATGTGGGTACCCAGTATCGCTCGGGGGTTTATGTCTATTCTCCCCAACAGAAGCAACTCGCTGAAGCCTCTTGTCAACGCTATCAGGTGGCACTGAAACGGGCTGGCTATGGCGAAATTACGACAGAAATCATTGAGGCTCCTGAGTTTTATTACGCAGAAGAGTATCACCAGCAATATCTGGCTAAAAATCCCAATGGCTATTGTGGCCTCGGGGGGACGAATGTGAGTTGTCCGGTGGGAGCTGAACAGACGGTTTAAGTCTGAGGCCGATTCAGTCTAGGGGCTATCCACGGTTATAAGGGCGGTTTCATCATCGGAGCGCACCTCCACGTAAAGGGAACTGTCCTGAAGATAGCCCCAGACTGTGAGGATGGCGATGGCTAAGGTTAAGGTAATGCTGATAATACACTCGAATTGACAATCGAGTAGGCGGCTGCGTTCCATAAAGCTAGGCTCCCTGCTCGTCACCAAAAACGTTTCTGGACGACCTGGTGGCGGGCATAATCGTTACAAAAGGATTGAGATTAAGTCAGAACTCTCTAGCCCTAGCATAGCCGTTTCACCTTCTTTTGGGTTCCTGAAATTTACCGAAGTTCGCCCAAAAGAAAGGAAAAAAAACAGTTTTTTGCCAGTAATTACGTAGGTGGTTGCGCGGGAATGTGGTAGCGATGGTTCCCGCCAGGTTGAACTGGGCTGGGGGAGCGACTGGGGCGATCACCTGGGTTAGTTTTTATCAGCTAGGATACAGTAGAGGAGGGCAACGATCCAGGTGCATATCCTGATACTGTTTTGGGGCGATCGCGGCCCAGTTCAATGACGGGTGTCACCGCCATAACACCCGCTCTACTTGATTTCCACTATGCCCAATTTTCACTGGACAACTTCCGGGGGTGAGTCCGCACGCCAAAATCTACCCTCTCAGCCGGAGTTAGGCTCACGGATGCCGCCCTCTAGCGAGGATAATCCGTCTCCCGTGCTTCAAACGAATGGCGAGGGGGTGATTTGCTATGGCAACCCGGCCAGTGAGCCGTTGCTTCAAGTATGGGGTTGTGGCCTGGGCGATCGCCTCAACTCTCCTTTACAAGGGGCCGTTGCTGAGGTGAGCCGGTCTGGAGAACCTCGGGAGGTGACCTGTGTTTGCGGCTCGGCCTATTATCAGTTTAAGTTAGTTCCTCTGGCCTCGGGTCGCTGGGTCAATCTCTACGGTTGGGAGATGACCGCTGATCTGGGGGTGAGCGCTAACGGTGAGGGAATGGTTCAAAATCTCTCTCGCCTTTGGGAGCAAGCTAAAGTCCGCTCCCGCAACAATAGTCAAGAGCTTCAGTTAAAGATTTGGGAATGTCTCTCGGTTCAACAACATTTGCGGGAGCAACAACGGCAACTCAATGCCATTTTTCAGGAAGCGGGGATTGGAATTGCCCTGCTCGATCGAGAGGGACGAATTTTACGTACGAACCCGGCATTACAGAGGATGTTGGAACGGCAAGAGGAGGAGTTACAAGGGATCGCCTTTTTGGAGGCGATCGCCCTGCAAGATGCGTTGGATCCTCCCTTGGCTGAGGCCAAAGCTGAGATTCAAGCCGCGATCGCCCAATGCCAGTCCCTGCCCCACAAATTAGAGGTATGTTGTCGAAATCAGAAGGGGATCAGTTTCTGGATTAGTTTAGGTTTATCGGTGATTCAGGTGGCCGGGGCTCAGCCTCCCTGCTTTATGGTACTGATTGAGGATATTAGCGAAGGTAAACTCTCTCGGGATGCACTGCAATTGACCCAGTTCGCCATTGATGCGGCGGCTGATATTGTCCTCTGGATTCTCCCCTCGGGACAGTTTGCCTATGCCAATGAAGCGGCGGCTCGGGCCTTGGGTTATGAGACTCAACAACTACTGGGGCGATCGTTTCAGGAGATTGCCCCAGATTTTGCCACGGCTAACTGGGATGAGTTTTGGCAGAGTATGCAGCAACAACGATCCTTTGCCTTTGAGACACGACTGCAACGGGGCAATGGTGAGATTTTCCCGGTAGATTTGACGGTGAATGGGATTGAGTTTAATCACCATCAGTATATTTGTGCCTTTGCTCGCGATATTACGGAACGCAAACAGACGGAAGAAGCCCTACGAATGGCTCAGGAACGCTCAGAACGACTGTTACTGAATATTTTTCCGGCTTCGGTCGCTAAGCAGTTAAAACAGCAAGCCCACGATAATGGACAGATGGGGGCGGCGATCGCCCAACGGTTTGAGGATGTCACGGTGCTGTTTGCCGATATCGTCGGCTTCACCCATCTCTGTTCCCGTTGTACCCCTTCGGATTTGGTGCATATTCTCAATGATATTTTCTCCACCTTCGATCGCCTCACTCAAGAACGGGGACTGGAAAAAATCAAAACCATTGGGGATGCCTATATGGCCGTGGGGGGACTCCCGGAACCCCAGGAAAACAATGCTGAAGCCGTCGCTGAGTTGGCCCTGGCCATGATGGATGAGGCGGCCCGCTTCTCAGTTCAGAGTGGGGAACCGATTATTTTACGAGTGGGGTTAGCCACCGGGCCGGTGGTGGCGGGGGTGATTGGCCTGAATAAGTTCAGTTACGACTTATGGGGCGATACGGTGAATTTGGCCAGTCGTATGGAGTCCCTTGGGGTTCCTGGCTGTATTCAAGTGACGCAACAGGCCTATGAACGGTTGCGTCATCGCTATGTCTTTGAAAAACGGGGCAAGCTTCAGGTGAAGGGGAAAGGAGAAACCATTGCCTATTTGCTCAAACGACGTCGCTGAAGCCGAAGTTTGCTAGGATTGCCCGGATAACTTTAAGATAAAAGAACGTTTGGGGTTTGAATCGGTTATGGTGGTCTCGCAAAAAACCTATGCCATTGAGCTATATTTCGACGAGGATGCTTCGGCTAAGGTGCGGCAGCTTTGGGAGCAGGTGGGGGCGATCGCCCCGTCGATGGCTGAGCGGGTTCACAGCCAGCCCCATTTAAGTCTGGCGGTGCTTCCCCAGGCGGATTTGCAGGTTCTGCCCAAGGTTCTTGACTCTATCGCTCAAACAGAGTCCTGCTTTGAGGTTCAGTTTTCCTCTGTCGGCTTGTTTTCCGCTGGCGGTGGAGTGGTCTTCCTGGCCCCGGTGGTGACCAGCCAGTTACTGCGGTTACATCAACGGGTTCATCAGCATCTACAGGAGATTGGGGTGGAAGCCGTGGCCTATTACCAGCCCCAAGCCTGGGTTCCCCACTGTACCCTAGCCCGAGAGTTGTCCCCTCCAGAAGTCTTACAGGCGATCGAGGTAACTCGTAACAACCAACCCTTTTTTAAAGCTAAAATCTCCGCCTTAGGCCTGGTGGAAGCCCCACCCGTTCGACAGATTTCTTATACTCCCTTCCGCTCTGAATCCAAGGTTGTGTGATAGAGTCAAGATGGGATTTTACGGGTTAATTCAGATTAGACTTTGGCTAAACTTAGGGATTTAAACTCATGGATTTTACGGTAGCGATTCGCACCTATAATGGTGAAAAACGAATCGGTAAAATTTTAGAACGCCTCAAAGCCCAAACCCAGACAGATAGTATTGAGTGGGAGGTTGTAATTGTTGATAATAATAGCTGTGATAACACGGCTGCAATTATCAAATCTCAGCAAGAGACCTGGCCCTCTCACTCCCAACTCCATTATTTTTTTGAACCGAAGCAGGGAGCTTCCTATGCCCGGGCCCGTTGTATCCAAGAAGCCCAGAGTGAGTTAATTGGCTTTCTCGATGATGACAACTACCCAGCAGAGGATTGGGTGTTTGAAGCGTATCAATTTGCTCAAGCTTATCCTCAAGCGGGAGCCTATAGCGGGCAGATTCACGGGGACTACGAGGTTGAACCTCCTGCAAATTTTAACCGAATTGCTAGCTTTATTCCGATTATGGAGCGAGGAAATAAACCGCTCTGTTATACTTCATATAAATATGCCCGAAAGAAAGTCTATCCCCCGGGTGCAGGATTAGTGATTCGTAAACAGCCTTGGCTCGATAGTGTTCCGAAGAAATTGGTATTACAAGGACCGGTAGGAACGTCCTTGAATGCCAAAGGAGAGGACATTGAAGCCCTGTCCTATTTGGCGATGGCAGGTTGGGAAATTTGGTATAATCCTAAGATGCACATCTATCATCAGATTCCCGCCCGTCGCTTTGAACGAGAGTATCTCATCGAGTTTTTTAAAGGCATAGGTCTGAGTCGTCACCGAACCCGAATGTTGAATTATAAATCTTGGCAAAAACCCTGGTTTACGGTAGCTTATTTTGTTAATGATTGCCGGAAACTGGTCCGTCATGCCTGGCAGTATCGGGATGTGTTAGAGGAGGATGCGGTGGCGGCGGCTGAGTTGCAATTTTTTAAAAGTTGCTTGGTTAGTCCCTTATTTATTTGGAAAATGCTCTATTTAAGTCGGGATAAACCGTCAAAACCCTAACTCTAACTCAAAGTTAGCCTTGTTTAAGTCGATGCGGGGAAAACTGGATTCAGAAAAATATGCTATCATGAGGTTGTTGGCGTATCCTATGGCATGACAATGATTACCTTGAGCAGCCAAGCCGAGATTGCCTTGCAATCGCTCCTTCCGAGCGATCGAGAACGAGTTGACCGCTTTCTAAATCAACTCGATAATTTTCCTGAATACATTAACGTAGCCAATAACAACGTTAAGCTCTTGAAAAGCGAGGATTTAGAAACCCTTTATATGGCTCGTGTATCGCCAAATTTTCGCATTGTTTTACGCCGGGCTGATGAAGGTGTTGAAGTTATAGATATTTTTCAAAAAGGACGATTTGAGAACTTACAAAAAGCTTATAAACTAACATTGTGAAATCCTTTGAAAATCTTAGCTTCAATCCTATCTTGTGTCGTCGAGAACTCAATGAACTCAAAAGTCATCTTGACCGCAACTCAGAACTGAAGGAAAGACGGAATGTCCTGCCATTTTTTCGGGAACGCAAGCATTTATCGGCGTTTATTGGATCATACTTTCCATACATAAATAGTTTTGATAAAATTGCTTATGAATACGACATTTTTGGTGACTTTAAAGCAGATTTAGTTGTAGGTGACTCTAACTCTGGCTGGTATGGATTTATAGAATTTGAAAGTGCAAAGAGAAATAGTATTTTTAGAAGCAAAACCTCTAAAGCAACCCCTGACTGGTCTACCGATTTTGAACATGGGTTTAGCCAGGTGTTAGATTGGTTCTGGAAGTTATCATCCCAAGAAGACAAACGAGAGTTTAGCTATCATTTTGGACCAGATTTTGCCGGGTATGAAGGAATGCTCATCATTGGACGCTCTCAAGACCTGCAACCACGAGAACAGGATCGTCTTCGATGGCGACGAGATAGATTAATGGTGAACTCAAAACGTATCTACTCTGTCACATTTGATGAACTTTATTCTACATTGGATACGAGGCTAAAACTTATCGAGAGTTATCATGTCGTCAATCCAGATGAGTCACTTTAACCAACATACACTCGCTAAATAACCTAAGTTTCATTATGCACCGGATTGCTGCAACACCTGGCGGTTGGACTCCTGATAGCGATGGGGTGATTTACATCCAACAAACCCCCGCCCCCATCGTCTTTATTACCGCCGCCGATACCGACATTCAAACCCTCTCTGCGGCCAGCCAACAGCTTCCCCCTGAGTTTCCTGAGATGCGGGTGGTGAACTTGCTACAATTGCAACAGCAATTGACCCTGGATACCTATGCTGAAGAAGTCTTGTCTCAGGCGAAACTGATTCTCCTGCGGCTGCTGGGAGGACGGGCCTATTGGAGTTATGGCTTGGAGGTGTTGCGGGAAACGGTGGAAATGACTGGGGGACATCTGATTGTTATGCCCGGTGATGATGGGATTGACCCCGATTTATGTAGTCATTCTACAGTGCCGCTGACGATTGTGAATCGACTATGGCAGTATTTCAATGAAGGGGGGGTTGCCAACTTTTGTAATGGTCTCAAATATGCCCAGGACAAATGTTTAGATGGAGACAATTATCCCCCAGACCCCCAATCTATTCCTCGGGTGAAACTTTATCCTGTGGCGGAGGTTCAGGGGGCGATCGCCCGCGTGGGGATTCTCTTTTATCGCGCTCATTATTTAGCCTCAAATACCAAACCTATTGATGCTCTTTGTCAAGGGTTGATTCAACAAAATTTACAACCGGTTCCCCTCTATATTTCCTCCTTACGAGATCGGTCAGTTCAAGACCAGGTGATTGAGGTGTTTTCTCAGGTTGACCTGATTCTCAATACCACGGGATTTTCCCTGGCCAAACTCGATCGCGACCAGCCCAATCTTGACCTCTGGCAAACTCTCAACCGCCCCGTCTTTCAGGTCATTCTCAGCGGTGGTGGACAGGCCCAATGGCAAAATGAACTGAGGGGCTTATTGCCGCGAGATGTGGCCATGAACGTGGCTTTACCGGAAGTGGATGGACGGATTATTACCCGGGCCGTGTCTTTCAAGCAGATGTCCGAAACAGATGATCGCCTGGAAACCGAAGTCGTCCGCTATGAACCGGTGGGCGATCGCATTGACTTCGTGGTCCAACTGGCTAACCATTGGGCCAGCCTCATCAAAACCCCGGTTCACCAGCAACGAATCGCCCTAATTCTGCCCAACTATCCCAACAAAGATGCCCGACTGGCGAATGGCGTTGGCTTAGACACCCCCGCCAGTACCGTAGAAATCCTCAAACGCCTGAAAGCGGTGGGGTATTGCGTTGGGGAGGCCCCCCAAACCTCCGAGGACCTGATGACCCTTCTCACCTCCGGCGTCACCAATGACCCGGAAGGGTTGCAGATGCGCCCGGTCTATCAAACCCTCTCCCTGCAAGACTATCAGCGGGCTTTTGAACAACTCCCAACCCCGGTACGTGAGGGCATCGAACGCCGCTGGGGGCCGCCCTCTGGGGACTTTGCGATCGCCGGTATCCAACGGGGCAATCTCTTCATCGGCATTCAACCGGCCCGAGGCTATGATCGCGACCCCAGCCTAAACTACCACGCCCCCGACCTGGAACCGACCCACGACTATCTCGCCTTTTACATCTGGCTACGACAACAATTCCAGGTTCAAGCGGTCGTCCATGTGGGTAAACATGGCAACCTCGAATGGCTACCAGGCAAAAGTGTCGCCCTCTCCAACACCTGTTACCCAGAAGCCGTCTTTGGTCCCCTGCCCCATTTCTATCCTTTTATTGTCAACGACCCCGGCGAAGGGTCCCAAGCCAAACGTCGCAGTCAAGCGGTCATTTTAGACCATCTCACGCCCCCCATGACGCGGGCAGAACTTTATGGAGCCTTAGACTGTTTAGAGGGCTTAATTGATGAATACTACGAAGCCGAAAGTTTGAACCCAACCCGTCTCAAAGACCTCTCTCGCCGCATTGAAACCCTGATTCAAGAGGAAAACCTCCAGCGAGATTTAGGACTGAGTAACGACTTAGATACAACCGTCTTAATGACCCAATTGGATGGCTATCTCTGTGAACTGAAAGAAGCCCAAATCCGCGATGGCTTACATATTTTTGGAGTTTGTCCAGAGGGAGACCCATTGCGGGATTTAATTGTCTCCATTGCTCGCTGTCCGGGGCGGGGACGAGTGGGCTTAACCCAAGCCCTGGCGCAATCCTGGGGCTTGGATATTGACCCCCTCACCACTCCACCCACAGACCCCTTAGACGGGCAATTCCGCAATGTGGGAGATGCGGTGGCGGCGTTGGAAGACGAGGCGGCGCGACTGGTGGAGGGATTGATTGCGGGAAACCCCAGTTCAGTGGCCGCCCCCGTTCAGGAGTGCTTGCAGTGGATTGAAACTGTTTTATTGCCGGCCTTGCGGGGGTGCGATCGCGAACTGATTAACCTAGTCCGAGGTCTACGGGGTGAGTATATCCCCTCCGGGGCCTCCGGCGCACCCACTCGCGGCCGTCCCGAAGTTCTCCCCACCGGGCGTAACTTCTATTCCGTGGATATCCGCGCCATCCCCAGTGAAAGCGCCTGGGATGTAGGACGCAAGGCGGCGGAGGTCTTGATTGACCGCTATACCCAGGAAAATGGCGAATATCCTAAAACGCTGGGTTTATCGGTTTGGGGAACCTCGACCATGCGCACCGGGGGCGATGATATTGCCCAGGCCCTAGCGTTATTGGGGGTACAGCCGATTTGGGATGGATTGGGGCGGCGTGTGGTAGATTTTGAGATTTTGCCCCTGTCGGTGTTGCAACGGCCCAGGGTGGATGTGACGCTGCGGATTTCTGGCTTTTTCCGGGATGCGTTCCCCAATTTAATTGATTTGTTTGATGCGGCGGTGATGGCGGTGTCTCAGTTACCCGAGTCGCCTGAGGAGAATCCATTGGCGGCCCAGGTGAAGCAGGAGGTGGCGTTTTGGCAGAGTCAGGGATTGGCGGAGGAGACGGCCAGGGCGCGATCGCGTTATCGGGTGTTTGGGTCTAAACCGGGGGCCTATGGGGCGGGTTTGCAGGGCTTAATTGAGTCGCAAAATTGGTCGAGTGAGGCGGATTTGGCTCAAGCTTATATTAACTGGAGTAGTTACGCTTATGGGGGGGAGGGGGCGACATCGGAACCGGAGGCCTTTGCAGCGCGATTGCAACAGATGCAAATCGTGTTGCAGAATCAGGATAATCGGGAACATGATTTGTTGGATTCTGATGATTACTATCAGTTTCAGGGAGGCTTAACGGCGGCGGTGCGTCAGGTGAGAGGAACCTCGCCGGAGGTCTATTTTGGCGATAATTCTCGGGTGGAAAATCCCAAGGTGCGATCGCTGCGGGAGGAAATTGCCCGCGTCTATCGTTCCCGGGTGGTGAATCCGAAATGGATTCAGGGAATGATGCGTCATGGCTATAAGGGGGCGTTTGAGATGGCGGCGACGGTAGATTTCCTCTTTGGCTATGACGTGACGACGGGGACGGTGGAGGAATTTATGTATGAGGGAGTGGCCCAAGCTTATGTGTTCGATGAGGCGGTTCAGGGGTTTGTGAAACAGAAGAATCCTTGGGCGTTACGGGATATGGCAGAACGACTCCTAGAGGCCCATCAACGGGGACGTTGGCCCTCGGCGACGGGGGAGATGTTAGATGGGTTGCGAGAGATTTCTCTGGAGGCGGAGGAGAAGATTGAGGCCACGTTATCGAGTCAGGAGATTAGCCCAAGATCCGCCCCCGGATTTAGTGGTTGAGGTGGATATTACTCATACTGATATTGCCAAAAATCAGTTTTATGCGGGTTTAGGAGTGCCGGAGTTTTGGCGCTTTGATGGACAGATTTGGCGTATTTATCGGCTTGAATCGGGGGTGTATGTGGAGGGCGATCGCAGTCCTATGTTCCCTCAAGTTCCCAAGGATTGGCTGTATGAGTTCTTGGGGATGGCCCGAGAGGATGAGATTGGGGCCATGGGATGGCTGCGAGACCGTTTCTCAGTCTAGGTGGGGTTCACGAGGGGGAAGCCAGGACTGTTTGTGAATTTTTGTGACAATTTGGGTCGAGTTACGTAAAACTCGCTGTTTTTGGCCGATAGACCAATAGAACCTTTCAGTCAAGGAGTTTCAACGATGGTTCTGAACATCGTGACCGATGGTGGGTTTGACTTCGGGATTGCGACTGAGGGCAATGATGTGGTCATCATGGCTCAGTTACCAGCGGATCAATTAAACCAGTTGCGCAGTTCACCCTTTACGGATGCGATCGCCCTCTTGGGAGGGAATGATTATTTCGAGAATGACGACACGGGACGAATTGTCTTCGGTAATACCGGAAATGACACGATTTTCGGGGGTGCAGGTAATGACACCATTGCCGGGGGTCGTGATGATGACTATATTGACGGTCGAGGCGGTAATAACATCCTATTCGGCAATATCGGCAATGATACGGTCATTGGCGGCTCAGGGAACGATACGATGTTTGGTGGACAAGGGAATGATGTCCTGATTGGCGGCCCAGGAAATGATGTCTTGTCGGGCGATCGCGGTTTCGATACTCTAACCGGGGGTGGAGGAGCCAACCAGTTCTTCCTGCAAGCCTCCAGTGCTAATCGCGATGTAATTACCGACTTCCAACCTGGGGTTGATAAACTCCGTCTTCCTGATGGAGTGTCTAACCTACAACTCAGACGATCTGGAAACAATACTGAAATTGTACGGAATGGTGAAGCGATCGCCACCCTCAATGGTGTTGATCCCTCGTCCCTAACCCGTAATGACTTTATCGGACAAATTGGAGACATCAGTAATCTCGCCTCTGACGGTCCCAATCCAAATTTTGAGCGGCAAGTTCTCGAACTTGTGAACCGGGAACGAGCGAAAGAAGGCTTGCAACCCTTAGTTTGGGAGCCTTTACTCGCTCAAGCCGCGCGAACTCATAGTACCAATATGGCTCTGCAAGACTTTCGCGGTCATACAGGAGCCGATGGGTCACGGTTTACCGATCGCATTCGGGCAACTGGCTTTTCAATTACAGGGGCCTCGGCAGAAAATATTCATACCGGTCCAACAACACCCCAGGCTGCTGTAGCCGGATGGATGAATAGTCCTCCGCATCGGGACAGTATTCTCAATCCCGAATTTACACAACTTGGGGTTGGTCACTATTTCTTGGAAAACGATACTGGAAACGAGAACTGGAACCATTACTGGACTAAAAAATTCCATGCGGGCCAACGGTCTATCCAACCGCCAGACGAGTTTCGCGCTCAGCCCCCAGTTGAGGAGCTACCACCCTTACCTCCGCCACCTAATCAGCCAGGAACTCCACCCCTGCCAGATCCCCCCCAACAAGGAGAGCTGGAGCGTCCAATTGTTGAACCTCCAGGAGACCCTATGCCT
The DNA here is from genome assembly GCF_023983615.1 of Phormidium yuhuli AB48. Lineage (GTDB taxonomy): Bacteria > Cyanobacteriota > Cyanobacteriia > Cyanobacteriales > Geitlerinemataceae > Sodalinema > Sodalinema yuhuli. The sequence continues at coordinate 4,276,365 of NZ_CP098611.1, read as the reverse complement.
CCAGGCCCACCGGGACCAGGTGTCATTCCAGCTCCACCACCACCTACACCCACTCCACCACAGCCCCCAGGTTCCCAACAACCGACCATGCCAACACCGGGGGCCACTCCAGCTCCACCACCACCTACACCCACTCCACCACAGCCCCCAGGTTCCCAACAGCCGACCATGCCAACACCGGGGGCCACTCCCGGCTCACCCCCTGGGACTCCGCCCACACTGGGTGGCTCTGTGAACCCGGTTGCACCTGTTCCTGGAGCGGCTCCTCCTGGAATGACTCCTCCAGTTCCCTAAACCACTTCGATATCAAGTTATGGGCGGCTCAGCTGTCGATAAACCGTACACCGAGCATTTCAAGCTCCCACGATTCACATAGGAAACTGTTGTCCATTTCCTATGTGAACCTTTCCCTAACCCCCCATCATTCCCCTACTCAGACGACGCAAAGACTCGGGTATTTGACCGGGTGTCTTTTGACCTCTGCCATCCCAAACTAGGATAATTTCTGGGCGATCGCTCGCCGGCAATGGCGGCTAACCCAGTCCTGACTCAAGCCATGACGCAAGCTCGGTGAAGTGATCCACCTATGTAGTCATCTATTGTGCAGGTGAATCCGGTGTCCCTCCAGCAATTTCCTATCAAAGCGTCCGTCCTAATCCTGAGTCTGCAAAGCTTGGCACTCATTCTAGGCTGCACTTCAGTCCTCACTACTGAACTTGAGGAACAGCAGCAGAATACAAAATTGACTCAGAGTGAGTCTCATACTCATGCTCATGCCAACCCTGGCCATGGTGATCCTGAACATGACCATCATCATAGCCATGATGCTTTAGAAATTCCTGATGGACAGCCGGTTCCAACGATTGCTCTGATCGCTCATCCTGACCCAATGCGAGGCTGGAACCTAGAAATTCAGACCACTAACTTTCGCTTTACTCCGGAGGACGTGAATCAGGAGAACCAGCCGAATACTGGACATGGCCATCTATATATTAATGGAGAAAGGGGGGCTCGGGTTTATGGACCTTGGCTGCACTTGCCTCACCTTCCTCCGGGTAGCCATGAAATTACCGTTAGCTTGAACGCCAATAATCATCAAGGTTGGACCCACAACGGACAGCCGATTGAGGCAACGGTTGTCGTTAATGTCCCGGAGTGAGTCAGGGGACGGCAGGTCTCAACGGAGGCGATCGCGGCGAGACCGTTACTAGACAGGAATATCAAAGACCGTGGGATAGAATTTGGTAGACAAGTCAATCTTGAGAACCTACCCACATTTCCCCAAGTTCCCAAAGATTGGCTGTATGAGTTCTTGAGGATGGCCCGAGAGGATGAGATTCAGGCCATGGGATGGTTGCGAAACCGTTTCTCGGTCTAGGTGGGGGTCGCTTGGGGGAAGCTAAGTTTGACGGAGAGATTTGGCATATTGCCCGGCTTGACTCTCGGATGTCGGTGGAGGGCGATCGCTTTATCTTGGAGTTATCCCAGGGAGATGAATTTTTGGCTCCTACTCGCTCCCGCAAAAGATTACAATACATTAAGCAAACCTAAATAGATGTAGGACAACGCAATATGCGAGTTGCGATCGCCGGTGCCGGACTTGCCGGACTCACCACAGCCGTCAACCTAGCCGATGCCGGCCATGAAGTGGAAATCTTTGAATCCCGTCCCTTCGTCGGCGGTAAGGTAGGCAGTTGGGTGGATGCCGACGGCAACCATATCGAAATGGGGCTGCATGTCTTCTTCGGCTGCTACTACAATCTCTTTGCCCTCATGGAAAAGGTGGGCGCCTTAGAGGCCCTACGCCTGAAAGAGCATACCCACACCTTTATTAATGAAGGGGGACGAGTGGGAGAACTGGACTTTCGTTTCTTCACCGGCGCACCCTTCAACGGCCTCAAAGCCTTCTTTACCACCTCGCAACTCTCCCTACAAGACAAGTTGCAAAACTCCCTGGCCCTGGGAACCAGTCCCATCGTGCGCGGCCTAGTGGATTTCGAGGGGGCCATGAAAACCATTCGCGACCTCGATCGCATCAGCTTCGCCGACTGGTTTCGCTCCCACGGGGGCAACAACGGCAGCCTCAAGCGGATGTGGGACCCCATCGCCTACGCCCTCGGCTTCATCGATACCGAGAACATCTCCGCCCGTTGCATGTTGACCATCTTCCAATTCTTTGCCGCCCGCACAGAAGCCTCCGTCTTGCGGATGTTGGAAGGGTCCCCTCATACCTATCTCCATCAACCCATCCTCGACTATCTCCAGGAACGGGGAACGAAAATTCATACCCGCCGCCGGGTGCGTCAGATTAAATTTAGTGACCATGGCGGCCACACCGAAGTTGATGCCATTGTCGTGGCCCAGGGAGAAACGGAGGAAATCATCGAAGCCGATGCCTATGTTTTCGCCTGTGACGTGCCGGGAATCCAAAAAATCCTGCCCCCGGAATGGCGTCAATGGCCCGAGTTCGACAATATCTATAAGCTTGATACCGTTCCCGTGGCGACGGTACAACTGCGGTTTGACGGTTGGGTGACGGAACTGCAAGATGCCCAGAAACGGCAACAACTGCAAGAGGCGGCGGGATTGGATAATCTCCTCTATACCCCCGACGCGGATTTCTCCTGTTTTGCCGATTTAGCCCTCACCAGTCCTGGGGACTATTACAAACCCGGAGAGGGGTCCTTGATGCAGTTAGTTCTGACTCCCGGAGACCCCTTTATCAAACAAAGCAACGAACAGATTGCCCATCATGTCTTGGAACAGGTGCGATCGCTCTTCCCCTCAGCCCGGGACTTGAACATGACCTGGTATAGTGTCGTCAAACTAGCTCAATCCCTCTATCGAGAAGCCCCTGGGATGGATGTCTATCGTCCCAGTCAACGCACCCCCATTAATAATGTCTTCCTAGCGGGCAGTTACACCCAGCAGGATTATATCGATAGTATGGAGGGAGCAACACTCTCGGGAAATCAGGCCGCCCAAGCCATTTTAGAAGAGTTTGCCCGCCGTTAATCCCTGGGGGGTTATCCTGGCCGGCCAGGTAGAAGTCCCTGTCCCCCTGGGCCGTCCTCAAGTTCCCCCAACTCATTAGTTATCAGATAGCCCCAATGACAGATTGGTTAGAACATAGCGTACAAGTGGAAGTTCCGGTTCCCATTGAGGAGGCCTGGCAGTTATGGTCAGATTTAGAACAAATGCCCCAATGGATGAAATGGATTGAATCCGTCTCAATTTTGGACCATGACCCAGATTTATCCCGCTGGAAACTGGCATCCGGGGCCTTTGAGTTTACCTGGCTTTCGCGGATTGTGCGGCTGATTCCCCAACAGATTATTCAATGGGAGTCAGTCGATGGCTTACCGAATCGGGGGGCCGTGCGCTTTTATGATCGCCATGGTTCCAGTGTGGTGCGTCTGACGGTGGCCTATGGGATTCCGGGTATTCTAGGGAAGATTATGGATAACCTGTTTGTCGGGCGGGTGGTGGAATCAACGATTCAGGCAGATATGGATCGCTTTCGTGACTATGCCATCCGTCACCAGCCGTCACAACCCCAGGATGCTTAATCGGTCGCTCCTATGTTACATCTGACCAATCTCAGCTATCATCCCCCCGCCAGTCCAACAGAAATTCTCAAATCTCTAAATTTAGAGTTATTGCCCCAGAAATTGGGGTTAATTGTCGGGCCGAGTGGTTCCGGGAAAACCACCTTGTTAGAGATTTTGGCGGGGTTAGCCGAACCCACCTCGGGACAAGTGAAATGGCGCGATCGTGAACTGCTGCCGGAACAACTACGCCAACTGGTAGGATTGGTGTTTCAGTTCCCCGAACGGCATTTTTGCGGCGGAACCATCCTGGAAGAGTTGCGCCTGGGTCATCCTGAAATTGGTTCAGACCAGGTTAAACAGGCCCTAGAGGCAGTAGGATTAAGTCATCTTTCCCTCTATGGTGCGCCCCATGACCTCAGTGGTGGTCAGCAGCGACGGCTGGCCTTGGCGGTGCAGTTAATTCGTCAACCGCAAGTGTTGTTATTGGACGAACCCACGGCGGGGTTAGATTGGTCAATGCGTCGTCAATTGGCGAATTTGCTCAAGCAACTGAAGCAAGATTGGAGTTTGCTGGTGGTGACTCACGATGCGGGGGAACTTTTGGAGATTGCCGATTCCTGTTGGACGATTCATGACGGAACCGTGACCCCAGTGGATACCCCCTCAGGGGAACAAACCCCCTCAGCCACATTAGGTTAATGCCACTACTGCTGGAGAATTGCTAGGACTCATGCCAGAAATCACCCGATTTTATGGAATAGTCATAAAAATGTTCTTTGGTGATCACTCTCCCCCTCACTTTCACGCAATTTATGGTGAGTATAATGCTTTAATTAGTATTGAGTCTCTAGACGTCATGGAAGGAGATTTGCCACGACGTGCTGAAAAAATGGTACTTGAGTGGGCAAGATTATACCAGAAAGAACTGCTCCAAATTTGGCAAAGCCAAGAATTTATAAAATTGCCACCTTTAACTTAATTCAAACAGCTTTATGACACCACCTAGAATTGATTCCGCCAAAGCAATTGAAGATTATCAAATTTTAGTTAAGTTTGACAGTGGAGATACGCGAAAATATGACGTTTCTAGGTTATTAGATAATCCCATGTTTTACCTATTAAAAAATCCTGTATTTTTTGGAAACTTTCGAATTGAGCCTGGAGGATATGCTCTAGTGTGGAATGAAGATATCGACATTAGTGAATACGAACTCTGGCATAATGGGACCCCCGTTACTGATGAAGATAGTTTGAGTCATCTTGATACTGTCCATTGATAAGGTGAGCAAGAAGGCGCTCCGAAACCATCCCATCATCCTGGTCAATTCGTCTATTATTAATGAGTCACGGTAGGGTGTGTGGCGGCTCAAACCCATTTTGGACTTAGAAGACCGATGGACAAATGCCGCCACGCACCGCTCGGGGGGGTTGGTCCTCCGGCAATGGCGCGTTCCTAGAAATCCCGAGATGGTGCGTTCCGGCAAGTTGGGAGAGAGTCGCCTCAATCCAATCATGAAATGATGCCGGAACACACCCTACCGTTGTCGGATTGATGCCATTGCTCAGGGTTATTTTATTTACGCATCGGTTCCCACAACGTTCAGTCGAGCTTCCTTAAGATTTGCCTCCTTTAAGTTCGCATCTTTCAAGTTCGCACCCTTCAAATTAGAGGTCACTGATAAATCCCGAGATGGTGCGTTCCGGCAAGTTGGGAGAGAGTCCCCTCAATCCGATAGTGAAATGATGCCGGAACGCACCCTACCGTTGTCGGATTGATGCTGCCGCTGGGGGGGTTTGTCAACGGTGTGCCTATAATAATAAGGACTCTGGCATTCCCCGGGGAGACGGTGATGGATGTGCTGGCCTCGACTCAAACACGATTGTTAACCGCGACAGCCGTCTTGGTGGGGGGGACGGTGTGCGGTGGACCCCTGGGGGCCATCGCCTCCTCGGTGGCTGGGGGCGTTGTTGCCAATGATATGGTTCCCCAACACCTCAATCATATTGCGGTTCGCCTGCGAGGCAGTCAAGATAAATTAGGCAACCATGACTTAACTGAGGCGACGGGATTCGCCATCGCCCTGATTATTAAAAGCATCGCTGAAGCCGGAACTTATCCTCACTCTAGCAAAAAACTGGCAGCCCTCGCTAAATATACCCTCAAAGCCTGGCAGGAGGTCGCCCAAGCCTTGAAAGAGGGGAAAAAGGTTGATTTTGACCCAATCCAAGAAACTGAGCTTACAGGGCTATTTCGAGGGGGTACGAGGGACTATGTGGGTCAAACGGTGTTGAGGCTGGAGGATTGGCGGACTTTACTGAAATATTGGCTCTGTCCCGGGGCTACGGTTCAATTGCCCGAAAATGTCCTCCAGGAAGTGGCGGCCCAGTTGCGGGAGAAGTTTGCGTTTGCCTTACGGGAGGTGTTGAAAGGGGATTTTGAAGAGGGGGGACGAGCCTTTGCTGGCTTGACGCTCTCCCTACTGGGGGAAATGCAGGGGATTTTACAGGAGTTGCTGAAGACCCGTTCCCAAACCCAAGGACCGGACTTACAGGCGGAATTGGCGGCGGTGACGCAACTGCGACAGGGGTTAGAGGAAAATTCACAACAGTTCCAGGTGTTGGGAAACCAGATTCGCTCAGGCTTCGAGGAAGTGTTGCAGGAGTTGACACTGACTCGGGAGACTCTGGAACGGATGCGGACTGAGTTGCAGGAGGAATTAGGGAGTTTGCAGGAAACCCTCAGAGAGGGATTTGGCAACCTTAGTGAAGCGAATCAACGGTTACAAGATACCGTCGATGCTGGATTTGAGAGGGTTGTGGCCTTCTTGGAGCGAGATACATCGGGGATGCAAGCCATTTCCTTCAGTTTGGACACCAACCCCCCAAAGGTGACCAATTGGCAGGGACGGGAGGAAGAATGGAACCGAGTGAACGGTTGGCTGAAGGATGAGAACACGAAATTGGGGGTGATTGTGGGATTACCGGGGATGGGGAAATCCACCCTGGCGGCGAAGGTGTTTCGGGAACGGACTGATTTTGAGGGGAATTTGTGGCTGGATTTGCGACAGCGTCCGAGTTATGCCATTGTCGCTCGCGGGATATTGCAGGAGTTGGGCAAACTCTCCCCCCAGGAGTTGCAAGACATCCCAGAGACTCGTTTAACTGAGGTCTTGATTCATTGTCTGCAACGGCGACGCTTTTTGCTGGTGTTGGATAATTTGGAGTCGGTGTTGCAAGATGAGGGCTATCGAGACTTTTTGCAGCGGTGGCTGGGGGCCTGTCACCAGACGGAAATTCTCGTCACGACTCAAGTGGCGCCGCCGTTGGTGCAGGAGAACCCCACGGAATTAGCCCTCGGGGGACTCTCGCCGACGGAGGGAGCGCAGCTGTTGCAGGAGTTGGCGGTAGGGGGAACAGAGGCGGACTTGCAGGAGTTTGTCCAATAGGTGAATGGACATCCTCTGACGCTGAAACTGGTGGCGGGGTTGCTGCATGAGGAATTTGGGGATGAGGCGACAATTGGGCAATTGGCGGAGTTGGGACTGGCTGATGTGGGGATGTTGATGTCGCAGTTAAGGGGAGTCCACCGTCAGGAGGTGGTGCAGTTGTTGGCGGTGTTGGATGCGAGTTTTAATCGCTTGTCGGAGAAATGGCGGCGGCTGTTGTTGTCGTTGGTGGTGTTGCGTCAGGCGTTTGATGGGACTTGGGCGAGTGCCATGATGGGGGAGACGGTGGCCCCGAAGGAGTTGCGGCGGTTGGCGAAACGGGGGTTTTTGCTGGCGGAGGCCCAGGGGTATCGGTTCCTCCCTTTGATTGAGGAGTATCTCAAGTTTCGCGCCGGGGATTTGCGGGAGGCCCATTTACGGGCGATTGAGTTTTATGAGAGTCGCGTTACGTCTCGCGCGGAGTGGGAAACCCTGGAGGATGTGCAGGACTATTTGGAGGTGTTTTATCATCGCTGTGAGTTGGGAGAGTATGAGGCGGCGTTTGATGTCCTTCGGGATGGGGATGATGTCAATGAGTTCCTCTGTTTACGGGGTCATAATCAACTTCTGGCAGAACTCTACCAGCAATTAGTCGAACATCTCCCCTGTCGAGAAGATTATCGGTATACTGCCTCTTTAATCTCGTTAGGCAATGGTTACAGGTCCCTAGGACGCTACCGAGACGCGATCGCCGTTTATAAAAAATCTCTGGAAATCGCACGGGACATCCGCGACCAACAGGGTGAAGCCGATTCTCTAATCGGTTTAGGCAGTGCTTACAAGTCCCTGGGACGTTACCGAGACGCGATAGCCATTCTTGAACAACAACTGGACATCGCACGGGACATCGGTAAACCACAGGGTGAAGCCGATTCTTTAAACAATTTAGGCAATGCTTACAATGGTCTAGGACGCTATCGAGACGCCATCACGTTTCATAAAAAATCGCTGGAAATTTTCCAGGAAATTAGACACCGACAGGGTGAAGCGGATTCCTTAAACCATTTAGGTTATGCTTACAATTGCTTAGGACGCTACCGAGACGCAATCACGTTTCATCAAGAATCACTGGAAATTTTCCAGGAAATTAGACACCGACAGGGTGAAGCTAATTCTTTAATCAATTTAGGCAATGCTTACAATGCCCTAAAACGCTACCCAGAGGCGATCGCCATTCTCGAACAATCTCTGGACATCGCACGGGACATCGGCAACCGACAGGGTGAAGCCACTTCTTTAATCGGTTTAGGCAATGCTTACAATTCCCTAGGACGCTACCCAGAGGCGATCGCCTTTTACGAACAATCCCTAAAAATCACAGGGGACATTAGCGACAAACGGGGTGAAGCCAACACATTATTGATGTTAGGTAACTTATATCAAAAACTAGGCAGAGTCCAAGAGGGGTTTGCCGCCTCACAGCAAGCCACAGCCATTTATCAAGACTTGAACTTACCCCTTGATGCCTACCCAATTCCCAAGTGGCAGAAAAAACTGGTCAAATTCGCCGAACGGGGTAAATTTCATCTAATTCTATGTTTTCTCGGCGGACTCATTGCCTTACCCTTGGCAGTGGTTTGGTTAATTTCACTCATCCTCTATCGCCTCATCCGTCAGCGATTCACCCCTCGCTGATGACGATTCCCGCCGCATACCATGTTCCCAGAGGGCGACACAAGGGAAGGGAGGGCGACCCCAAGGGGAGGGCGACACAAGGGGAGGGCGACCACAAGGGTTCGCCCCTACCCATTACAAGGACACAGGGGGCGCTTCACTGACCCTCACCTCGATGTTACGATAGAGAGGTCATCACGATCGCATCACCTCCTTCCTTGCTCGTCTAGTCTGGCTATGAAACTCCTATCTATCCAGTTTTGTAACTTCCGTCAGTTTTATGGGAAAACCCCGCGACTCATCTTAGCCAGTGGGGAGCGCAATACCACCATATTTCATGGTAACAATGGCTCAGGAAAAACCAGCATTACCAATGGCTTTACCTGGGTTCTCTATGAGAAATTTAGTGCCGCTTTTGCTGCCGAAGACCAACTGGTGAATAAACGGGCGATCGCCGAAACTCCCCTCCGAGAACCCGTTGAATGTTTCGTGGAACTTCACTTTGAACATGGAACCATCCTCTATCGGGCCCGCCGCACCTGTCGCGCCTATGCTACAGAATCTGGAGTGGAAACTGGGGACAGTCTCTTAAACCTACAATATGCTCAGGAAGATGGACGCTGGCTGCTACCCCGAGAACCCGCCTATGATATCATTGCCCGTATCTTACCTGAGAGTCTTCATAGCTATTTCTTCTTTGATGGAGAACGAATCGAAAAGTTAATGCGAGATGATAAACGATCAGAACTAGCAGATGCGACGAAAGCTTTATTAGGAATTAACGCCATTGATGGGGGAGTGCGTCATCTCAAAGAGGTTCGCAAATCTTTAGAAAATCATCTCAAAGGGATTGGCAACCCAGAAACCAAAAAATTCTTAAAACAGAAACAAGATAAAGAAGCAAAAGTTGATAGTCTCGAAAAACGCAATCAGCAAATTGAGGCAGATTTAAAACATTTTGGCGATAAAAAACATGACCTCAATCGGCAATTACTGGAACTCCAAGGTGCGGAAAATCTGCAACTGCAACGGACGACCTTGGAAAAGCAAAATGACGATATGGTCAATCGCATCCAGCAGACGCGAGCGGGATTAGCGGAGGCGATCGCCAGTAAAGGCTATACCGTCCTCCTGGGGGACCTAACCCAAGGGTTTCGCGGCTGGTTATCCCAACGTCAGGAGACGGGAGAACTGCGGCGGGGGATTCAACGCAGTTTTGTTGAGCAACTTCTCAACCAAGAACGCTGTATTTGTGGCGCGGAACTCCATCCCGGCTCCCCTGGCTTTGAAAGTGTGCAAAAATGGACGGAAAAAGCCGCCATTGCTGATGTCGAAGAAACGGCCATTCGCCTCAGTTCCCAAGTGGATGATATTGACAGCCAAGCACAAGAGTTTTGTCAAACTACCCAAGAACACCACCAAGCCTTAATTCAACTCATTGAAGAACTCTCCAGCGTTAGGAATGGGTTGGAGTCGGTGAAAGATCAACTTCGTAGTTTCCCCGATCAGGATATCCAGAACCTGCAACAGCAATTGGATGATTTAGAATTACGCAGCAGTGAATTAAATCAGGAATTAGGCGCGAACCAGCAACAGCGGCTGAACCTCCAGCGGGAGATTACCCAGTTGGGAAAACAGGTGGATCAGCAACAGATGAATGAGCGCAAGCAACTCCTGGCACAACGGCGGATTGCTAAGGTGGTTGATGCGATTGAGCGCCTACAACGGATTCAAGAGAATTTTGAACAGCGATTTCGCCAATCTCTGGAAGAACGCATCCAGGCCCTATTTCGCCAAATCTCGTTTACTCCCTATATTCCCATCTTGAATGAGAATTACGAGTTGAGTCTGATTGAACGGACTGCTGGACGAGATCAGGTGGTGGCGGCTTCGACGGGGGAGAATCAGATTCTCAGTTTGTCGTTTATTGGTGGGATTATTGATGGGGTTCGCAGTTGGAGTCAGCGTCAAGTGCTGGTGGCCCCCAATAGTAGTACCTATCCGGTGGTGATGGATTCCCCCTTTGGCAGTCTCGATGAGATGTATCGCCGTCAGGTGGCGAAGTCGATTCCTCAGTTGGCGAACCAGTTGGTGGTGTTGGTGACGAAAACGCAATGGCGGGGGGAGGTGGAGAGGGAAATGTGCGATCGCATTGGCCAAGAGTATGTCTTACGCTACAACTCTCCTAAACCAGACTGTGACGAGGATGCCATTGAACGCTTTGGGGTGCGCTATCCTCTCGTCTGTCATAGTCCCAATGAGTTTGAATATACGGAAATTGTGCCGGTGGAAAGGGGGGGTTAGGGGGAGAAGAAGGGAACAGGGAACAGGGAAAAGGGAATAGGGGGAAGAAGGCAATCTTTGATGTTTAGATGACTCTCTGGGGTGTTTAATTAGTAAAAATTAGCAAATATTTCGAGATTTTTGGAGTCTTTGACGTAAATTAGAAAATTGAGCTAGAATAAGGGTAAATACTCCGAAATTGGAGCAATCTTTCTAAAGAGGAACCGAATTATGCAGGGACATCAAGACCCCATCGGACTCCGGCAGCGGGTGGCTCAGTTGGCCGCAGATCCTAACGCAAAAGCGATCGCCATCGGAGCGGCGGCTGTGGTGATCACTCCCATGGTGTTACCCTACGCTAAACCCTTACTACGAGGAACCCTCAAATCTAGTGTCATTTTGTTTGAAAAAACCCGAGGGGCGATCGCCGAAGCCGGAGAACTCCTAGCGGACATTGCAGCGGAGGCTCGTGCGGAAGTCCACGGAACCTCTCCGGCGGCTCTGTCCCCCTCCCCCAGTGGCTCTGACTCAGGTGCCTCCAATCACGAGGGAGCTGAGCCAGCTTAACTAGAGATGTGGCTCATCGGCTGGACTTGGCTCGATGCGTTCCCTTGGGGCGATCGCCCGGCCCGTTGCGAGAGGTCTGTTGGCAAGAACTCGGAGGCCAACTGACTCTGTTGTTGAGCCTGAGCAATCCACTCGGACAGGGAGATCCCTTCTCTAACCCTGGCCCTTGACGGGGTGGGTCGGCGTGGGCGAGTCTGGCTCACAAGGGGTAATAGGGGTGAACCGAAGACCAACACCCCTAACCCTAACCAGGTTAGCGGATGACTATCGTCTCCACCTTCGAGAATTTCTTTGAAGTGGAAGGTGAGAACGGACTTTTCCAGGTGAATTAAAGACATCGGTTAAGTGCTCTGGAGCATCCCAGCCTCTTGTAGCATCAGTTTCCAGGGTAACAGCATTTCGCTTCAATGAGAATAATTTGCAGTTATCAACCTCAAAGGGATGGAGAACCACGGAGTCACAGAGGACACAGGGTTAACCCTTAACTGGATCGAGTCTGGGGTCGAGTTGAGGGAAGGGTTCGTTGAGGGATGGCTTCCCAATCTAACTGATGAACCACTAAGGGCCGCAGACTATTGAGTCCGGCGGCGATCGCCGAGCCGTTGTGAATCGCTGTCGCTAGGAGAGGATTGAGGCCCACCGTCGTCGCCAGGCCCAACGCCGCCAGATTCGGTCCCACCACTAGGGCGATATTTTGTTCAATTAGAGAACGAGTTTGGCGGGAGATGGCGATCGCCTCCAACAAGTCCATCAATCCCTCATTCATCAACACCACATCCGCCGTTTCCCGGGCAATCTCGGACCCTTGGGCAAAGGACACCGACACATCCGCATAGGCCAAGGCTACCGAATCATTCAAGCCATCCCCGACAAATCCCACCGTGCGGCCACTGCGATGCAGTTCCCGGACCATGCGGGCCTTATCCTCCGGGAACGCCTCGGCTTGCACCCGTTCTGGGGGAATGCCCAACTGTTGGGCCACCTCCGCCGCCCGTTGAGGATGATCTCCCGTCAATAAATAAATCTCAATCCCATACCGGGCTTGCAACTGTTGCAGTAACCCTTGGCTCTCCGGCCGTAGGGGGTCTGTATAATGAATCAGCCCTTGGAAGCGGCGATCGCAGGCCACATAAATCAGCGACTCCCCATCTAACCCGTCCCGCAACTCACCCCCCTGGGGCTGGCCACACCAATCCACCCCCGCCTCCTCCAGGAAGCGTTGACTGCCCACCCAAACCAGCTGTCCGTCAATCTCGGCCTCCACCCCCAGCCCCACCTCATAGGACCAATGGTTACGAACCGGCAACGATACCCCCTGTTCCTGACTGTAGCGAACCAAGGCCTCCGCCACCGGATGAGTCAATTGCTGTTCCGCCGCCGCCGCCAATTGCAAAACTCTCTCAGTGGGTAACCCGTCCGGGAGACCTCGCACCCCGGCGATGGCGATGGTTCCCTGAGTCAGGGTTCCCGTCTTATCAAACACCAACGTATCCACCTGAGCCAACTGTTCCAAGGTGCGCCCACTGCGGACTAGAATCCCGTGGCGGGTGGTGTGAGTCAGAGCGCCCAGAAACGCTGTCGGAATTGAGACTCGGATTCCCGTGACAAAATCCAGGGTCAGAATTGCCGCCGCCCGAGCTGGACTGCGGGTTGTCAACAGAGTCAGTCCCGCCAGGAGCAACGAGGGCCAAATCAGGCGGTCCGCCACCTTCGCCGCATAGTTCGCCATGCGCGTATCCTGAACCGGCGCCTTGCGTAATAACTCCAAACTGGCCGCCGCCCGAGTTTGCGTCCCGACCCGTTCCGCCCGCAATTCCAATTGACCCGATCGCACCAAGGTCGAGGCCCACACGCGATCGCCCGGCCGTCGCACCAGGGGCATAGCTTCCCCCGTTAGCCCCTGCTGGTCAACGGTCGCCTCTCCCCGCACCACTGTTCCATCCACAGGAATCTGTTCTCCAGGATAGACCATCACCCGAGCTTGCACCGGAACGCGATCGCTCTCCACTTGCCGAGGGGAATCCTCCCCCGGCTCTTGCACCCAAGCAAACCGACCAATGGTATCTCGTAAATCAGCGGTTTCCACCACCGTGCGGCGGGCGGTCTGCTGACGGATAACATCCCCCAATTCATGGAGGGTTAGGGTCAAGGCGGGGGTCAACAATCGCCCCTGCCAAGCCCCCAAACTCAAGGCCAACAGATCCAAACCATCGATATTGAGCCGTCGCTCCTCCCGCACCGTCTGCCAAGCCCGTTTAGCCGTGGGAAACACCGCCACCAAGAAGGACAACAAGGCGAACGGTCGCAAGCCCCCCCAGCCAGGACGACCACTCAGCCAAGCCAGGGCGGCGGCTAGGAGAGGTTTCGTTAAGGAATCACTCAAATCCTCGGCTGCCGAGGCTGAGGGGTTCTGTGAGTCCTCAGACCCGTCCCCAACCAAGAGCCGGGGCTGTTCCTCAACGGCCGTCACCTGCTTCAGAATCTCTCCTGGGCTGAGCCAATGGGGATGATAGTGAATCACCAAACATTGGGCAGCCCGATTGAGTCGTACCTGTTGAACCCCGGCGGTTTGCTCTAAGGACTGTTCTAGGGCCTGGGCCAGCAGGTCAGAGTGATTCAGACCCGGTAGACGCAACCGCAGGCGGCCGGGGCTGCGATGAACAATGGAACAGGTGGCAGTGGCTTGAGTCATGGTTGGGATTGGGCTAGAGGAACTCTGGGCGCAAGGAACGTTACCCTTGGGCGGGGGAGGAGACGGGGGTTTCTGCCTGTTGGAGAACTTGGAGGAGGTATAACCCCAATTCCAACTCAGACAGGCCACCGCCGTCATATTGTATGGCTAGGGAGGCGGCCGCTCGATTAATCCGAGCGGATTTGACCCGGGACTCTTCCACTAAGAGGGCTTGCAGGCGTTTGGCATAGATAGCATCGGTTCTCAGGCGAGGAATCCGCAGCCGAATCCGCCCGGGGACGGAATGAACAATGGTGTAGTCTTCCGGCTCTTGGGAGGCCACTGTGGCATAACCGTTGGGGGTCGAGTCGCCGTTGGGGGTCTCGACTGGGGTTAGGGATTGTCCTTGTTGTTTCAGGTTTCCCACAACTTGCCGCACCAGAGCCGCGATGAGGAGGTTGACCAGCAGGGCTTGGGCCCCCCGTAATCGTAGGCGACTCGTGGCCAGTAAACCCGCTAGAACCGGCAGGATGGTGGTGATTTCGTTATACTCCTCTAGCCATTGACCGAGACGGGGAGCTATGGTGACGGAGTTGGAGGTTGATGTCATAGGAACTCTCTCTATGGGGTGATCTCACATTTAATTTACCACAAGTGTTGACAACTATTTTCAACAAGCTTATACTAATTTTCAGTGTTCTCCTCTAAACCGGCAGTGTTCTCTCCTCATATTGGGGGGCGTGCGCGGGGTCTATCTCTCGGGAGCGGGATAGACCCGGTTTTTTCTTTTTTGGGGAGATGTCGGCTAATTTTAGGGGATGGGGGGGCGATCGCCCTGAGCTTCTAATCGACTTAAAATTTCGCGAATCACGGTGTCTGAGCCGGCTTCACCCCAGGTACAGCCTTGTTCTAAATAGGTTTTCGCCGCTTGTCCCACGAGGTAACTGCCTGAAGCGGCGATCGCCCCTTGACTGAGGGCCATGCCCAAGAATCCCGGAAATCCTCCCGCCAGGAGTCCCAACTTCCCCCCTCCAAACAGGGCATTGCCGAGGGTTTCCCCTAACAGTAAGCCTCCCGCACTAACAAAAATTGTTCGCAAGAGTTTACCCGCCTCATGACTGGTCATGGGGAGATCATAGAGACGGGCCAAACTGCGAACCAAGAGTAAATCCGCCACCGTTCCGCCAATCACATCCACCACAAACAGGGGATTACAAGCCACAATGGCCCCCTTATACAGGGCAAAATCCTGAATCAACTGTTCGGCCTCCTCACGGCGAGCCTTGAGTCGTCCTTGAGCCATGGCCCGTTCCGCCTCCCGTCCTTGGACCAGAGCATTTAACGCCAACAACGCCATTCCTTGAGACGATAAGAGCGATCGCAACTTCTCCTTTAACGCCATCACATCAGGTGCGGGGGTTTCCCAAGCCTCCTCCACCCGGCCATCCGCTCGTTCATGACGCACCCGGCGCGGATTGGGTTCAGCCGCCACACAAGCAATCTCATCGAAGCTCAACGGGAGCCGTTCCCCCCGGGCCAACTGACGTAACTGAGCCAAAATCTGGGCCTGATCCAACTCAGGATACAAATCCATCTTATTGAACACCAACAATAGCGGCTTGCCCAACTCCCCCAACTGAGATAACGCCACATACTCCGTCTGAGTCAAATCCCCCGCCACCACAAACAGAATCAAATCCGCCTGCTTGGCCACATCCATGGCCATCAGGGCCCGTTCTCCCCCAGCAATCTCATCAATCCCCGGCGTATCAATCAACTCCACCGGAATCGTTCCCGTGGCCGAGGGAAGCTGCCACATCACCGAGCGCGTCCATTGCGTCACCCCATTCAGGGGCCCCGTGGCAAACACCCGTTGTCCCAACAGTGCATTCAACACCGCCGATTTCCCCCGACTGACGGCCCCAAACACCGCCACCCGAATCAGGCCACTCTCCAACTTCTCTAAACTTTGCTCTAACTGCTCTCGCTGCGACTGTATCTGGGGGCCGCCGGTTCGGGCTTGAGGTTGACGACTGCGGGCCAGCGATCGCACTAAACTTTGACGGGCCCGAGCCAGAGAAAAACGCTGCCAATCCGTCACGGTTCCGACTCCCAATAATCTAACTCCGTTTTCTCATCCAAGGGGGCCTCTGGCTGCTGACCATCATCCCCAAACATACTCTCATCCCATTGCGCATCATCCCAGGGAGCTTCACTCCACTCCGAGGTGGACGGGACCCGTCGCGATGGTGGCGTTGATTCCATCTGGTCTTCCTCCACGGTCCACCAATCCTCCACATCCACCTCAGCAAACTCCTCCTCAAAGCTATCCAGAGACGCAGAACCTAGGGGGTCCGCTTCAAAATCCTTAAGGTTAACATTTGAAAACGCCGGCAACTCCAACAATTCCGCCGTTTCCTCCAATAGGGGCCCGTCCTCGGGCGATCGCGATAGAGAACTGGCGGTCTCGCGAGGATGATGATTGATATTCACCGGTTTCCCCTCCTGGCCCATGCTCAAGGACCCCGCCACCTGGCCTGCCGGTAAGTCAACAATAAAGGTTGAGCCAACCCCCGGCTCACTTTCAACGGTAATATCGCCCCCCATCATCTGACAAAAACGACGACTAATCGCTAATCCTAAACCCGTCCCTCCATAGCGTTTCGTCGTCGATTGATCCCCTTGAGTAAAGGGCTGAAAAATATGGTCAATTTGCTCACGAGTCATGCCAATCCCCGTATCACTGACGCGGAAGCAAATCCAGCCCGGTTCCCCAGCTCCCAAAGACTGACCATCGGACCTCTGAGCCGATAGCTCCCCATCCCCAGACATGATACTAAAAGGGGACTCCTGACGATTCACCATTAAGACAATTGTCCCTTGATGGGTAAACTTAGCGGCATTACTGAGTAAATTTAACAGCACTTGCCGAACCTTCGTCTGATCCGCCTCCATGGTCCCCACATTGAGGCTACAATCAACGCGAATGCTATTGGTATTTTTATCGACTAGGGGTTGAATGGTACTGGCTAACTCTTGAACCAGCGTGGCCACATTAAACACTTGAGGGTCGAGATCCATTTTCCCGGCTTCAATTTTAGAGAAGTCGAGAATATCTTGAATAATGGTCAGTAGATGGCGGCCAGCGGTGGTGATACTCTTGAGGTCGGTAAGGATTTCTTCATCTTCCAATGCCATATCCTCAAATTCTTCTTGGAGGATTTCGCTATAGCCAATAATGGCATTGAGGGGCGTGCGTAACTCGTGGCTCATGTTCGCTAAGAAGGAACTTTTGGCCTCATTGGCGGCCTCGGCGGCCAGGGTGGCTTGGTAGAGTTCCGCCTCAGCGTGTTTGCGTTCACTGATATCCCGGGCAAAGGTGCAAGTATATTCTTGGTCGTTGTAGACCAGGGAGTTGATGGTAATTTCTACGGGGAAGACTTTGCCATCCTTGCTGCGGTGACGAGATTCTAGGGTAAAGGAGCCAAACTCACGAATCTGATCCCAGTAATCGGGCCAAATTTCCGGGGGCAAATCCGGGTTAATTTCGTGAATGGTCATCATCAACAATTCTTCTCGGGTGTAGCCGAGGGAGAGGCAGGCGGCATCGTTGACATAAAAGATGTTGCCGTCTTGGGTAATCCAAAAGACCGTATCTCCAGCTTGGTTGATGGAGATCTGACTCATGCTGCGGATATCTTCAATGTGATCGCGTTCCTGACGCGCCTTTTCTAACTCCCCTTGCACTTTCGTCAATTGCAGACTCAGAGCGGTTCGCTGTCGCCGTAGCTGCTGTAAGACCTGTTTGGGTTTACGAATATCCTCACAGATGAGAATTAGACCTCCCATCTCTCCCTGGGGGGTTTTCCAGGGGCTAATACTCCAGGTGATGGGGCGTGTCTGGCCATCGCCGAGGTGAAATTGTAAGTCTTGCCAACGGCCAGGGCGATCGCGCTCTAAGCAATCGTGATGAACGCTATGCCAACGTTTAGCATTATAGGGATAGCGTTGATAATGCGATCGCCCCACAAAGGAATCCGGTTCACCGCCAAGGAGTTCGCACCACTGGCGGCTGACACAGAGATATCGCATTTGACAATCCACCATCGCCATGGCAATGGGGCTATGGGCCAAGAACGACTGAAATAGGTCTAAATTCGTCGGGACGTACATGGCGGCTTGAATATCGTTGGGCAGCCGAGGCCAATCGGGGCGACCTAGGCTGAGAAGCCCTGATGATGGAGTCGCCTGGGACAACAGCCAAGGAGTCAGATCAGGAATCAGTTGGCTCAGGGGACACTGCTGCCAGGCTATTGTTCAGAGTACGCGAGTTAGGATGGGACTGCCAAGAGTTTCTGTAAAAATACCAATCAAAAGAGGGAGGCAACATCGCCTCCCTCCATTGTAGGGTCGAATGTGGGGGAGCAACAGACTCCCCCGACTGGCTGACCTGAGCCATGAGTGACGAGGTGGGGGATTACATCATGCCACCCATACCCATGCCACCCATGCCCATGCCACCCATGCCCATGCCGCCCATACCGCCCATGCCGCCCATGTCGGCTTCAGGACTGGCTTTCTCGGGTTTCTCAACCACGAGGGCTTCCGTGGTTAGGATCATCCCAGCGATGGAACCGGCATTTTGAATCGCCGAGCGCACCACTTTAGCGGGGTCAATAATGCCGGCGACAATGAGGTCTTCATACTTGCCGCTGATGGCGTTGTAGCCGATGTTGAACTCGCTTTCGCGCACTTTCTCAACCACAACAGCCCCTTCCCCACCGGCGTTGTCCACGATTTGGCTCAGAGGTGCTTCCAGGGCTTTGAGGACAATGTCAGCCCCGAGTTGTTCTTCATCGTGGAGGCTGGATTTGAACTGCCCCAGGACTTTGGCTAAGTGAATCAGGGTCGTACCACCACCGGGGACGATGCCTTCATCCACGGCGGCTTTGGTGGCGTTGAGGGCATCTTCAATGCGGAGTTTGCGGCTGCGCAGTTCAGTTTCCGTGGCGGCTCCCACTTTAATTACGGCCACGCCACCGGCGAGTTTGGCAATGCGTTCTTGCAGTTTTTCGCGATCGTAGTCGGAGTCGGTTCGCTCCAGTTCCTGACGCAGTTGGGCGATGCGTTTTTGCACGTCAGATTTCTGGCGGGGGTCTTCTTCCGAGAGGAGGGTGGTGTTATCTTTGCTGATGTTCACCTTGCGAGCTTTGCCTAGCATATCTAGGGTCACGGTGTCAAGGCTTAAGCCCACATCTTCAGAAATGACCTGGCCACCGGTGAGGGTTGCGATATCTTGTAACATCTGCTTGCGGCGATCGCCAAAGCCAGGAGCCTTGATCGCTGCCACATTCAGCACACCCCGAGCCTTGTTCACCACCAAGGTGGCGAGGGCTTCGCCTTCCACATCTTCGGCAATGATGAGCAGAGACGCTGACTGTTGAGAGACTTTCTCCAGAACCGCAACAATCTCTTGAATGGAGCTGATTTTCTTGTCGGTAATCAGGATATAGGCGCCATCATACTCCACCGTTTGCCGTTCAGCATCGGTGACAAAATAGGGGGAGAGATAGCCGCGATCGATTTGCATCCCTTCGACCACTTCCAATTCCGTCGCCAAGGATTTAGACTCCTCAACGGTGATCACACCGTCTTTGGTCACCTTATCCATGGCCTTGGCAATCATTTCGCCCACTTCGGTGTCATTCCCCGCCGAGACGGTGGCCACCTGTTCAATGGCTGCACCTTCGACGGGTTTTGCCGCTGCGGCAATTTCCTCAATGAGTTTGGCAATGGATTTTTCAATGCCACGCTTGAGGGCTACTGGGTTGGCACCAGCGGCGACGTTTCTCAGGCCTTCACGAATCATGGCTTGGGCCAGAACCGTTGCGGTGGTGGTTCCGTCTCCGGCCAGATCTTTGGTTTGGGAGGCCACTTCTCGGATTAACTTGGCCCCAGCGTTTTCGAGGGGATCTTCGAGTTCGATGTCTTTGGCGATGGTGATGCCATCATTCACAATATCCGGCGCCCCGAATTTCTTTTCTAGGACAACGTTACGACCTTTGGGGCCTAGGGTAATGCGAACGGCATCAGCAAGGGCATTGACTCCCCGCTCCAGGGAACGCCGTGAGTCTTCATCGAAGGAAATAATTTTGGCCATGGATTGTTTGATCGTCTAGCAACTCCAACACCTAAACTTAGCACTCTAACGGGGCGAGTGCTAATTCGTAGAAACCGTACCCCGGTTGTCGGCAAGGTTTGCTGGGGACTGGGCTAGGATTTCCCGGATGCGATAGATGGGCCGATGTTGAGACTCGTGATAGGTGCGCATCATCAACTCGCCGAGGAGGCCAAAGCTAAATAGCTGTACCCCGGCAATGACTAGGAGGATGGCCAGGGTTAGCAGGGGGCGATCGCCGATATTGGCATCTGTGAGCAGTTTCAGCCCTGTCAAATAGCCTCCGAGAATCACCCCCGATAACATGGACAGAATCCCTAAACCGCCAAAGACGTGCATGGGCCGGGTGAGAAATTTCTTGAGGAAAAACACCGTCAACAGATCCATTAAGACGCGAAAGGTGCGCCCTAAGCCATATTTACTGCTACCGAACTGACGTGCATGGTGATTGACGGGAACTTCAGCGATGCGCGCCCCTTCGATGAAGGCCAGGGCCGGTAAGAAACGGTGCAGTTCTCCGTAGAGGTTCAGATCCTCGACAATTTCCCGCCGATAGGCTTTCAGGGAACAGCCGTAATCATGGAGATTGACACTGGTGACGCGGCCAATGAGCCAGTTGGCAATTTTTGAGGGGAGGAGGCGAGTCAGGGCGTCATCTTGGCGGTTTTTTCGCCAACCACTGACGAGATCATAGCCTTGGTCTAGGATGGCGATGAGATTGGGAATGTCTTTGGGGTCATTTTGTAGGTCGCCATCGAGGGTGACAATCACCGCTGCGTTGGCTTCTTGGAACCCGGCGGCCATGGCGGGGGTTTGACCATAGTTGCGCCGCAGGAAAATTACCTTAAGCTGTGGATAGTCCTGCACCAACTCCCGTAGGCGATCGCGGGTTCCGTCCGTTGAGCCATCATCAACCAAAATAATCTCATAGGACCACTCCGTCTCATCCATGACGGCGGCGATCGCCTCTAGCAAGCGCCCCACACTCTCGACTTCGTTGTAGATGGGTGCTACGACGGAGATATCAAGGGAGGGCACATTGATGCTCGGAGGGGGAGATTGACTGGAAAGCATGGTAATTCCTTGGGGAAATGAGGATGAGTGGGAAAACTCGGCGGATACATCCTGGTTAGCACAACTTGCATCAACTGGCTAGGGTCGAGTGAGCCCCCGGAAATAGAGAGATACCATCAATTCTTTGAGGGGATGAAGCACCCAGGTTAGGGGATTGATGGTGACGATGATATTACGTACATCCCGCTGGGCCCGTTTGACAATTTTGGCGGCCACGCGATCGCCGGACATGACCCCCACGGGGTTGAGGCTACTTTTAAAGGGTCCCAAAATTAGTTTGCGGATAATGCAGGGGGAGTCGAGGCGACGCAGGGTGACGAGATCCCCCAGGGTGCGTTTACTCAGTTCGTAGAGGGGACTGAACGCGGGGTTGACTTCGGCTTCTGAGGTATTGACCCAAAGTTCTTTGCGCACGCGATCGCGATCGCCATCGACGGTCTTCAAAAAGGTTTCCATCAAGCGCCAGGCGGAAAAGGCGTTGACCTCATAGGAACAGTCAATGGCTTCGGGGGTGCGATCGCCATGAACATTGACCCCATGATTAATCACCAGGATATCAACCTTCCGTAACTCTTGCTCTAAGGCGGTTTCCTGCCCCACCTGCCATTGGCGCGTCGGGATTGGCGTTTCTGAGTTCTCCAGATAAATCGGCTGGTCTCCCGAGGTCAGGGCCAGCACTTTCGCACCTTGGCCCTGCAACTCCCGTAGGAGGGCCCGACCCAGGGTTCCCGAGGCCCCCGTGACGGCGACGGTTTTTCCTTTCAATGACAGTGCTGTTCCCATAACCTGATCCACCAGGGTTAACGTACTGCAAAAATAAGCATTCTGATTATCAAAGTGATGTCGCCAATGGTAGGGACGATTCACCCACCAGCGAGAGGGAGTTTGGACAAAGGGGCCCGGTAAATGGGTAATGTCCGTCATTTCATGGGCCCAGGTCCACCCCATCCCCCGGGCCATGGCCGCCAAGAGGAATCCTGTGGCATAAAGACTACCGACACCACATCCCCAGGCTAACTCAGGGGTCACGATATGGGCTAATCCCCACAGGACAAGACTCATGGCAATCATCACACAGGCTTCGGGAACATCGTTATACCATTGAGCCTGGCGGTAGATGAGGGCGCTACTGGGGGTCAAATCGGGGCGAAATACCCGGTGATGCCAATTATGCAGTCGCCCTAGGGGGGCCCAGACATGGGCCAGGACATGATAGAGATCGCGCACCACTTCAACCCAGAGAATTGCCCCCAGTCCCCAAGCGGCGATCGCCCCCCAATAGATCCAAGAAATGCTTGTCATCGTCTCTTATCCTGTTCTCTAGCCACAGTTGAGTAATGTCACGAGGGTGATACGGTGGACTCTGCCGGTTATGTCATCGCTGAGACCTGTCCCTCGAAGTCCGCCTTGAATTGAAGCACAATTTGTCAGTCTCGGCTATAGGGGCAGTTGATCGAGATCCCGATTTGAGCCAATCACCACCATCGCCAAGCCTTTCTTGAGTTTGGCTTGAGGGCTTGGGTTAATCTCGAAGCCTTCATCTTTTCCTACCGCCAAGACACTAATGCCATAGGACTTCCTTAGGTCTAGTTCAGCCAGGGTTTTTCCCTCAAATTTATCGGGAACCACAATTTCCACAATGCTATGATTGGGATCAAGTTCAAACTGCTCTAAAATTCGCGGACGGGTTAGGGCGCGAGCCAAGGCGCAACCCATCTCTCGCTCTGGAAATACAACGCGATCGGCTCCGACTTTTTTAAGCAGTTTCAGATGAACTTCTGAGGAAGCTTTCGTGACCACATGTTTAACGCCCCCTTCCTTCAAATTCAAGGTTGTAATGATACTTTCTGCCAAGAAATTACCAATGGCAACAATGACAATATCAAACTCAAACAATCCTGCTTCTTTGAGGGCTGAGGGTTCAGTGGTATCCAAACAAAGAACATGATCTGCAATGCGATCATTCAACGCTAAATTGACCAGCTTTTCATCCCGATCCACAGCCAAAACTTCATAGCGATTCTCATGCAGAGTAGCACAAACTGCACGACCAAAGCGTCCTAAGCCGACCACCGCAAATTGTTTGTTGTTTTCGGGATGCCAACTTTTCAGGAAATTAAATGAGGATAGGTTCACATTCATGGGTTCACTTGGATAGAGGTGTTGAAGAGATCATGGCATTCTTGAGAATCAGCACGTTCCCTCACTGTTGCTGGTACGGTCGGGCTAAATTATCCCACCAGGAGGTCTTCATCAGGATATTCCAGCGCACTCGGTTTTGGATCCCCCAACAAGGCCGCCATCAAAATTAAAATGCCAACTCGGCCAGCATACATCAAAACCGTAATAACTAGAGCACCGAAGGTTGAAAAGCTACTGGTGATTCCAGTTGACAAGCCGACTGTTGCAAAGGCAGAGATGGTTTCAAAAAAGATGTTGATAAACTGCAAGTTCGGCTCTGAAATTGCCAAAATCATGGTAGAAGCAGAAATGATCATGATTGAGCCAACGGCAACACCAACCGCTTTCATAATCAGCTCAATCGGGACACGGCGTTCATAGATTACAACATTTTCTCGTCCTTGTAGAACAGACTTAGTACAGGTTAGCAATACTCGAAAAGTTGTGGTTTTAATTCCACCCCCTGTACTCCCTGGACTGGAACCGATAAACATTAGGGCAATGGTTAAAAATAAGCCGGCTGTTGTCATCTGCCCAATATCAATCGTGTTGAAACCAGCGGTTCGGGTGGTGACGGATTGGAACCAGGCGGCTTGTAGTTTATTGCCCCAGGACAAGGGTAAGAGGGTTTCTGGATTATATAGCTCGCTGGCAAAAAATCCTAAAAAGCCCAGAATGAGTAGGAGAGCCGTGGTACTGGTGACGACTTTGACATGAAGGGAAAATCGGAAGCGTTTCTCATTTTTTTTGAAGCGGCTCTGCCACCAGAAAAAGACTTCCATCATGACTTGATAGCCAATTCCTCCCAGGATAATCAGCAAGGTAATCATGATCGTAACTGGAAAAACATTAACATATCGCATTAAGCTGTCTTCAAAGAGGCTAAATCCGGCATTATTGAAGGCACTAATACTATGAAAAATAGATTGCCAAAGTCCTTTCGTCCAGCCAAACTCGGGAACAAAGAGAGTCATTAAGGCGAAGATACCTGTGAGTTCTAAGAGTAGGGTTAAGCCAACAATGGATTTCAGGAGTTGGGAGACACTGGAGAGGCCGGCGGAGTCGAGGGAATCTTGCAGGGCAATTCGATAGCGAACTTTAGAGCGACGACCGAGTAGAATCAGTAGAAAGGTGTTGGCGG
The DNA here is from genome assembly GCF_023983615.1 of Phormidium yuhuli AB48. GTDB lineage: Bacteria > Cyanobacteriota > Cyanobacteriia > Cyanobacteriales > Geitlerinemataceae > Sodalinema > Sodalinema yuhuli. The sequence goes on along the minus strand of NZ_CP098611.1, from coordinate 4,251,620 downwards.
TCATATAGCCCAATCCGCCCACCTGAATCAGGGCTAAAATCGTCAATTGTCCCCAGAAGGAGTAATAGCTACCGGTATCGACCACAATCAAGCCGGTGACGCAGGTGGCGGAGGTGGCGGTGAATAAGGCGGTCACCCAGGAGTTCCAACTGCCATCGGCTAGGGAAATGGGCAACATCAATAACAGCGTTCCCACGGTAATCACCCCGAGAAAGCCTGAACATATGGTTCGCGCAACAGTCATGGACGGGAGCGGGTGAAGGTAAATTGCATTGTAGTATCTTACCGAGCTTTGCCAATTCTAAAGTTTTTGGGAAAATTTCGCCTGAATCTGCCGCACGGCGGTAAGGGCGGAATAACTTACGCCGGCGGTTCCTTCGCCGGGATGGGTGCAATCTCCCACCAGCCAGAGATTTCGTTTGGGGGTGCGGTTGGCGAAACCGAAGGGGCCAAAGGTACTGACTCGTTGCCCAATTCCCCCGACCACACCGGCATCGCGGCTGGTAAAGTGGGCGAAGGTGCGGGGGGTGGCGGCTTCGATGTGAAGGAGATGTTCGGGGGAGAGGTTGAAATAGGAGCTTAGACGGGCGATCGCCTCCTGGGTATAGTGGTCTTTAAGTTGTTCATAATCATCACAAGTCCACCATTGCCGGACATCGGTGAAGGAGGAGGCGATGAGGGTGGCTTGGCCGCTGGGGGCCCGACCATCGCCGGGATGACTGACGGAGACGAATAGGGAGTTATTCTCGGCAATCTCCCCCTCGCCGTCATAAAAGAATTGTAGGTGGGGGGGACAGTGGGGGGGAATGGCGGCTGCGTCTACCCCGAGGTAAATAACAAAGGCCCCGGAGGCGGGTGGGAGTTTATCGACACGGCGACGGTAGCCTTGGGGGGGATGGTCCAGGAGTTGTACCAGGTTTTGCACGGTGACGTTGGCCAGGACGATATCGGCGGGTTCGGTCCAGGTTTCATCCCGTTTGAGGTTGCGGATGGTCACGCCGCTGACCTGGTTGTTTTGGCTGTGGATGGCTTCGACGCGATGGCCCATCTGTAACTGGCCGCCATCTCGTTCTAGGGCTTGTTGGAGGCGATCGCTCAACACCTGCATACTACCCTGGAGATGATACAGTCCTTGGGGGTCTTGGGATACCCCGAGGGCGGTGGCGGCATAGAGGAGGGCGGTGTCTTCGGCATCCACTTGGGAGTAAAGTTTCAGTTGTAGGTCGAGGAAGGTGCGTAAACGGCGATCGCCCTCAAGACCAAACCAGCGCAGGGCATCCCCCACAGTCCAGAAGGTGAAGGGGACCGTGACCAGGGTTCCGGGACGCAGGGCCCCCAGTAAGCGGCTGATATCCCAGAGGTTGCGGGGGGGAAGGACGGGATCTCGTCCTTGGAAGGCCCAACTGGCCCGGAACAGGGTTCTCATCAGTTGCCAGAAGGGTTCACTTCCGGGGAATTGCCGCCGTTGTTCTTCCCGCCAACGCAGGGGGTCGCGCCAAACGTTGATGGGTTCAGTTTCTCCGGGGAGATAGACGGCACAGGCGGGGTCGCAGGGGGTGGCTTCGGGGAGGGGAATCTCCAGTTCCCGGAAGATACGATGGTGAATGCCGCCGGGTTCGAGACCGGCCACTTGAGTTGCCCCTACGTCAAAGGTGAAGCCTCGCCGCTTGAAGGTGGAGGCACAGCCCCCAGGGACAATGGCGGCATCATAAACCTTGACAGAATAGCCCCGATGTGCTAACAGGGCGGCGGCGGTGAGTCCTCCAATGCCCGCACCAATGACAAGGACATTTGGGGGAGTGGGGGATTGAGTCATGGCTGTTGGACGCTTGAGGTGGACAGGCTTGGGAAATTCTTATTTAAGTTTACCTTTCTTAATACTTAAAGTAACTTAAACTGGAGAGGAGGGGTTGTGGTTTGTTGCTGCAAGCTCTCGCTGTATCGACAATCATTGGATTGTTCACTTCAGGCACTCATGACTTCTACTCTCCTCAGTCGCTCCACTCCTTTTTCTCTGAACGCGCCCACGGTTCGTAAGTTTGCTAATGGTTTGACGGTTATTGCTGAGCAGGTTCCGGTTGAGGCGGTGAATCTCAGTTTGTGGTTCAATGTGGGGTCAGCCCTGGAGCCGGATGCCATGATGGGTACGGCTCACTTCCTAGAACATATGATTTTTAAGGGGAGCGATCGCCTAGAGATGGGCGAGTTTGAGCGTCGGATTGAGGCCCGGGGGGCGGTGACGAATGCGGCCACGAGTCAGGATTATACGCAGTTTTATCTCACCTGTGCGCCCCAGGATTTGGCCCAGTTAGCGCCGCTGCAATTGGATGTGGTCTTAAATCCCCAAATTGCCGATGAGGCGTTTCAACGGGAGCGTCAGGTGGTGTTGGAGGAAATCCGCCGTTCTGATGACAATCCCCATCGTCGCAATTATCAGCGTGCCATTGAGTTGGCGTTTGAGGAATTGCCCTATCGGCGGCCGGTGTTGGGTTCGACGGAGATTGTCTCGGGGTTAGAGGCGGGACAAATGCGCCACTTCCACCGCACCTGGTATCGTCCGGAATCGTTGACGGCGGTGGCGGTGGGGAATTTGCCGGTGGAGGAGTTGGTGGCGACGGTGGCTGATTCCTTTGCTCAGGTGTCGAATGATGATTTGGCGATCGCCTGTCCTTTACCGCCGCGATCGTTTCCGGCCCCGGAGTTGGGGTTTGCGGAGGTCACCCGGCGGGAGTATTGTGATCCGACGTTGCAGCAGGCCCGTTTGAGTTTGTTATGGCGGGTTCCGGGGTTAGGACAGTTGGAGGAAACTTATGCTCTGGATGTGTTGGGGAGTATTTTAGGACAAGGGCGCACGGGGCGTTTGGTGCGGGAGTTGCGGGAGGAACGAGGGTTGGTGTCCCGAGTGGGGGCGGGAAATTTGAGTTATCGCCTACAAGGGTTGTTTCAGGTGGGGGCCCAGTTGGCGGCAGACCATTTGCAGGAGGTGGAGGAGGCGATTGTGGCCCAGGTGGCCCGGCTTCAGGATGAGTTGGTGTCGGAGGTGGAGATGGAGCGGATTCGCAAGCGCGTGGCGAATCGGTTTGTGTTCGGGAGTGAACGGCCGAGCGATCGGGCGAATTTGTATGGTTATTTTCAGGCGTTGGTGGGGGATGTGGACCCGGCGTTGAGTTATCCCGAGGCGGTGCGATCGCTCACTCCGGAGGATTTACGCGAGGCGGCCCGGAAATACCTCTCTCCTGAGGCGTTTGGGGTGGTGATTGTCCGTCCTGGTTAATCTGGAGAAGGGTCGGGGGCTATTACGAAATTGAAACCGAAATTCCTGCCAACCACGAACTCCGTCTTAACCTCCCCAAAGAGATTCCCCCGGGAAACGTTAACGTTGCCATTATTCACGACCAGCAAGAATCCCCCAAGCTAGAGTCTAATAACTGGCTTGAGGTTTTGGGTGCTGGTCAAGCCTACAGCCGTTTTAAATCAACCGAGGATGTCAACCGCTTCATCCGCGAACAGCGCGAAGTCTAATGGGCTAAAATAGTGGCAATTCCCTGACTCTGTCTTTCCCCATGCAGCAACCACAGGATAAAAAAATACCGGCAGACTACAGCACTTTTTTTGAAGATGCCCTGCGCCTGATAAGTGAAAGCCAGGTGAATCCCTCCGTGGTTTATCCTTTCCTCGACCGTCACAGGGACAAACTCAATCAGGATTTAATTGCTCTTATCCCCGCCTTTGCGACAAGTAGCAATATTGCTGACCTTTTTAATTTTGCTAACTTTGTGCAAGAATTTCCCTTGGGTCAACGAGGGGTTAATTTAGAAATTGCGATCGCTATCTACAGAAAAGCCCTTGATTTTGTTGATCGCGAGAATCATAGCTCGACTTGGGCCGCTATTCAAAATAACTTGGCAATTGCCTACTCGGAGCGTATCCAGGGAGAGCGATCCGAGAACCTGGAGCGGGCTATTTCAGCCTGGGAATCCGCTTTAGAGGTCTATAGCCGCCGTCCCTATTCTGACAAATGGGCAACAGCGCAAATCAACCAAATTGATAATCTGGTAACGTTATTTGAGATATCCAAAAACTTTCAATATATTGACAAAGCCTTCACGATTTATAAAACTATTATTACTAATAATCAGGACATCATTGCTTCCGCACCATTAGTTTTTTATAGACTCGGCAAAACTCTGTCAAAACAAGGGGTTTACCAAAAAGCAATTCAGACCCTGGAGACAGTTCTTGCAATTTTACAAGAACACTCCTGGAACCATGTTGAGCAACTACATCTCATGGCACTTACCTTGTTTGAACTGGCTCGATTATCTCATAAGCTTCTTCGTCTTGACCATTCAAAACTTTATTTTAAGGATGCTCTGCGATTATTTTACCGCCTCGATGATGAAAATTCAGCAGCAAGTGTCATGACCGCATTAGGTAATCTTGAATTACAAGTTGGGCAAAATGAAGCTGCTCAGTTTCACCTTGAGTCGGCTTTAGTGTATTATGAGAATCAAAATAAATTAGAAGAAAAAGAGGAGGTCGAAAGGCTGTTGAAACTCCTTGATGATTCTCAAAAGAAAATCACCATAGGGTAGATTTTATCTTAAGAACCAACCATCAGAACCACTTGATAAGTTATGTCTATTCTAGGTCCGTATCAATCCACACTGAGGCGCTGGGGACTCCGCAGAAATCCCTTCAAACCAACCCCTCCCGATGAGGTTGCTAAGCTGGCTACGATATTCTACGGCCGAGAATCCGAAATAAAAACAGCTATTCCGGCTCTTTATGAGGGACGCAATATCCTAATTCGCGGACCTTGGGGTATTGGCAAAACTTCTCTTATTTTGCGACTATTAGATTGCTTGCAACAGGAAGTTGCCCAGCTTGACGAAAAGATGCTTGTCCTATACCTGGATCAGGTATTAGGAGAGTCCCCTAATGATTTTTATCGTGCTCTACTGTTGGTTGTGGCTGAACACCTTGCCAAAGAAACTGAAAATGTGAATGCTAAAGCCATTTGGGAGAATTTAAGCGGTCGCATCGGCTTAAGTAGTAAGACCAAAGTAGAAGGCCGCGTTAACTTTGCTTTTGCATCGTTGGCAGGAACTCGTGAATCGAATTCCCCGACCAATATAGACAATCCTTATAATCTTCTAATTTCTATCTTAGATGAGGCTCAGGAGTCTTTTGATCGGATTGTTCTAGCTGTTGATGATTTAGATAAGAAAGATGTCATCGTAATTCAAGAGATTCTTGAAGGGAGTTTGGACTTATTTCGTCGGGGAGACAACCGTGCATTCTTGATGACAGGACGGGGATTTACTGATGTTCAAGAAGCAAGTCTGAAAGCTTTAGGGATATTTTCTGAGAACTTCACCTTACAGCCGATGACTTCCGAAGGTCTCTACCAGGTGGCTATCAACTATCTCAACTTAGAACGCCATGAAACTCGGGAGGATGCCTACCCCTTTACAGATGAGGTTTTAAAACAAATTGTAGTTTATGCCCAAGGAACCCCTCGACAATTAACTTCAATTTGTGAAAAGGTACTCCGGGAGGGAGCTACCCGAGGATGTGAGCAGTTAGACCAAGCTAACTTTATGCCCATTTGGTCAGAACTGCGTCGTCAGGTGAGTTACGAGTTATCCCCCCAACTGCGTCAACTCCTTTATGTGGCTCAGGAAGCGGGTGGGATTCATGAAGATATTGATGATCGCTACCTAGATCAGTTAGGAGTTTATACATTTGTCCAACTCTTGCCGATGCTGAAAACGTTAGAAATGAGTGATGCTGTGATTCGCACTGAGGATCAGACGGGTTATCGTTATCTCCCTTCTCAGCTTTACCTGCCTGAATCAGAAACAGAATCAGGCTAAAGGGCTTTGAGATTAAGAGTTATGCTCAAGGGAATACCCTAAGGGGGCTACCGATGTGGAACTGGGCCTGAGTTATCCTGAGGCGGTGCGATCGCTCACGGCGGAGGATTTACGCGAGGCGGCCCGGAAATACCTCTCTCCTGAGGCGTTTGGGGTGGTGATTGTCCGTCCTGGTTAATCTGGAGGGATGGGCTATCCGGGGGCGATCGGGCTGAGCGGCACTAACATGGGATTAGTCCAGTCGCACCACTAGCTTATGAAGACGTTTACGGCCATTGTTGAGCGAGATTCTGAGACTCACCTCTATGTGGGTTATGTTCCCGGATTTCCGGGAGCGCATTCCCAGGGGGAAACCCTGGATGAGTTGCAGGAAAATCTTCGTGAAGTGATTGAGATGCTCTTAGAAGATGAAGAGGTTCTGTTTCAGACGGAGTTCATTGGCACACAGCAGATTGTGGTACGGTAGGCGATGAGTAATGTTCCCGTCCTCAAGCCGCAAGAGATTGTACGTCTTCTCGAAGATCTCGGTTTTGTAGAAGTTCGTCAAAAGGGTTAACACAAGCAGTTTCGTCATGAAGACGGGCGAGGAACAACTGTTCCGTTTCATAAAGGGCGTGATATTTCTCCCAGACTGCTACGGCAAATTGCCAGCGACATCGAATTAACGGTTGAAGAACTCTTAGAGTGCCGTTGATGATAATCCCCACAGCTGCACCCCCAGAGAAATCCCCCCCTGAAAAGTCAAAATTGCCATCATTTAGGGTCTTTAATGTCATGTCACCTAATTGTCCGGGATTGTCTGAATCATTGCCATCTTTCCCCTCTGCGATCGCCCAACGTCCCCAGATGAGAATCATCATCGATAACCCTCATCTCAGCCACATCCCCCTTAACCCTGTAACCTCAAAAAGATTTCCCCAGCGTCCATTTTCCGCTAGAGTGAATTTAAGTGAATTGAAACGATTTCTGCAAAACTGCCAATGGTCCGTCTATTAAAATGGTTGCGAAAACCGATAAATCTAGTCTTAATCGGGATTGCAACCGCTCTATTTACTATATCTCAAGTGACGGTCTCTCAAGCCGTTGCCCCTCATGATAACTCCTATGAAATTTGGGGGTCGGATCAATCGAACTCAGTCCCCGGCCTAGACCGTTTAGGCGTGGAAGGGGGATTGATTTGGATTTGGGACAGTCACGACCTCGAACAACAAATTGAATCGGGCATTCCGGCTCAACCCCTAGGCTGTGACGGGCAAAATCGCGCAGGCGACGGCCCTTGTGATGTCAAAGCTGTTTTCCCGCCCAATTTAGCGGAATACGACGAAAACAGTCCCACCGGAAACCGCCTCGGTGACTTACCTGGCTTAGGTCGTTTACATGGGATGCTCACCGACCCCCAAAACAAATACCTCAACGTCAACCTCTTCACTCCCGGCGGCGGGTATGTGGGGATTATCGATGGAGACACCAAAGAGGCGATCGCCCTCTTCCGGGCCACAGCCACCAATGGAAGCGGTCCAGAACGTTCCGTCCATATGTCCTTTTGGAACTCCGACGGCAGCGCCCTCTTCGTCGCTAACTTAAACGGTAAATTGTTAGAACGCATTGATATTGTCCGCAACGACCAAGACGAAATTATTGATGCGATTTACAACAAAACCGCCTCATTAGGGGTGGGCAAAGGCATGGAAGTCCTCGAATCGGCGAAAGTCTATCGGGGCAAAAACGCTCATAATCATGATTTAATCGGGCAAGTCGCCGGGGACTATGACCCCAACGCCTTAGCTGATTTAACCCCCAGTGGTGACTGTAAAGAAAACGGCTGTGCTGCTGGAGAGGATGCCAGTCAAGGGGGACGGGGGAATAACTTGATTATTTGCCCGATTATCTCCAGCTTAGACCACGCCTATATTACCCTCGCGGCAGGGGGTCTCTTAGTGGCTGATACTACCACTACTCCCATGAGCCTCATTGGGGAATATGGCTCAAACGTCATCAATGGTGCCGGTTGTGGGGGAGTTGAAGCCGATGGCAACATCTGGTTAAATGCCGGGGTCTCTGCGTCTGATGCGGGAGCCACCCAATCCACCTTTAGCCTCTATACCCTTGAGGATGGGGCATTTAGTCATAGTCCCAATCCTCCCAACAGTCCCGCCCCGGTGTTGGTCTATAAAGACCCCAATAACACCGCCACCAACGGCAATACCAATGGCGAGGCGGAGAATACCACAGGACAATTCCCCGGTATGACAACCCGTCATGACAGTCATGGCATGATTGCCACGGTGTCTGGGACCTATATCCATACCACGGACCGGATTCAGAATGAGATGCAGGTGTTTAACAGCCAAACCTTAGAACGGACTCAGTACGACCTCACCTCAGCCGATGGACAGGGGACTGGTGTCGGTGCTTGTGCGGCGGCTTCAGTGACGGATGATGCGGACTTGCCCAGCAACGACCCGGCTCCTGATTTAATGGAGGTCAGTCCTGATGGTAAGTACCTGTTTGTGGCCTTGCGTGGACCGCTTCCGGTTTCGGTCGGTCACTCTTCCCAAGGGAGTTGTCCGGGAGTTGGGGTGGTTGAACTGACGGACAATGGGGCATCGGGGCGCTTGGTCTCAGTCCTGCGTAGTTCTAATGTGATTGATGGTGCGATCGCCCCTATTGCGGGAGGTCATGACTATCAAGGCGGAGAACACAGTGATACCCACGGTGTCGCCATCCGTCGCAAATAACCCCTCCAAGGCGAGTTGATTCCTCGTTTGTTTCCTCGTGACTTGGCTCTGCCAAGTCATGCCTTTGGGGAGGCTCTGCCTCCCGAGTACAGTCGGCAGAGCCGCCCAGAGTCCATGTCACGGCTATCAGCCATGACACGAAGAAATCCCCCCTCCCAAGCGAGGTCACACTAGCCGAATCCCTGCCCCCGGACCCAGGGGCAACCCCAGCACAAACCAAAGGGCAAAAAACAGAGACCAGCTCATCAGGAACGCCAGCGAATAGGGCAGCATCGTCGCAATCAACGTGCCAATCTTGAGGTTTTTCTCAAACCGCTGCCCAAAGGCCACAATCAAGGGAAAATAGACCATGAGCGGCGTAATGATATTACTCGCAGAGTCACCAATACGAAACACCAGTTGCGTCACCTCGGGAGTATAGCCCAACAGCATCAGCATCGGGACAAAAATGGGAGCCATAATCGCCCACTGGGCCGACGCTGAACCAATGAAGAGGTTAATCAAGGCACTCAGCAGCACAAACCCCAACAACAAAGCAATGCCAGTCAAGCCGCTCCCTTCTAGGACATTGGCCCCATTCACCGCCAAGATAACCCCCAGGTTACTCCAGCTAAAGTAGGCAATAAACTGGGCCGCCACAAACGACAGCACAATGTAGTAGCCCATGGCACTCATCGCCGTCGACATCCCCTTGACCACATCCTTATCATTACGCACCGTTCCCGCCGCCATACCATAGGCGATTCCCGGTATCAGGAAACCCAGGGTAATCAAAATGACAATGCCGTTGAGGAAGGGAGACGGGACAAGGCTGCCCGTTTCCGGGTCCCGTAGAATAGCATTGGGGGGAAGTACCAAAAGGGCCAGCCCAGCCAGCACCGCCAACAAAGCATAGAAGGCCCAGCGAAGGCCCTTACGTTCCGCAGCCGTGAGCGTCTGTTCATCCTCGGGAGTGCGATCGCCCTCATAAGAACCCAGACGAGGCTCCACCACCTTATCAGTCATCCACCACCCCACCAGAGTAATCACAAACGTGGACGCGGCCATAAAGTAGTAGTTGCCCGTGGGATTGACCACATAATCGGCATCGAGAAAAGCGGCGGCCTCCTGACTAATCCCAGCCAGCAAGGGGTCTAGGGTGCCAATGAGCAAGTTCGCACTAAAGCCTCCCGACACCCCAGCAAACGCCGCCGCCAGCCCCGAAATCGGATGACGACCCACCGCCGCAAACAACATCGCCGCTAGGGGAGTTAACACCACATACCCCGCATCCGAGGCTAGGTTCGACATCACCCCCAAAAACACAATACCCGGGCTAACCAGAGCCAGGGGTGTCACCGATACCCCCCAGCGCAACGCCGCAGACAGCAGCCCGGTATATTCAGATAGACCCACCCCCAGCATGGCCACTAACACCGGTCCCAAGGGAGGAAACTGAACAAAATTCTGCACCGCCTCAGTGACCATTCGCCGCAATCCCTCAGCAGACAGCAAGGACACCGCTGTAAGCGTTTCCTCCGTTGCTGGATGCAGAACCGAAAGCCCCGCCGCCGCCGCCAAGGCGCTCAAGAGAATCACCCCAATCGCTAGAATCAGGAATAGAGTCACCGGGTCAGGGAGGGCATTGCCAACTCGTTCAATCCAACCCAGAACCCGGTCTAACCCCCGTAATCTCCCCGTAGACGGGCGGGGGGATTCAGATGGAGGGGAATTGTTGTCTTCCATGAATGGCTCACCCGAAACAAGTTGTGAGATGAAGCTTGGGGAAGTCTCTAGCCCCAAAACGCAAAACGAGTAGTTCCCCAATTGGAAACCACTCGTTTATACTTTGGAACGGGCTAGGAGGGATTCGAACCCCCGACACCGTGGTCCGTAGCCACGTGCTCTAGTCCACTGAGCTACAAGCCCTTGCGTTGTTCGCTAGGAGACCATCATAACTCAAAAAAATCGATGACGCAACCCCCCCAGCCCAAAAAAAAATTAACGCACCTGGACGAGAGCGGGGAGGCCCGTATGGTGGATGTTTCCGAGAAAGCCGTCAGCGTCCGGGAAGCCACCGCCGAGGGCTATGTGCGGATGAGGCGAGAGACCTTTGAGGCGATCGCCGCCGGAAATGCCCCCAAAGGGGATGTCTTGGGGACGGCGAAACTGGCAGGCATCATGGCCGCCAAACAGACGGCCCAACTCATCCCCCTCTGCCACCCCCTGCCCCTGAAAAAAATTGAGGTGAACCTTGACGCCGCCCCAGATTTGCCCGGCTATCGCCTGGAAGCCACGGTGAAGACCAAATCAGAAACAGGAGTCGAAATGGAAGCCTTAACCGCCGTCTCCGTTGCCGCTCTGACCCTCTATGACATGGCGAAGGCCCTGGAAAAAACCTTGCAAATTGAGGGCATTCGCCTAATCCGGAAAAGCGGGGGTCAATCGGGGGATATCCAAATCGGCGATCGCCCCCATCTCTGACCTTCGAGAGACACCCCTCGCCCCCAGCATTCGCTACAACAGAACTAGGACTGGCCCAAACTTCAGCCAACCCAATCCCCCAGATACAGGAGACAGCATCATGAGAATCCCCCCCGGTTTCCGCCAAGAGGCCATCCAAACCTCCCTGGGACGCATGGCCTACTACAGTCTCGACCCAGACAGTCCCCTCGACCCTCCCGCCAACGCCGAAACCCTAGTCTTTATCCATGGACTGGGTGGGGGGTCATCAGCCTATGAATGGTCGAAAGTCTATCCCGCCTTCGCCTCTCGCTATCGGATTCTCGCCCCCGACCTCATCGGCTGGGGTCGTTCCGAACATCCTCAACGGGACTATAACCCCGACGACTACATCACCATGATTGGCGACTTCCTATCCGCCACCTGTGAAGGACCCGTGACGGTCGTGGCCTCCTCCCTAACTGCCGCCTTCACCATCCGGACGGCGATCGCCCATCCCGACCGCTTCAAATCCCTCATCCTCACCAATCCCACGGGCCTCTCCGACTTTGGCAACAGCTACAACAACACCTTCTTCGCCCAAATCGTCAAAACCCCCATCATCGATCGCCTCTTTTACGGTCTCGGAGTGGCCACCCCAGGAGGAATCCGCTCCTTCCTAGAACAACGTCAATTTGCCGATCCCAAACGCATCTACGAGGAAATCATCGAAGCCTATCTCGAATCGGCTCAACAGGAAAACGCCGACTATGCGGCCCTAGCCTTCGTGCGCGGTGATTGTTGCTTTGATTTAGCCCGCTACCTCCCAGAACTGAGGGTTCCTACAGCCATGCTTTGGGGCAAAAAATCCCAATTTGTCAACTTTGAAGTCGGTCGCCGTTTAGCGGATCTCAACCCCCAAGCCGTACAAGCCTTTGAAGTCTTAGAAGACGTGGGCTTAACCCCCCATCTTGAGCTTCCCGCCGTCACCATTAGCCTGATCGAGACATTCCTGAGCAAACTCTCCCCAAACCCACCCCGTGAGCCGCAAAGCGCCTTTTCCGCCTCATCCGGCAGTGAATCCACTTAGATATGCTGATATCATCAGGACAACTGCCGCTCACTTGAGGTGCTGTTATGGCCAACCCCACTCCCCCTGACCCCCCCCGCCGTCTGGAAACCGACGAATGGATTGCTATTTTTGTGACCCTTTTGACCCTAGGGGGCTTGGGGGTCTGGATATTGGGGGCAGCCGGTTTGCGACGCATCGCTCCTCGCCAAATTGCAGGCTTTGACATTCCCGGTTTAGCTGAGGAGGACGATCGCCCCCGAACTCGCCGGGATGAGACGGAGGCCGGCCCTCTCTTTGGCTTCGGGGAAGCCCCCCGAACTCGGGCCCGCCGGGAGACCCCTGAAGACCGTCCGGCCCGAGTGCGCCGTCGCGATCGCACGGCGGAAGAGAATGACTCGAGACGAGACCGCCATCGAGCTGCCCAGGAGGAGCAACGCCTGGGCCGGCGACCTGGGGTGAGGGACAGTTCCACCGCTGGGGTCGTCCCTGGAGCGGGAACCCTTCTAGGACAACAGGCGCGAACCCGACTCAGCAATGGGGAAGCAACCCCAGTGCCCCCCGAGACGGAGGACTCGCCGACCAATGAAGACCCCATGACACCTGCCGTAACGGAAGACCCCGACCCCACCCTAGATGGGGACACCGAGGTGGAGAGTCCGGAGCAGACGGCTGGGGTGGCAGTTCCCGATGATGAAGACACCGCCGCCGAGGTTCGTCCCGATGTGAATGAGAATGTGGGTGAACCGGCCCAATTCGCCGATGTGGGAGATGACCATTGGGCCCGCTCCTATATTGATGCCATGTCTGCCCGAGGCTTGATTCAAGGAGTGGAGGGCGATCGCTTTGCCCCGGATGAGCCCGTAACTCGTGCCCAATATGCTCAACTGGTGCAGCAGGTGTTTGCTAGCGATGAGGACGTTCGGGAGAGTTTAGCCTTTGTGGATGTCGATGAGGAGAATTGGGCCGCCTCTGCCATTGACAGTTCAGTACGTTGGGGCTTTTTGAGTGGTTATCCTGGGCTACAATTTCGCCCGGAACAGTCCATCTCTCGGTTAGAGGTCCTGCTCTCATTGCGGGCTGGCTTAAATCTCTCAGAACCCGAAGACCCTGAACCGATTTTAGAGGCCTTTGGCGATCGCGATCAGATCCCCAATTGGGCCAGACCCCCAGTCTCGGCAGCCGTACAGGCGGAACTCGAACGCAATCGCCCTGATGCTCAAGGCCTTGATTTAGATCGAGAAGCCACCCGTGCCGAGGTGACGGCGATGTTCTATCAAGCCTTGGTTCGGGCTGGCTATGCCGAACCTATTCCCTAGATGCCCTGGGAGAGGGCCGACCTGAATCCAGTCACAACGGCCCCGGGGGCGATCGCCCTTTCCGATAAGATGATAAACAGTTCCCTCAGGCAACGAACCCATAGAATCCCTTGTTTGTTGTCCCCGACAGACGGTAAAATCGCTTGTCTGCGGATCAGCCGCATGACCTTGCTGCGCCAGTTAATATAGGAAGCCTAACGATGAGTCAAACTAACGTTTCAGAAAAAGTTCAAGAAATTGTCGTGGAACACTTAGGTGTCGAAGCTAGCCAAGTCAAAGAAGGAGCTAGTTTCATCGAAGACCTCGGTGCCGACTCCCTTGACACCGTGGAATTAGTCATGGCCTTTGAAGAAGAATTTGATATCGAAATTCCCGACGAAGATGCCGAGAAAATTCTCACGGTCAAAGATGCCGTTAACTATATCCAAGAGAAATCGGCGGCGGCTCAAGCCTAGCCATGACGTAGGACTGTTAACCCACCCATTTGGTTAGGCGGTCCTGCTTCATCTTGATGGAGATCGCGCCATCACCCGCCAAGCGACTTGCGGCAGATACTCGTTACTTCGCCAGTGTCGTTGACCGTTGGGACGAGCGCGATCGCCCCTGAACTCGCCCTCAACTCTAGCAATAAGCTAACCAAATAGGACATTAACAACCGGGAAACACAAGCCAAGGTAAGGCATCCCAAGTTTAAATTGTCCAAGATGAACCGTCTATTGCTATCCACCTCAGACCTTATTCAACCCTCTATTTTGGTATTTCGTCGGGTTCGACCTTCCCTCGATACTGACTGACATCATGACCCAATCCTCAACCCAGCGCAAACGTGTTGTTGTCACAGGACTCGGTGCTATCACACCCATCGGGAAAACTGTAGACGACTATTGGCAGGGACTGCTCTCCGCCAAAATCGGCATCGGGCCAATCACCCTCTTTGACCCAACAGACTACGCCTGTCGCATTGCCGGAGAAGTGCAAGACTTCGACCCCCATGACTACATCGATCGCAAAGATGCCAAGCGTATGGCCCGGTTTGCTCAATTTGCCGTCGCGGCCAGCAAACAAGCCCTCACCCATGCCGGTTTAGACATCAACGACCTCAACGCGGAACAAATCGGTGTCATGCTCGGAACGGGGGTCGGCGGACTCAAGGTTATGGAAGACCAAAACGAAGTCCTGCTCAAACGGGGTCCCTCCCGCGTCAGCCCCTTTACGGTCCCGATGATGATTGCCAACATGGCCGCCGGACTCGTGGCCATCCATACCGGCGCCAAAGGACCCAACTCCAGCCCCGTCACCGCTTGCGCCGCCGGCTCCAACGCCATCGGGGATGCCTTCCGTCTCATTCAACAGGGTTACGCCCAAGCCATGATTTGCGGCGGAGCCGAAGCCGCCATCACCCAACTGTCTGTGGCTGGGTTTGCCTCTGCCAAAGCCCTCTCCACCCGGAATGACGACCCCCTACGGGCCAGCCGTCCCTTCGATGCTGAGCGGGATGGCTTTGTTATGGGTGAAGGCTCAGGGGTTCTCATTTTAGAAGAGTTGGACACCGCCCTCAGTCGCGGTGCCACCATCTATGCCGAAATGGTGGGCTATGGCATGACCTGCGATGCTTATCATATGACCTCTCCGGTTCCCGGGGGCGAAGGGGCCGCCCGCGCCATTCAACTGGCCCTCAAAGATGGCAACCTCCAACCCCAACAGGTGGATTACATCAACGCCCACGGAACCAGTACCGCCGCCAACGATCGCACCGAAACCGCCGCCATGAAAGCGGCTCTCGGGGAAGACAACGCTCGCAAAGCGGCCATTAGTTCCACCAAAGGCATGACCGGACATCTCCTCGGCGGTGCCGGTGGTATCGAAGGGGTAGCCGCCGTCTTGGCCGTGGCCAACGATCGCATTCCCCCCACCGTCAACCTCGACCATCCCGATCCCGATTGTGATTTAGACTATGTTCCCAACCAGGCCCGGGAACGAGAGGTTAACGTCGCCCTCTCCAATTCCTTCGGCTTTGGCGGTCATAACGTCTGTCTCGCCTTTCAGAAATATAGTTAAGGCTCGATTGAGTCTGCCTCTTGCCCCTCGATCCCCATAGTGGGATGATGGGGACAATTTCGTGAGGGCGTTTGGTTCGTCTCATCGTTCGCGAGTTCCTTCACCTCACACCTGTTCGTCCAGTCAATCGTTTAATAGTAGAAACTATGGCAGTCGCCACCCAATCACTTCAAGAACTTTGCATCAACTCCATTCGCTTCCTCGCGATTGATGCCGTGGAAAAAGCCAAGTCTGGACACCCCGGACTTCCCATGGGCGCTGCGCCGATGGCGTTTGTGCTTTGGGATCGCTTTATGCGCTTTAACCCCAAAAATCCTCAGTGGTTCAACCGCGATCGCTTTGTCCTCTCCGCCGGACATGGCTGTATGTTGCAATACGCCCTGTTATACCTCACCGGCTATGACAGTGTGGGCCTAGACGACATCAAACAGTTCCGTCAATGGGGCGCGCGCACTCCCGGACACCCAGAAAACTTTGAAACTCCCGGTGTAGAAGTGACCACCGGTCCCTTAGGACAGGGGATTGCCAATGCCGTAGGTTTAGCCATGGCGGAAGCTCATTTAGCCGCTCGTTTCAACAAACCCGATGCGGCGATTGTCGATCACTACACCTACGCCATTCTCGGTGACGGCTGCAACATGGAAGGGGTTTCCGGCGAAGCCTGTTCCCTCGCTGGCCACCTCGGCCTCGGCAAACTCATCGCCCTCTACGACGATAACCACATCTCCATTGATGGCTCCACGGATATTTCCTTCACAGAAGATGTCGCCAAACGGTTTGAAGCTTACGGCTGGCACGTCATCCATGTAGAAAACGGCAACACCGACCTCGATAGTATTGAGAAAGCGATCGCCGAAGCCAAAAGCGTCACCGACAAACCCTCCTTTATCAAAGTCACCACCACCATCGGCTACGGTTCCCCCAACAAAGCCAACACCGCCGGCGTTCACGGGGCCGCTCTCGGTGGAGAAGAAATCGAAGCCACCCGCAAAAACCTCGGTTGGAACCATGACCCCTTCGAGGTTCCCGAAGATGCCTTAGCGCATTTCCGCAAAGCCGTCGATCGCGGTGCTGAAGCCGAGCAAGCCTGGAATGCTAGCCTAGACACCTATCGCAGCAAATACCCAGAAGAAGCCGCCACCTTCGAGCGGATGCTCAAGGGTGAACTGCCCCAAGGTTGGGATGCAGACTTACCCAGCTTCACCCCCGAGGACAAAGGAATTGCCACCCGTAAGCATTCCGAAGCCACCCTCAACGCCTTGGCCCCCAACCTCCCGGAACTGGTGGGCGGTTCTGCGGACTTAACCCACTCCAACTTGACGGAACTCAAATGTTCCGGCAGCTTCCAAAAAGGAACTTATGAAAACCGCAACCTGCGCTTTGGGGTGCGTGAACATGGTATGGGTTCTATTTGTAACGGGATTGCCCTGCACAACTCCGGCTTAATCCCCTACTGTGCCACCTTCTTGGTGTTTGCAGACTATATGCGGGCAGCCATTCGTCTGTCGGCCCTGTCTGAAGCGGGGGTTATCTATGTCATGACCCACGATTCTATCGCCCTGGGTGAAGATGGCCCCACCCACCAACCGGTAGAAACCATTGCTTCTCTGCGTGCGATTCCCAACTTAGTGGTGATTCGTCCCGCTGATGGGAATGAAACCTCGGGGGCCTACAAAGTGGCGGTGCAAAACCGCAAGCGTCCGACCCTGATTGCCTTCACCCGTCAGAATGTCCCCAACTTAGCCGCCAGTACCGCTGATAAGGTAGCCAAAGGAGCTTACATTGCCGCTGACTGTGAGGGAACTCCGGAAATGCTGCTGATTGGGACGGGAAGTGAAGTCTCTCTCTGTCTTGAAGCAGCGGAAAAACTCACCGCTGAAGGTAAGAAGGTGCGGGTGATTTCCATGCCGTCTTGGGAACTGTTTGAGGAGCAGGATGACGCCTATCGTGAGTCTGTGTTACCGAAAGCGGTCACGAAGCGTTTGGTGGTGGAAGCGGCGACTCGCTTCGGCTGGGAACGCTATATCGGTGCTGAAGGTGACATGGTGAGTGTTGACACCTTTGGTGCTTCGGCCCCCGGTGGCACGGTGATGGAGAAATTTGGCTTCACCGTTGATAACGTGTTGGCCAAAGCCAAAGCTGTTCTCCGTTAAGAGTTTCACGGAGAGATAAATCTAGGGGCAATCTCTAGGTTTATCTCTTCTTCTAACCCGGTTTCAAATGAGTCAGCCCCTATGGTCTGAAGTATACCACTATGGAGACCCTGATAACCCTGTTTGCATCTGCGCGATCACCGTTCCGAGTTGGCGTAGGCGATCGCTCACTTCTAGGTTTAATTCCTGAGGTTGCAACGCCGCTGGAAGTTCTGAGAGTAACGCCGGATTGCCTCGATACCATTCATTCATCGCCACCCCATCCCAGGCCCCTTTGAGGTCTCGGAATTTGTCCAGTAATCCCTGGAGTTCTTGCAAGGCATAGGATTCTAAACTGGCTGCATTAAAAACGGCAAACTGCAAGTATTCTTCAAAAATCTTAATATCTGTTTCAACTTCAAAAATCACCTCGTCTTCGGGATTTTTAAACTCGTCAAAGGCTTCAATCAGGCTCGTGATTTCTCGGACTCCTAAGACTTCCTGGCGTAAGGCACTGTCGAGGAGGAGTTGAAACCCATAATTGGCATAGCGTTTTAACACTCGAAGTGCTGGTTCGTCACCACTATAATAATTATCTAAAATCTCAATATCAACCCCGAGATTTTTAATAATACTGCGGCGGGTGTCACTCTTGACGGGACTGCGAATTAAGGCTTCGGCAACGGGACGCGCAAACCGTAAATATAAGACTCGCAGGCTATGCTGTAGTTTTTCTAGGTAATAGTCCGAGTTGTCAATCAGGCGAGATTCCACTTGCGAACTTCCCCAAAGCTGTTCGGTCATGTAAGCTATTAAGATGGAACATTGCTCTTGTAATTCAATCGCTAATTGGTCGGCGATCGCATCCAAATGCTGTTTAACATCGTTATACAAATCCTCTCGCCAAACAATGTTGGCCTTAGCACGGTCAAACACTGGGTTAGAATTGGCCGCAAAAATACGGTCTCGTTTCTCAAGAGTGGTCTGCCGCAAATGCTGCATTTCGCTCTCTGAGACTTGTAGATAGCGTTCTCTGAGTTTTTTTAAGCTTTCGGCGGCGTTGAAATGTAGCGTTGAGTCGTTCGCTGGGGAGGTGGCGCGGTAAAAGTCTTGTAAATCGGCTTTGATTTGCTCCCATTTTTTAGACCACCATTGGGTGAACTCAATCCGTCGCGCTTCTTCTTCTCGTTGTTTGGCTTCTTCGGGATTTTCGGGGTAGCGTTGATGGACGAGATGATAAATGTCTTTGGCGGTGTTAAAGGTTGTCTGGAGGGAGGCTTCGCAGCGTTACGTTTGAGGGCTAGGGGTTGGATGGGGGGTTCGTCAGTCGTCAGCTTCTGGACTCTGTTCGAGAAGAACCGGAATCAGTCGTTGCTCAATTTCGTCAAGATAGTCGGTTAGCCCAGTATACTTACCCCTTTGTCGTAGAAGTTCTAGAGAGGTTTCTTGCCAACACTGTTGTTCTCGCAACTCATTGCGAGCCGTCAGTTCTTCAAGGACGACTTTAGGATTGCGCATCCGTTCAGGTTCTTCACGAGAATTAGAACGTAATCGATGTGATTCCTCACAGGGATCGAACGGTAACTGCTTCTTGATCGCCTCTAAGAGCTGAACCTCCTCTGGGTTGGAAGCAACAAATCCATTCAAAACCCAAGCTTCTCGCATTCGATTCGCCACACCAATGATAATTTCTAATTGAGGCGACTGATCAATCTGTTCTGCACGGGCCTGCTGCATTCCCTCTCGTCGCTCAGGTTGATTGTCTAAATCTCGAATGAAGAGAACAGCTCTCAGATAGCGGCTATCTTCATCCTGTCGGCTCTTTTTAAGTTGGATAACTCGGATGAGATTCAAAATTTTAAGGGTTGCTGCACCATCGGCTTTCAGAGGTCTTTTTTTGCTGTGTCCTAAAAATTTAGGTATTGGTAAACCTGACGCTTTAGCACGCTGCATGATATCCTTAATATCGCTCCAGCATGAATAGTCAGTTTCCGGGTCTAAACCGCTCCATCGAAACAAGTACGGTAAAAGTTCAGGCTCTAACCAATCGACCTTGTCTACTAAGACTCGCTCAGCCAATTTACTAGCGGTTTCAGCATCAGCACGACTTTCAACAATGATGATAAACTCAATCATTGACCCCAACGGTATCGATCCAATCTTCTCCTTCCGCATCCCAAAACTCACCCGTAGTCAAGGTGTGTTGAGCTAACTCTATATCAGGATGCTCGTCTAATCGTTTAGAACGAGTAAATCCTGATGGCTGATGACTTAAAACATGAACTTGGGCTGGAGTTAGCTCATCGACAATGTACGGGGAGTGCGTTGATACTATAATTTGTAAATTTTTATTAGCCTGGATAATCTCTTTGAAAACCGTCATCAACTCCCGTTGCGCTTTAGGATGCAGTCCTTGTTCGACATCATCGAGTAACACTAAGTTGGGTAGAGTCGGATTCATTAAAACGGTGAGAAGACCTAGAGTTAGTATCGTTCCTTCACTGATAGCGTGGGCTGGAATACGCTCACCTGTATTCATATCCAAGACAACTTCTTGTCCTGTCATTTCCTGGCTTTCTTCATAAGAAATTGATTTTCCATTGACTTCAATTAAGCGTTGACGATTTACGAGGACTTTAGCCCGTCTGACTCCGACTTTCTCAACACCAGGGACAATCCGCTGTAACATCTCTTGTAAAGATTGGAAATTATCTGGAGCTTCACTCCGTAGATAGTCTAAGGTCGGTGCTAATCCTGAACCGTCAAATTCAACTCGTGGTGTGATGGCTTCACTATAAGCCGGTTTGGAGAGAGTGGTCGCAACTAATTTGAGATGAACGGCAAACCTTAACGCCTGAGGAATTGGAAATGGGGTGGTACTTAAGGAACTATCCCAACCTTGGGCTTGTCCTGTTTCGTCAGCAAGAGTCCATGATACTGTTGGAAGCCATTTGTTCTCTTGTTGTTGCTCAAAGTGATAGGAGGCTTGCCAATCTTGTCGGTTTTTCTGATATCCCCAGAAGCCCTTGGCGCTGACAGACAGATGAGTTTGTCCGCTCGTTGTCAGAACCTCTGGCGCTCGTTGATGTCCAAATATCTTTTTAAAGGGTGAATCTGCAAGCCGACTCAGATAATGTAGGGCTTGCAAAACTGATGTTTTCCCAGAACTGTTTTGTCCCACCAGTGCATGAAGGCGTGAACAATCTAGGTTTAGCACGGTCGATGGATGACTTTTAAAGTTATAAAGTTCTATGTTGTCAAGCATAAACGTTGTACGGCCTCTCAGGACGATGATGCCGATTAGCTAACTTTCTAGAATTTGCCTGGCAATGAGTCAGTCCTTATCGTCTGAAGTATACCACTATGGAGACCCTGATAACCCTGTTTGCATCTGCGCGATCGCCGTTCCGAGTTGGCGTAGGCGATCGCTCACGTCAATCTGACAGCCGTGATAATGGGATTTACTCCCATCGGGGGGGAGACTCCGAATAAAGGCTTGCTTTTGGCTTTTGGAAAACAAGTTAACTAACCCAGATAAATCATCATGATCCGCTTGTTCGGATGCTTGAATATAAGCCGTGCGATCGTCACGAGTTAAGACCAGCGGAAACCATCCTGCTTGAATAAACACGAGACTCGCTAGACATCTTGCAACTCGACCATTACCATCCTGGAACGGATGAATTTGAGTGAAGCGGTGATGAAGCCAAGCCGCCTCGATTTCGGGAGGAACTTGATTGTCTTGATGCTGGTGATGGAGTGCTACTAATCGATCCATCTCTGAGGAAACTTGTTCCGGGGGACAGTAGTTATAGACAGAACCATCACGTCTGATGGGATTATTAGGTCGTTTTTTCCAGTCCCCACGAATTAGAGGAATTGTGATAATCTCTTGGGTTGAGGGGATAATAGCTTCTGTACTCTGTTGATTTTGGGTTAAGACTTGGTGAAGTTGTTTGATGTAAAATGTTGATAGATGGCGCTGTTTACCTACAAAGTCAAATAATCCTTCGACAGCCGCTTCCTGGTCTTGAATTAAGGCGACAACGTGTTTAACGGGTCTATCTGTGGCTCCATGAGGAATGAGCGACTCGTTAATACCTTGCTCAATCAGTAAACGAGTAATTCCTCTATCTAAGCTATACAAACGCTCGATGATTCCTGTTTCAATGGCAATCTCTCGGCGTAGTTTTTCCATGAATTTCTTGAACTCACCAGATTGTTGCAACCGCTCAGCTTGTTCATTCCAAACTCTAGCTAAGGGTGGCAATTCTGTATTAGCCAAATCTTGCCAACTCTCGGGCAAATCTTGAATTGGGTTCCAGGGCATATCCACTGTTTTAAGTTTAGTAGGGGTGACAAATTTTTCGCCCCTACTTTAGCACATTCAACGCTGACGGGTCTTCAGCAAAACCATGGTTTCTCGTAACTTGGCTCTAGCGTTATGCCTTTGGGGAGGCTATATCTCCCCATTGCAGGCGGCAGAGCCACCACAGTCCGTGTCACGGCTGGAGCCATGACACGAGGAAAGTGGGGCAACCAGGATTAGGGTGTGTCAGGTGCAAGTGCAATGGCTATGAAATCGCACAAAAACATTACAGCCTTGGGTAAAATAAACAAGACAATGTGATTTGGCGGTGTTAACTGCTACTGAAAAATGACAGAACTACTTCAACAGGCGATCGCCCAAATCCAAAAACTCCCACCGGACCAACAAGATGCGATCGCGGCTCGATTTTTAGCGGAGTTACAGGATGAGCAAAAATGGGAAACCCGTTTTGCGACCACAACCGATGATCAATGGGACCAAATGGCGGCAATGGTGCGGCAGGAGATCTCAGCAGGACAAACTGTTCCACTTGATGAGGTCTTCCCAACACAACAATGAAATCAAGCGTCACAAAGTCATTTCCTATGATACAAAATTGTAGGGGCGAAAAATCCCCTCCTGGGAGGGGCAGGGGTGGGTTATCCCTCCTGGGAGGGGCAGGGGTGGGTTATCCCTCCTGGGAGGGGCAGGGGTGGGTTATGCCCCTACAGCAACGGATATAATCTGTCATAAATTCTCCTGATCACCCTAAACCTAGAAGACCCGAGCTTACGTCCTTTGGCAACAAAATCCTTATCATCCGAGCCTTCAGTTCAAGCGAGTTAGTCTGCGGAATGTAAGACTCCATCAGGGTTTCTACTCATATACCGGCTGGCCATCTCCGGGTAACAACAGAAGTTCTGAGGGATGAATAATTGTTCCAATGGTGACTTCAATATCGCCATCCCAATCCTCAATGGTCAACACCTGACGTCCGGGCCCTCGATAATCGAAATACTGACATCGTTTGCTGCTGCGATTTAAGGTCATCCCCTGACGAGACATCGTGGCTTCCCCAGATTCGACACAGCGGTAATGATTCCCCTCAAACTGTAACTGCTTGGGGGGAGTCCCCGTAATCTCTAAATCATCCGTGGGGGTTAACCAAGTCACTTGCACTTGGTCGTCTTCTTCCACTCCGAGCCAACGAATACGATCGCCATCCTGCAAGAGATACTCCTGCCACTGATAGCCGTTATCATTATAAACCAGCGTTCCCTGCACCACCCAGTCTTCTCCCATATAGTCCACGATATCGCCAATTTGCAGCGTAAAAACACTGCGTTCTAATGGCACATTTTTTTGGGAATCACTGACGGGTGCTAGTTGTCTTTGACGCATTACAAAAACCGTAGAAACCGCTAAGACAACAATAACAACACCCCAAATAAAGATTAACATGAGTTAGCCCTCAACGAATCACAATTTCTCCTAAGATTCAAATCCATCCCAGCGATTATGGGTTTGATAGTCCACAATAACTGGGTGCGAGAGACGATTTATCGCCACATGGGGAACCTGAATATCTGCCGGTAAATCAAATAAATGTGCTAACAAAGGCGGCGTTAAAAAACGAGTTTCCACCGGCAATGTCCAGGTTTCTGGATGAATCTCTTGACGACCGGCTAAGACAAAGCCCCAGGGACCAAAACTGGGAACGTGAACCGTATAAGGATGCACCGCAAGTCCCACCGACTCCAAGGTTGCTGCAATACAAGCCATCACCCGAGGGGCAAAAAAGGAACTGGAGGCTTGAGTGACTAATACCCCATCGGCGGCGAGACGGGGTAAGAGACGGCGATAAAAGCCTTCTGCATAGAGTTTGGCGAGAATGGGTCGATCTGGGTCGGGGAAATCGGCGATAATAACGTCAAACTCTTCATCTAAGGCTGGGGCCGCCAAAAAGGCATCGGCAATACGAACTTCAAGGCGAGGATTCTCTAAGGCCCCCTGATTCACTCGTTTGAGAAAGGGATGACGACGGGAGAGATTCACCACCTCGGGGTCGAGATCAATCAGTAACAAACGCTCAACTTGCGGCCATTTCAACACTTCTCGGGCCGCCATGCCATCCCCAGCCCCTAGGAGTAACACCCGTTTCGGGTTTGGGGTGGCACTCATGGCGGGATGGACTAAGGCTTCGTGGTAGCGATATTCGTCAATTGTGGACAGTTGTAAGTCGCCGTCGAGGAAGAGGCGGACATCCTGTCGCCAACGAGTCAGAACAATCTTTTGATAGGGCGATCGCACTCGGGCGATGATGGGGGCATCATAGAGATTATTCTCTAGGGCGTTACTCAAGGGAATGGTCAAGGGAGCAAAGGCTATCAGAATGAGGCTAATCCCTAATCCCCACAGCCGCCACGATCGCAGACTGGGGAAGTTTTGGGCTAAAATCACCACCATTACGGCGGGCAAGGCCCCAATGATCGCCGCTGAGGGAAACAATCCCAACCAAGGAAGTAGAATCACCGGAAAGGCCAGAGACCCCACTAAGGCCCCCGCATAATCCAGGGCCAACACTCCCGCGATCGCATCTTTAACCCCATCATCCTGTTCAAAAATACGAGTCAGTAGGGGAATTTCAATTCCCGCTAAGGTCCCCAACATTAAGGTGACGAGACTTAAGCCAATCCATAACGGACCATCCACCACAAAAATGGCAAATAAGCCCAGGGGTAAAAAGGCACTCAAGGGGGCGATCGCCAATTCCACTTGCATGAAACGCCGCAGTAGCTGTTCTTGCTGTTGGCTGCGATCGCCCTCCGTCACCAAAAAGCGACTCAAATAAGACCCAATTCCCATCGCCGCGAGAAACCCCCCCACGGCCACCCCATAGGCCAGGGCCTGATTTCCCACCAAATAACTGGCTAAGGTTCCCAACAGCAGTTCCACCGCCAAACCACAAGCCGAACAAACCGCCGTCGCAGCTAACAACAGATTGCGTTGCGATCGCCCTAACCGAACCCAGGGGCGATCGTCTCCAGTCTCTCCTGGGCTATTGGTTTCTTCGGGGATAACATCAGCAGAAGTCGGGGGATTCGATGCCATATCAATTTTGATACTATGAGTGAATACATCTCCAATTTTCCGTCACCTTCTCTCTATTTCCCAACTCCAGTTCCACCCCCAAAAAAGCCGCCCCCATAACTGGCCCGACTGCCCGAGTAATTCCAGGTTCCTCCCTGATAAGACCCATTGAGATAGGTTCCTTGGCGGGGCCAATAGCGTTCCTGTTGTTCCTCTTGACGCAAGGTAATCGATGCCCGGGATGAATAGGCCGCCCCAATCGTCACGATTGCCAGAATAAGGGCTACGATCGCCAAGATTTTGGTTAGCATGGTTTGTTCTCCCCCAGTAGACCGTCGTTATCATGACTCGACATACAGCTAATCTCGGGCAATCTCCACCACCCAAACCTCCGTCAACGTCTTCACCTGTTCCCGGACTGTTAACTGGGTTTCATCCACCGGTTCATCGGGAGTCACTTCTATATAGAAACCGTAAGACCCCCGTTTTTCCAAGATAAAATACTGCCTAAATGTCCCCGTCGTTTTTTTGATGTCTCCATCTTCATCTTTATGAAAGACGAGCTTAACCGGTGTGACCTGATGATAAAGATTTTCCCCATAACCATCGCTGAGCCAGAGATTAACATTTAAATCCCGAGGAGAGGTTTCATCGGCGACAATCCTTAACGTACAGCAAATCAAATTGTCCTCCCCACCCATAATCCCACGACCCCCAATATCGCTATCAAAAACGATTTTACGAATCACGCCTTGACCTAACATGGAGGTTGAGAGGACACAAAACAAGGCTAAGCCCCCAGTTCCAATCATCCCAGGGGTTAGAAAACGAGTATCGACTACCCCATCGAGGACACGGATACGAAAGCTAACTGACTCTCCCTCAACCGGCTGTCCTGAGGTATCTGTATAATCGAGAATGTTAATGGCAAGGGTGATGGTTTCCGGCTTATCGCCAGCCCGCACATCTAACGCCGCCCCGACGTCTTTTTCCCGCCAAGTGCCCGATTCTCCCCCTTCTCGCCAAGTTCCTGATTCCGCCCAGGCCTGTTTGAGGGCCGAGACAATTAAATTCCCCTCTTTATCTAAAACTCGAAGTTCATAGGTAGCCCAGCGATTGGTGTTGAAGGAAGCATCAACATCAATCCGCATCGCCCCAATCAACTGAGGTTTCAGTTGCCAGGTTTTAAATTCGATGACTTCTCCAGGACTCACCTGAAGGCGATCATCGAAAAGTGGTCGTCGAAATATCGGACTGATCATCCCGGCCAGGAGGACGAGGGCGATCGCAAAGACGGCTACATAAGTTGACCATTCGATAAAGCGATGGGTCGTCGTTTTAGTGACGGAAGACATAGTCAGAAGACAGCCGGCCTGGCTGACCCCATAGCGGTGAGTCAACTATAACAAACCGATACTTCTGAACGCTTGCCCCGGTCAGAGATAGCGTTGAGCGCATTCAGCCACTTGGGGATGTTCATCATTGGCTAGAGTTTGCAACGCCTTCTGCACTGACTCGCCGCCAATTTGTCCGAGGGCCTGGGCCACTCGTTGCCGAGTTTGCGGTTCTGGGTGATCCATGAACTCTTCAATCCAGGGAACCGCCTGAGGATCGCCGAGTTCCCCTAAGGCCCCAATCGCCGTCGTTTGGACTAATTCCGTGTCACTCTGGAGCGCCTCATGGAGCAACTCGACGGCTTCCGGGGCCTCCATTTCCGCCAAGGCCGCCACGATGCTCAGGCGAACAATCCAATCCTCATTGTTGCGATAGAGTTGTGCTAAATCGGGATAAGCCTCTCGGAACTTTAAGGCTCCTAACGCATCCGCCGCCGCCGCCTTCACATCTAACTCGGGGTCATCATAGAGGCGGGTTCGTAACAGGGAGAAGCTTAAGTCCCGGTCCTGATGTCCTAAACTGGAGAGCTTACAAACCGCTGTATAGCGAACCCGTGGATTCGTATCGGTGACCACAGGGACAAGATACTCAAAAGCCAGACTCGGGTCAATATAATCGAGCTTATTTACGCCACTGAGGCGATCGCCATAATCATCCGAGTCGAGCATCGCTTTGACGGCGTCGGGTGTAATATCCATAGATTCATCAGGAACGTCAGAACAGGGAAAAATGGGAGTTAGGCCTCAGCCTCGGAACTGGCCATGGCACGGATGATATCACCTCGGGAGAGAATCCCCACCAGGCGATCGCCCTCCCCGAGAACCGGCAGACGATGGACTTTCTTCTCGTGCATTAACCGGGCCGCCTCTCGTAACGGGGTTTGGGGGGTGGTAGTGAACATCTGGCCGTTGCTCATCACCTCCTGCACCGTTTGTCCGAGAACCTTGTGTAGTTGTTTCTCGTAATGCTTCGGGTTCTCCAGATAAATCACACTATCGAGAATGGTGATATAGGCCGGAGGGGTGGCCCCAGTTTCGCGCCACATTAAATCGGTTTCCGAGAGCATTCCCACCAGCTTACCCTGGTCATTCACCACCGGTAAGCCGCTGATGCGACGTTCCGCAATGATTTGAATGGCCTCTTGAATGGGAGTCTCGGGGGTGACGACAATTGGATCGTGACTCATCACATCCGCAACACTTTTAACCATAGTGGAGTTTCGGGAATTGACGTATTCGCACTTAGCTACTGGCCATCATACCCCTCGACGATCCCCTCAACGGTGAAGAATCGCGATCGCCCCTCAGAACTCGTTACCATGAGGAACGAAGACGCTATGGCGATCGCTCCAACCATGACTGATTCTCCAACCCCCTCTCGTTCTCAAGATATTCCCTGCATCTATGTCTGTCAGCATCGTTCCTGTGAACTCCGGGGGTCTCCAAAAACCTTAGAAGCCTTTCAGGCGGCAAAACCCAAGGGAGTGGTCGTCCAGGGATGTGGCTGTTTGGGACAATGTAGCAGCGGTCCCTCGGTACGGGTGACCCAGGATGATACCTGGTATTGGCAAGTTCAGCCGGAAGATGTGCCCCGGATTATAGAGCAGCATCTTAAACAGGGTGAACCCGTCCAGGAAAAACTCAATACCCGGGTTCATCTCCAGTTCTATTTTTAAAACGAAGGCGCTACGACGGGGAATTACCCCAGCTCCCTCGGCGGGACTCTCTCTGACGAAAACCCGTTAATCTGGGGGAGTTTCTGGGTCTGATGCCAAGTCTGAGTCTTCATGATGCCAGATGATATCCGCTAAGGGACGCTCTGGAGTGGAGGATAGGGTCGGATCGGGGTCAAAGACTAAGGAGAGTTGTTCAATCTCTTCCAGACGACGTTCCACCCGACTGGGAATCCCATCTCCATAGAGAATATGACCCTGTCCGGCGATGACAACCATGGCCCGTTCCGGGTGGGTTTGTAAAAACTCAGCCACATGGTAGCTCATGGTCTCATCCCAGAGAACCTGGGCCTTAAAGAAGGTTTCAAAGCCTTCACTGGAGCCATGGCCCTGATGATAACTCTCGAATAGGTCTTGTAATCGTTGGCGATAGGCTTGATTTTCTAAGTCGAACTCTTCGACTGGGGGAAGATAGGACAAGTTTTGCGGGGAGAGATTGTCAAATCCTCCTCGGGCCACCTCCCGGATGGCTTCGATGGGTGCGTTGAGAGCTAACACCGGTAGATTATGGGCCTTGGCAAAGCGGAGAATGGGAGCGTAGGACTCCCAGGGAAAGCCCCAACGGGTCTCAAACTCGCTCAGTTCCAAAAATTCCGCCTCGCTAATCTCCCCCGCTAGATATTGGTCAATATAGACTTGTCGGGGCCGTTCAAACATCTCCAAGCCAATGGCCAGTTCGGGGTTTTGCTCATACCACTGTTGCAGAATCTGGAGTTGCGCCGCCTGATCGTCAGGGCGATTGTGGACTTCTCCGAGATAGAGAACCCGTACCCCCTCTAGGCGGCTCAAAAACTCATCTTGACTGAGAACCTGCTCTTGAGTCGGTTCCCGCAGCACTTGGGCCCAGCTGGGACTTCCCCAACAGAGCCATAGTCCTAATAAACAGGCGGATAATCCAAGGGTGGGCGATCGCATGGTGAATAAGAGTCTTAATGAGAATCTTGATCTTGTAGCAAAGTGGCGGTGGTACTGGCAACTCGGCGACGGGTTTCGCTCATGTAACCC
Organism: Phormidium yuhuli AB48; assembly: GCF_023983615.1. Taxonomy (GTDB): domain Bacteria; phylum Cyanobacteriota; class Cyanobacteriia; order Cyanobacteriales; family Geitlerinemataceae; genus Sodalinema; species Sodalinema yuhuli. Next base: position 4,222,473 of record NZ_CP098611.1, on the reverse strand, counting down.
CCCCGTAGGGTGAGGACGGCGATGAGGAGGGCCAGAAGGCCTAAGAGAGTATCCCCGACGGCGACGCTGGCCAAGGACGCAAACCAGGTCAGTCCCAGGCGATGAACCCACCAGACGGCGATGGCTTGCAAGAGTCCGGTTCCCATGGCGAGCAAGCCAATCCCAATCGAGGCCGCAACCAGTCCTAACAGCAGTCGCCGTTGTTCCCGAGCCGCTTCTCGCTGAGCAATCTCTAGGTGCAGTTCTAGGAGAATTTTGAATAGGCCCAAACTACGGCGGACATAGGTTTCCACCTCCGCCGTGAGGCTCTGGGATTCAGGTGCGATCGCCACCACTTCCTCCCACAAAGAGTCCTAATAAAAAGCCAATCCCCAACGCTGTTAAAATCGAGGCGCCTAAGTTGCGTTTGGCCTGAGACTTCACCTCCGGTAACACATCCGCCTTGACCCGTTCTACCAGTTTTTCTGTGCGTCGTTCCAAGAGGTCTAAGACATCATCAATACTGGGACTGGGGGGATTGTCGTCCGTTTCCGTCTTCTCGGACGGCTCCAGCTTCGAGTCCGTTGAGCGGGTTAACTCCTTCCCTGGACCGGTCTCGGTTCGCTCTTGGCGTTCCCAATTCAGACTGAGGGAATAGAGTTCCGCTAGTTGAGCGTGGATGAGGATTTTGGTATGTTCTGTCGCTTCGGTAATCAGGTCTACCGTTAAGTCTAAATCCCCGTCCGTGGCTTCTATGTCCTCAGGAGCGATTGAGGTCCATTCTTGAGCCATCAGGGGAACCAGGGACTCGAAACGGTCCTGAAACTGGTCGGGGGACAGTCGTTTGGGGGCGATCGCTGTCCCATTTTGGCTTAAGGTTCGGTCGGTGTTGGCGATGGCCATGGCAATTCTCGATATTGTGGGTCATAACGTTACTTTCAAATGTATCGCAACGGTTCTAGTCCGTGGCTGGCTCATCGACGAACTTATAGCCAACACCGACCACGGTTTTCACAAACTGAGGTTGGGTGGGGTCTGACTCGACTTTTTTCCGTAAGCGGGCCACATGGGTATCAACCACCCGTTCATCGCCAAAGAAATCACTCCCCCAGAGGCGATCGATAAGCTGACTGCGACTCCAGACGCGCCCGGGGTAACTCATTAGGGTGGAGAGGAGGTTAAACTCCAAGGCCGTTAAATCGAGGGGTTGGGGGTCATCCCCGAGGTAGCGGCTGGCGGTGTGGCGATCGAGGTTGAGGGTGAAGTGGGCGCTGCGGTGCATATTCTCCTGACCTCCCTGACGCAGACTCCGCCGCAGGAGGGCCCGCACCCGCGCTACTAACTCCCGAGGACTAAAGGGTTTGACTAAATAATCGTCGGCCCCAGTGGATAAGCCGATGACGCGATCGATTTCTTCTCCTTTAGCAGTCAACATGAGAATATAGGGGTCTTTTTCTCCCGGTTGTTGACGAATGCGGGCACAGACTTCTAAGCCATCGAGACCGGGGAGCATTAAATCTAAAATCATTAAATCGGGCTGATGTTCGCGAAAGGCGTTAATGGCGGCTAAGCCATCGGCGGCGTGATGACAGTTGAATCCTTCGGGTTCCAGGGTTTGTTGCAGGAGTTGGGCAATTTCTAGGTCATCTTCGACAATTAGGATATTCATGGGGAGGGAATAGGGAATAGGGAACAGGGAACAGGGAATAGAAGGCAAGGGGCAAGAGGCAAGAGGCAAGAGGGTCACCACAGAGGCACAGAGGACAGGTCGGAAGAGGTGGGGGGAAGAGGTGGGGAGTTCTCTGCTAACTTAGAGGGTCATTCAGGTAGGCTTTGATTGCTATAGGGGGTTGGGTTGGGGTGCTGAAGTTGGGGGGGTTGTAATTCGCTGCGAATGGTCATGAGAATCCGTCCGAGATGGTTCTGACCGCTCCCATCGGCGCCACAGCCCCAAAAATAGTCAACGGGAGAGTTTTCGATGAGTTCTTCGTCTCCTGTGTCCAGGAGAATCTGCTGGATATCGAGATGGGTGCGGAATTTAAGCTTGACGGCTTCATACATCAGTTGGGGTTTAGTCTGATTCCAGTCGGGCCGGGGCTGACGACGGCGATCGCGCCCTAGGCGGGCCGCTTCTTCGGGGCTGGGGGCTTGGCGGATGCGGACCATGAGGGGTTCGTCGGGGGTTCCTAGGAATTTATGGGCCTGATAGTAATGTTCGACGGTGGGCCAGGTTTGTCCCCCGATTTCGATGGGGTGAGGGGAGAAGTTGGAGAAGCAGCCATAGTCATCCTGGGCTTTGTAGAAGTAAATGGTCATGGGTGAGGAGGGAACTGTCGGCTCGGATTAGGTTAGCTGGGATACAGCAAAATTTTACGACTATCGCTGTTGGGATGTTGCAGACGCTCTAGGAGACTGGCTAATTCGGCGAGGGGGACGCGATCGCTGATGGTGCGTTCGAGGGGGAGATGATGGTCGAACAGGTAGGTGAGGCTACGAGATTGTTGTCGGGGGGAGAGGCCGGAACAGCCGAGTAAGTCGATCTGTCGTCGGGCAAAGGCGAGGGGATCGAGGGGAACTGAGGAGGGATCGGCGTAATCGGTGAGACAAAGCAGTTTTCCTCCGGGACGGGTTCCATCTAAGGCCTGCATGATATCCCAGCCTTGGGGTTCGGTGAGCAGGGCCCCGTCGACTCCCTCCCCGTCGGTAAAGGCGCGAACTTTGGTGTGGAGGTCGTCGCTGTTACTGTTGAAGGCGGCTTTGGCTCCTAAGTCGAGGGCGGCGTCGAGTCGTTGGGGATTGCGATCGCTCACTAGGGGCTGAAGGCCCAAACGTTGAGCGAGTAGAATGGCGATCGCCCCCAGGGAACCGGCCCCCAAAATCCAGACTCGCTGTTGCGGTTGCAGGTTCAGTCGGGCGAAACCATGCAGGAGACTGTTGATGGGTTGCAAAAAACAGGCCCGCTCAAAGGTAATATGTCCGGGAAGTGCCACTAAACCGCCATGTTCGACTAAATATCTAGGAACCTTGACAAACTCGGCAAAGCCTCCCCCACTGGGGGTTAGACCGGCCGTGGTGGTATGGGCTTGATAGGTGGGACAGGCAGAAAAACGGTCTTCGAGACAGGCTAAACAGCGCATACAAGGAACATGGGCCAGGGTGGCCACTCGCTGTCCCACTCGCCAGGACTGTACGTTAGGCCCCACCTCAACGATGGTTCCGGCAATTTCTCGGCCGAGGACGAAGGGTTCGTCTAATTCCGGGACTCGCAGACGACAGAGGTCTAGGGGAGATAGACCAACAGCTTTAACGGCGAGGATGACCTCTCCCTCTGAGGCGTTGGGTTGGGGGAGATCTTCATAGCGTAGGTCTCCTGCCCCGTGAAATACTTGTGCTTTCATCTTCTCTGGCTCCATCCTCCCCGAATTGACAAGACCCAACCCAGAGGAGTGATTTAGGCGGCTGCTGCGACTCTATCCTACCGCGTGGTTCGGCTCTCTAACACCTGATGGGGTTTAAGGGGGAAAACCGAATACGTTACAATTTGTGAACTCATCGTCAGTGCTTGTAAAAAAAGTTAACATCCCATGAAGCATCTCAGAATCGCCGAACGCGCCTGCTTGGGCCTTCATATCTTCTCTATGGCGTTTGGACTAGCGGGACTGCTGCTGGTTCTGCCGAATCCTGAGTTTATTGCCCAGTTATCCCCCCTGGGACTGAAGGCTTTTTCCTGGGGAATGAGCCAAGGGGGTGTCAGCTATATCATTCTCGGGGCGATCGCCGTCGGCTTGTTTGGCTATCGGACTCTGGGGCTAAAACCCCTGCTGGCCTTTTTCATCCCCTCGTTTTTGCTCTCCCTCAGCAGTGAACTCTTAGGAACGAGCACGGGGTTTCCCTTTGGGGCCTATCACTACCTGAGTGGCTTGGGCTACAAAATTGCTGGCTTGGTTCCCTTCACCATTCCCCTCTCTTGGTTCTATATGGGGTTTGTCTGTTTTCTCCTGGCTACGGCCCTGTTGGAGGTGACTCCCCTGGCCCGTTGGCAACGTCAGATTGCTGCCATTTCCCTGGGGGCGATTCTGCTGACGGCCTGGGATTTAGTGTTAGATCCGGCTATGAGTCAAACGCCCTATCCATTCTGGGCGTTTGAGGAAGTGGGTAGTTTCTTTGGGATGCCCTACCGCAATATCGCCGGTTGGATTGGCACTGGGGTGGTCTATATGACTGTGGCCACGGCGTTACAAAATGGTAAACAGTTTGTCCTCTCTCGCCGGGAGTTGGGCCTACCGGTGGCGGTCTATTTGGTGAATTTCATCTTTGGGGCCAGTATCACCTTAGTTCTGTTGGATGCTCAGTTTACGGTCCCGACCCTGCTGAGCAGTCTCTTTGGAGTGGTTCCGGCTCTGCTGTGTTGGCGACTGGCTCCTGAGGAGGTGGTCTCTGATGAGGATGCGCCTGGCTTGTCTGAGACGGAGATGGACTATCCGGCTTTGGAAACGGCGGCGAAGTAATACCATGTTTGCAAAAGTGGGCGTGCCAGGTGCGGTTCGCCCCTACCCTGATGGGTTAGTCGGGCCCAGCTTGTGGTTTGGGGCACATTCTTGCCTAAGATAGAAGCTTTGCTGTTGTCGAGGCGATCGCCCTCGCTGCCCCAAACGGAACCCTTCATGGATAGCTTGATTTTCCTTCTGCTACTGCTTCAGCTTCCGGCTGTGGCCATTCTCTTCTCTCGCTTAGCTGCTGGCCCCACTCGTAAACCTCCCATTACTCCCCAAGTCCTGCTGGGCGATCGCTTGGGGACGGTTGGGGTGGTTGTGCCGACGCTGAATGAAGTCCATCGCCTCAGTCCCTGTTTAACGGGGTTGACGCAGCAGGCCCATGAGGTGCGATCGATTGTGGTGGTGGATAGTCGCTCTGAGGATGGAACGCAAGCGTTAGTCCAGTCTTTCGCTCAGCGTGACCCTCGGGTGCGCCTGATTGAAGATGACCCCCTCCCCCCGGATTGGGTGGGCCGTCCTTGGGCCCTACAGAATGGCTATCAGTATTTTGCCGTCCCTACGGAGACCTCTGAGCAGTCTCAATCGCCGACTCGGCCGAGTTTACCTCCGGTGGAGTGGCTGTTAGGGATTGATGCTGATACCCAACCCCAGCCGGGTTTGGTGGCGGGGCTGTTGGCGGAGGCGGAACGGGAGGGCTATGATTTGGTCTCTCTGTCGCCGCGCTTTATTTTGAAGTATCCCGGGGAGTTACTGCTGCAACCGGCGTTGTTGATGACCCTTCTCTATCGCTTTGGCCCCACGGGAAGCCCTAGCCAGTCGGCGGAACGGGTGATGGCCAATGGACAATGTTTGTTGGTGCGGCGCTCGGTGTTGCAAGAGATGAATGGCTATTCCTGCGCCCGTCGCTCCTTTTGTGATGATGTCACTTTGGCGCGGGAGGTGGCTCGGCGCGGCTATCGGGTGGCTTTCTGGGATGGCTCTCGGCTGCTCAAGGTGCGGATGTATGATGGGGCGGCGGAAACTTGGCGGGAATGGGGGCGATCGCTCGACCTCAAGGATGCCTCGTCTTGGGGACAGACCTGGAGTGATGTTTGGCTGCTCTGGATGCTCCAAGGACTGCCCTTGCCGGTGCTGTTGGGGTCCCTCCTGATTTCGGGTCTGGGAACGCCTCTGGGGGGCGTTTTTGTGGGGCTGAATGCTCTGCTGTTGCTGATTCGTGTGGCCTTGGGATGGGCGATCGCCCCTTCCTATGATTGCCATCAGGCTCAAGGGGCCTGGCTATTCTGGCTCTCCCCCTTGGCAGACCCCCTGGCGGCTCTACGGATTACCCTCTCAGCCCTGCATCGCCCCACTCAGTGGCGAGGTCGTGTCTATAATATGAACAACGACGCTTAACATCTGGTTACATTTGTCATTGATTCATGTCCTCATTGCCTCAGTCTGTCTCTGCTAATCCGGCTGCGACCCCCGGCCACTACGACGTTGCTATTGTTGGTGGTGGTGTGGTGGGGAGCGCCCTGGCCTGCGCTCTCCGGGATTCGGGCTTGCAGGTGGTTCTCCTCGATGCTCAGTCCCGAGAGGCGGCTCTGTCTCGACAACAGGTCTATGCGGTGACGTTGCTGACGGGGCGCATTCTGGAGGGAATCGGCGTCTGGGACAGGATTTTGCCCCGTATTAATACCTTTCGCCAAATTCGTCTCTCCGATGGCGATCGCCCTGCTGATGTCCGCTTTCTGCCTCAAGATTTGAATTTAGACCGTTTGGGCTATGTGGCGGAACATACTCCCTTGCTCCAAGGGTTGCGCGAATTTCTTGACAAATCTGATACTGTATGCTGTATTGAGTCAGCGCAGGTTGAGGAGATTGATTATGGACGCGATGAGGCGACGGTGACGTATCATCATCAAGGTCAGACTCGGCAACTTCAGGCCCAGTTGGTGGTGGCGGCGGATGGGGGGCGATCGCCGGTGCGGGAGGCGGCGGGAATCTCTACCCGGGGCTGGAAATACTGGCAATCTTGTGTCACGTTCAAGGTGAAGCCGGAGAAATCTCACGAGGATATCGCTTACGAGAAGTTTCAGGCCAGCGGACCCTTTGCTATTCTGCCCTTACCGGGAAACCGCTGTAATGTGGTCTGGACAGCACCCCATGGGGAGGCCCAAGCCCTGATGGCGTTGGATGAAGTGGCGTTTCGGGAGCGGTTACAAGAACGGTTTGGTTCGGAAATGGGACGGGTTGAGTTGGCCAGTTCTCGTTATCTGTTTCCTGTGCAATTGATGCAGAGCGATCGCTATGTGAAACCCCGTTTAGCCCTCATTGGTGATGCGGCTCATCGCTGTCACCCGGTGGGGGGCCAAGGAATGAACCTGGGGATTCGTGATGTGGCGGCCCTGGCGGAAGTGCTTCAGTCGGCTCAGCAGCGAGGTCAGGATATTGGGGCCTTGATGGTCTTGAAGCGCTATGAACGCTGGCGTAAACTGGAAAACCTAACCATTTTAGGCTTTACGGATGTTCTCGATCGCCTCTTTTCTAATGACTGGTGGCCCCTGGTGCTGCTGCGTCAAGTGGGATTGTGGGGGTTACGCCGCCTTCCCCCGGTCAAGGGAATCGCGTTACGATTAATGACTGGCTTACTGGGTCGTCAACCTCAGTTGGCACGGGATTAATCTCCGTTAAACGGGTCTCTCCCTGACGGCAAGTTTGACCAACAATCCCCGTATTCTGTTCACTGCGAACAGTTTTCAGGCGATCGCCAGATCGAAACTACACTATAGTGTTCACGTACTGCTCCATCTGCTCCGGCTAGATTCTCTGGTACTTAGCTTTTATGAAAATTCTCAAGATCCTCACCTTACGCGGACCCAACTACTGGAGTATTCGCCGCCAAAAGTTAATTGTGATGCGCCTCGATCTGGAGGATCTGGCCGAGCGAACCACGGATACCATCCCGGGCTTCTACGAAACCCTCAGTGAACTCCTGCCGAGTATTGAAGACCATTTTTGCTCCCCGGGCCATCGCGGTGGCTTCCTGAAACGGGTTAAGGAGGGAACGTTACTCGGTCATGTAATTGAACATGTGGCGTTGGAACTGCAAACCCTGGCGGGGATGGAGGTGGGCTTTGGTCGCGCTCGCTCGACGGCGACGGCGGGAGTTTATAATGTCGTCTTTGAGTATAAAGATGAGCGGGCGGGCCGTTATGCAGCGCGGGCAGCGGTGCGGATGTGTACCAGCATTGTGGAGACGGGCCGTTATCCCCTGGCTGAGTTGGAACAGGATTTAACGGATTTAGAGGATTTACGGGATGAGGCGGCCTTGGGGCCGAGTACGGAAGCCCTGATTCGGGAGGCGGAACGGCGTTATATCCCTTGGGACCAGTTGAGTGCGCGGGCCATGATTCGCTTTGGGACTGGGGTTCATCAGAAACGGGTTCAAGCAACGCTCACGGATAATAGTGGCATCCTGGGGGTGGAATTGGCCTGTGATAAGGAAGGGACGAAAACGATTCTGGCCGATGCGGGGATTCCGGTTCCTCGGGGAACGGTGATTCATTATCTGGATGAACTTGAAGATGCGATCGCCGATGTGGGAGGCTATCCCGTGGTGATTAAACCCCTCGATGGCAATCATGGTCGTGGGATTACCATCAATATCGATGATTGGCAGGATGCTGAGGCGGCCTATGATGCGGCGAGTGAGGAGTCGAAGACGCGATCGGTGATTGTGGAGCGCTACTACGAAGGCCAAGACCACCGGGTTCTGGTGATTGATGGTAAGTTGGTGGCGGTGGCGGAACGAGTCCCGGCCCATGTGGTGGGAGATGGCCAATCTACTATTGCTGAGTTGGTAGATGATGTGAATCAAGATCCCCGCCGGGGAGATGGCCATGACAATATCCTGACGCGGCTGAAGTTGGATAATACCAGTTTGCAATGGCTCGACCGTCAAGGCTTGGATGCTCATAGTATCCCGGAGCGGGGTCAGGTCTGCTATCTGCGGGCTACGGCTAATCTCAGTACGGGGGGAATTGCCATTGATCGCACCGATGAGATTCACCCGGAAAACCGCTGGATTGCTGAACGGGTGGCTAAGATTATTGGCTTAGATATTATCGGCATGGATATTGTCACCTCGGATATTTCCCGGCCGCTACGGGAGACGGATGGGGTGATTGTGGAAGTGAACGCGGCCCCTGGGTTCCGGATGCACGTGAGTCCGAGTGAAGGGACTCCTCGCAATGTGGCTAAGCCGGTTTTGGATATGCTGTTTCCCCCAGGAACTCCCCACAGTGTGCCGATTATCTCGATTACGGGAACCAATGGTAAGACCACGACCACTCGTTTGATTGCTCATATTTGTAAGCAGACGGGCCAGGTGGTGGGCTATACCACGACGGATGGAACCTATATTGGTGACTTTTTGGCTGAGGCCGGTGATAATACGGGTCCCCAAAGTGCGGGCCTGATTTTGGGAGACCCCACGGTGGAGATGGCGGTGTTGGAAACCGCTCGTGGGGGGATTTTGCGCTCTGGCTTGGCTTTTGAGGAGGCCAATGTGGGGGTGGTGTTGAATGTTGCGGCTGACCATTTGGGCATTGGTGATATTGATACGATTGAACAGATGGCCAGTGTGAAAGCGGTGGTGGCGGAGGCGGTTCACCCCGATGGCTATGCGGTTCTCAATGCTGATGATGTGTTGGTGGCGGGGATGGCGAAGAATTTGCGCTCCCATATCGCCTATTTTTCGATGAATCCGGATAATGAGATTGTGCGGAGTCATGTGGAGAATGGCGGGAAGGCGGCGGTGTATCAGGATGGCTATCTGACGGTTCTCGATGGCGGTTCGATGGTTCGGATTGCTAAGGCGGATGAGGTTCCTCTGACGTTGAAGGGGATGGCACCGTTTATGATTGCGAATGCGTTAGCCGCTTGTATTGCGACCTATGTGCAAGGGGTTGAGTTGGAGGCGATTCGCGCGGGGTTGGCGACGTTTAAGGCGTCGGTTGACCAAACGCCGGGACGGATGAATCTCTTTGATTTGGGGGATTTCCATGCTTTGGTGGATTATGCTCACAATGCAGCGAGTTATGAGGCGTTGGGGGGCTTTGTCCGCAATTGGCCGGGGTCTTGTATTGGGGTGATTGGGGGCCCGGGCGATCGTCGGGATGAGGATTTTGTGGAGTTGGGCCGTCTCTCGGCGGAGATTTTCGACCAAATTATTGTCAAGGAGGATGATGATACTCGGGGACGACCTCGGGGAGATGCGGCGGATTGGATTTGTAAGGGGATTCAGGAGGTGAATCCTGATGCTCGCTATGAGTCGATTCTCAGTGAGGAGAAGGCGATTAATATTGCTCTGGATGAGGCGCCTAAGGATAGTTTGGTGGTGATTCTACCGGAGAGTGTCAGTCGCGCGATTCGTTTGATTAGGGAGCGTCATCCGGTTGAGGATGCGTAGGGGCAATCTCTTGTGGTTGCTCTCTCGTGGTTGCCCTCTTGTGGTTGCTCAGACTGGGGGTGTGATGCCCCCAGTTTTTGTGTCTGATTTCTGTACGTTAATACGGAGAAAAAAATTGCGCTGCTTAGATGTTTGGCTTTGCGCGGCCCGCACCGGGACCGCGAAGCCTTGCCAACCTCAATCAAAATTTTGGTGCGCTTTGTATTGAGGGGTGAAGCTTTATTTATGGTTTTATTATAGCAAAATGGATTTTTTATGTCAAGGGGGCGGGGGGAACCACAGAGTCACGGAGGTCACAGAGGTTGGAGGAGGGGGTGGGAGGCAAAAAAAACACCCCACAGGGGGGTGTTGAGATGAGGTTGGAGTTGAGGATGTACTCAGAATCCTTAGAGGATATTGACGTCTGCGGTGGGAAAAGCACCCAGTTGGTCTCCCTGGAGGGCAACCCGCATGATAGAGGAACCCAGAGTGTCAAAGCTAACAGGGACTTCAAATGAACGGGAAAGCTGATTGACGCCAAAGGTAACGGTTTGTGTAAATTGTTTGAAGTCGCCCTCTCCTGGGTTTGTCCCGAGTTCGGAGATATCGGTGACGCCAATGGCGGGGTTGGTGGTTCCAGGACTTGTAATTACATCAACGCTGGCTTCGACATCGGCGTTGGCGCGGAAGATTGTAAAACGGATGAAGTCAGGGTTTCCGGTGACACCAAAGACTCCCTCAGCAGCCCCATCTGTCGAACCACCTCCAATCGTTTTATCTTTTCGAGTAAACGTAAAGCCACCACCGAGAGGCGCACCAGCCGGTTGACGACGAATCAGGAAGTTGGCGTTATCAACAACGACCGTATCTTTCCTCAGTTGTAAGGAGAAGAACCGATCGCCCCCTTCAGCATCCGTTCCCAAGACTTCGTTAATGAGATTGATGTCAAAGGCGACAGTTCCTTGTCCATCAGCAAAGCTAACGAGGCGTTGTCCGTTCAATAACTCCACCCCAGAACCGGGGCCTTGAAAGTCCACCCCTTCAAAGGCGGTAGCGGGGATTTTGTTGAACAAGAGGTTGTCTTCCCCAGTGGTTCCACTGCGTCGAATAAAGATACTGCGGGGAACTAAGACACCAGCGGTACTTCCTCCGTCCGCCTGGTCAAATTGATAGAGGTTGATGGGTTGACCATTTTCATCCACAAACTCAAAGGTGCGCGGGGGTTCAGGATCGGCAATCTCACTGGAGAAGTCCGTCGCATCAAGGTCAGATACCCCTTCAACCACCGCGAGGAACTGGTTAGTAACAGTATCTTTGATGATGGAGTTATTTCCATTCACTTCGATGCTGACATCAGCAAAGGGTAAGCCATCCAGGAATAAGCGATCGCGACCCCGGACAAAGTTCTGAATGCGATCGGCATCAGAGAGGTTGACGCCGCCACTGGTGACGTCGGCACTGCGGCGAGACATGGCAAAGGTATCTTCTCCGTCACCTCCAACGAGAACATCAGCCCCTAAGTCGCCGGAGAGGAAGTTATTGCCAGGGCCGGCGAAAATGGTGTCATCCCCAGCCCCTCCATAGACTGTATTATTACCATCTCCGGTGCGGATAACATCGTTGCCTTGGTTGCCGAAGAGTAAATCATCGCCATTTCCCCCTTCAATGATGTCGTTTCCTTCTCCCCCGGAGATGGTATTATTCCCCTCACCGGCGACGAGGTAGTCGTCTCCTTCTCCCCCGAAGATGACATCGTTACCACTGCCGCCGAAAATGGTATCGTTACCGCGATCGCCCGAGAGATAGTTATTCCCCGAGTCTCCGAAGAGGACATCATTCCCTTGTCCTCCATACAGGGTATCGTTTCCGGGTCCACCCCGTAGGGTGTCGTCGCCCTGGTTCCCGAATAATAAGTCGTTCCCAGAACCGCCGACAACGCTATCATTGCCATCACTGGCAGCAATGACGTTATTGCCACCCACGCCGTCGATGATGTCATCCCCTGATAAGTCAGGGAGAGGTTCGCCCTGGATATTTCCCCCAGGAATAATCAGGTCTGAAATTAAGGTTCCAATAATGGTATTGCCCATTTTAGCCTCCACAGGTTTACACAAGATATCAGGCAGAGACACCCGTGGATTCTTTTGATGTTTTGGGGATGCACATAACCTCTTAAAGTATAGTGCATTTCAATACAAATAGACGAGTGCTTTTTAAGAGGGTTCCCCAAGAAATATCAATTTCACTGTCAAATCACATCGCCGTTGCTTGTAACAGACTATTCTGGATTTGAAAGGCTTTGCCCAAACTTCTGACGGCTTCTTGATGTTGATTTAACAGGGATAAAAGTTGACCGCGATTGTACCAGGCTTCTGACTGTTCTGGCTTCAGCTTAATCGCCCGTTCATAGGCATTAAGAGCTTCTTCATGACGCTGAAGTTTTTGTAGAGTCGTGCCGCTGGCGTACCAGGCTGGATAGGATTGTGGTTGCAGTTCAATGGCGGCATCGAAACAGTCGAGGGCTTGGTCGTAGCGTTCCATTTTTTCGAGTAAGATGCCCAAGTTGTACCAAGATTCAAAATGATTGGGTTTGAGTTGGGTGACTTTCTCATAGGAGACGATCGCCCGCTGGTACTCCTCTAGTTTGACCAAGGTTGCCGCATGATTGTACCAAACTTCATAGCGGTCTGGGTTGATGTTTCCAGCTTTCTCATAGGCGGCGATCGCCTCTGGGTAGCGTTTCACGTTACTGAGAACATTACCCAAGTTGTACCAAGCCTCAAACTTATCCGGTTGCAACATCACCGCCTGATTATAGGAGGCGATCGCCTCAGAAAAGTTCTGCATCCGATTGAGAATAGCACCGCGATTATGCCAAATCTCGGGACTCTTGGGTTGAATCTTCAGGGCCTGTTCATAGTTTTCCAGGGCGTCATCGAACCGTTGTAGCTTGCTGAAGGTATTACCCCGGTTGTACCAGGCTTCATATTTATCGGGGTTCAACTCTACGGTACGCTCATAACTGTCAATGGCATCAGGATAGCGTTGTAAGCGGCCGCAACTGTTGCCTCGGCCAAACCAGGCTTCCACCAGGCGATCGCGGCCCCCGGCTTCCTCAGGGTTCTGATGTTCAATGACCTGATCAAAACTCTCCACCGCCTGGGCATAACGGCCAGTGCGGTACAGTAGAGTCCCATGACGTAACCAGGTATCCGCATCCTGATTATCCAGGGCGATCGCTTCCTCATAGGCGGCGATCGCATCGGTCCATCGTCGGCTTTCCAGTAAGGCCTCGGCATAGTCCAACCAAGCCTGACGATGATGAGGTTGCCGAGTTAGCAGGGCCTCATAATAGACTAACCGTTCTGGAAGCGAGGCGTGTTCAGGCAACGAGAGGGGTGTCAGTTGTCCCCCAAGGGGGGGAGATTCAGCTGTGGCCCTGTTAGAAATGGGGGTTGGGGTTGGCTGGGATGGGGTTTCCGGTTTAGCGACGGCGTTCCCCCCAGCGGCGAGGGGAATGGTTCGATTGGCTTCCTGAATCGCCTGAATTGCCGCCAGTCGCTGGGATACCCGGTCAATTTTTTGCCGTAACTCCGGCTTCATGGACTGTAGAATGGCGCGGGGGCTAATTTTCTGAATTTCCGCTAACTTCTGATCCTTCGCCTCATCGGCCTCCAACACCGCCAGCTGTAACTGATGCAAACATTCATTGCGGATGCGTTCGACTTGATGGAGTTGATCCATCTGCACTTCCATTTCCTGAGTTAAGCCATCCACCTGCGATCGCGCCTGTTGGTGGGCCTGAAGGATGGCCCGTTCGAGTTCTTCCAAGAGGCGATCGGCTTTACGACTGGAGTGATCTAACTGCTTCTCCAAATCCCCCAACTTACCTAACTTACAGCGTACATCGGCCACCAACCGTTCCAAAACCCGATGGCGAATCACGCCAAACGTCACCAACACGGCCAAGGGAGACAGGGCCAAAATCATCAAGAGGGCCTGATACAAGGTCAAATATTGACTAAAAAGGCCCGTTCGGGAGTGTTCCTCCACCCCAGAGACATCGGCAAAAATAAATTGCGGCTGAGACTGGGATTCTGGGAGACTCATCTCAGGAGTGGCCATGGCCATCTCCAGGGCCCGATTCGAGTCAACGGTTTCTAAGGATGGATTATCCAACGAGGGTAGCATCGGTAACACCGGCGGTTCGAGACGACCCTCCGGTGCCAATAAAGCAGTGAGTGCAAGTAACGTATGAGTCCCCATAATCACCAGTCATCATGCGAGAGGTATCGCTTATCTTTACAAGACTGGCGGCTATTATCCGGACAGGGGACTAGCCAGCGGCCCGTTGGGCCACCAAGTCCTTGAAGATGTTATACATATCCGCCGCAAACTTACGGGGATTCCAGAGGGGGGCCAGGCTATCCGGCTGTTTCCCTTGTTCGAGTTGCGATCGCATCTGTTGGCGTAAGCCTTCATCTCGGCCCATACGCACGCCCCAATCAATATACTCCTGCCAAGTCCAAGCCACCCCTAAATCGCTTCCAGCGGCTTTCATGAGGGAGTAGGCCTGACGGCCGAAGGACTGTTGCGACACCAACGCCACCACTGGCATATTAAACCAGAGGGCTTCCACGACGTGAGTGGCGCCACTATAGGGATAGGAATCAATCAAGACATCAGCGAACTGATAAATCAGGCGATGTTCTTCTTCCGTCTGAGTTCGGGGGAGAACCCGGATGCGATTCGTCCGCACTCCCTGACGGCGACATTCATTTTGATAGATTTCTTCAATAGCCAACAAATCCCCCACCCGGCCTTTATAGAAGAGGAGGCTATCGGGAACCTGGGCCAAAATCTTAATTTGGGCTTCCACTAACTCCGGACAGAACTTATTCCCCGTAGCCACACAGAGAAAAGCCACCTGATTGGGGGCCACCCGCATGGAACGGCGCAACACCTCGCGATCGACTTGACGAATGGGAAGTCCGGCGGTGGCGGCGAAGGAGTCGGGGAGGCGCACGATTTGTTCGATGTAATGTTCCTCAACGCCGGCGGGGTGAGTTTGCCAATCTCCCAGGTAGTAGTTTTTGGGCGTAATATAGGGGGCATCGAAGCCGAGCCAGGTGAGACAGACATGGGCCGGACTGCTATAGAAGACTTCAGTATTAGGCATCACTGTTACTGAGTCCATGTCGATGAGGACATCTAGGTTATCCTGGGCAATTTCTTGCAAAATCAGTTTCGCCTGGGCCCCCTCGGGACGGCTAAATTTCTCGGCGGCGTTCTCGAAGCGTTCGGTGAGTTCATCTCGGCCCATATCCCCGGTGACGTAGAGGAAGATATGGGGGGTGATTTGACTCAGGGCCTCGATGATGTCCACACTCAGCCAACCGACGGAGTGACGGCGGAAATGTTTGGAGAGGAAGCCAATACGCAGGGGATGGCCAGGATTGGGGCGAGGACGAATGGGAATTTCGGCGTGTTTCTCGCTGTTGGCTTTGGCTTCGAGGTATTTGAGATAGAGTTGGGCTAAGGTTTTGGAGAGTTTGGCGTTTTTAGCGACGTCATCGCGGACGTGGGGCATATCAAAGGCCAGGTTGAGATAGAGGCGCACCACTTCGTTGTAGGTGAGGGGGTATTGCTGAATCGCATTGTAGATGAGGGGTTCAACTTCATTGAATTTGGCGATCGCCACCTCACTCACCCCGGAGTTTAGGTGAGCTTTCATCGCCGCCAACAGGGCCATAATTCGGTCTTTCCCGGTGACGTTCTCACAGAATTTTAGGGAAACGGCCCGGGCAGCGGCTTGGTTTTTGGTGTTATAGACTTCACAGAGGGCCCAGTAGGATTCTGTTAAGTCCGGCTGGAGTTCAATGGCTTTATGGAAGAGTTTAACGGCTTCTTCTTTTTGACCTTTGGCGTAGTATTTGCCTGCTAAGTGCTGATAGGAGATACCCCCGCCAAAGTTGGGGTCAAGTTCTAAGGCCCGTTGCCAACATTGGATGGTTTCATCCACTTTCCCCATCCGTTCGTACACTTTCCCAAGATTCCAATGAATGCCGGGGAGTTCTTGGTTATAGGAGAGGGCTTTTTGATAGAGTTGTAGGGCTTCGTGGTTTTGGTTCTGGAAGAAATAGATGCTGGCAACGTTGGAATAGACTTCGGCGAAGTCGGGTTTAATGGCGATCGCCCGTTGATAGGCGTTCATCGCCGCATTGCCATTTTTTTGCCCTAAAAAGGCGTTCCCAAGGGCTTTGTAGGCTTCGGCGGAGTCCGGTTTCCCTTGAATAGCTTTGCGGGCACAGAGAAGGGCCTGGCTAAAGTTTTTCTCTTCTAAATAGATTTCCGCCAGGGTTAGATGAACCTCGGCATAGTTGGGGCAAAGGTCCAGGGACTGACGATAATAACGTTGGGCGGTTTGTAAGCGTCCTGTGTGTTCTTTAACGAAGTTACCCGCTTGAAAATCAATGGTGGCGGCTTCTTGATATTCTTCTAAGTTGTAATGCCATTGGGCGCATTCGTGGTAATAATGCAGAAAATACTCAATGGTTTCGTTGAATTGCTGTTGATACTCTTGGTTTTCTGGGTCAAGTTCCAGGGCTTTTTTAAACTGTTCTAATGCCATCTGCGGCACGCTATGTTGGAGGCAAGCTAAGCCAAAGCCATGATGATATTCGGCATTGTTTGGGTCTAGTTTAACAGCTTTTTCCAAGTCCACCATCGCTTGATAGCTTTGGTGATGATGATAGGCAATGCGTCCAAGATGGTAATGAGCAGCCGCAGATTGACTGTCAACTTCTAGGATTTTTTGGTAGAGAAATACGGCTTGGCGATAGTTTTCTTGCTCTTGAAAACATTGAGCCAACTTAAACATTTCTTGCTTCCAGGTTTCTACGTCTTTCTGACGCAGATGTTCTAGAAGCTGGTTCAGTTGTTTGCGGGGGGCCTCTAGGTTGGCGTTGAGTTCAACGGCCCGTCGGTAGGCGGCGGTGGCGGCGGCCAGTTGGCCTTGGGCCTGATAGACGGCCCCGAGATTGTGATGATAACTGGCGGCGTTGGGATTGAGGGCGATCGCCCGTTGCAGGAGGGTTACTGCTTGAGAATGGTCTTGGTGTTGATAGGCGAGGGTTCCCAGTCCCTGGAGGGCATCGGCCTGATCGGCATCATACTCTAGAACTCGTCCATAGAGTTGTTTGGCCTGGGAGAAGTTCCCCAGTCGGTGATAGGCCCGTCCGAGTTGAACCAGGTGATTGAGGGCGGCGGGGCGATCGCGATCGACATACTCCAGCCAGGCCCGGGTAAAATTGCCCTGGAGGGCATTGCTGTCGGGGTCTAATAGAAGTCCCTGACGATAGGCGGCTAAACTTTTATCGAGATGGCCCTGGGCGCGATAGGCCATGCCCAAGGTATTGTGATAAGCGGCGTGACTCTGATCCAGGGCGATCGCCTGTTCAATCTGTTCAATGGCGCGCTCGTACTGTTGCTGTTGATAAGCAATCATCCCCAATCCATGTAAGGCCGCCGCCTCCTGGGGATTCTCTGCCAAAATTTGCCGATATAACTCTTCCGCACGTTCCACCTCTCCCGTCTGGTGGGACGCGATCGCCGTCGCTACACTAACACTCATCCCCTATCTTGTTCCTCCTGTGAACGTCTCCGATTTGGCTGGACGACTCTCTACACTAAATTCCGACAATTGCTGTTTAGACTGGGTCTTTAAACTAGGTCTTTAGACTGGGGGTTAACTCCCACTGTCCCCTCTCTCCCTAACCACTGACAACTAAGCTGCGTTCAGGAATCGAGGCGATGGGTTGTGGTTCCGGTAAATTCCCCTGGGCCACCTCTTTCATCAACTCAATATGACGAGGAAGCAGAACCGAGTGAGCGTAGTTTTCCAACACCGTCTTACGGGCATTCTCGCGAATATGGGCCATGCGAGTCGGATGTTCTAAGATGTCATGGACGCGATCGGCGATTTGCTTAGGTGAGAAGAAGTCCACCAAGAAGCCATTGTCACCATCGCGAATCACCTCCCGAACGGGCGCAGTATCCGATCCAACCACCACACAACCGGCGGACATGGACTCAATCATCGACCAAGATAAGACAAAGGGACGAGTCAGATAAATATGGGCATCGGACGCTTGCAACACCTTCAGATATTGACCATAGGGCAAGGTTCCCACGAAATGCACCCGCGACATATCCAGAGGAACTTTAGCCAACATCTGTTCCTTATAGGTTTGTCCATTGGGGAGAGATTTCCCGTAACAGACTCGTTCCGAGGCCACAATCACCACATGACAGTTGGGGCGTTTTTCTTGCAGATAGGCGATGGACTCAATAAACTCTGGGAAGCCACGATAGGGTTCCATCCCTCGGGAAACATAGGTCACAATCTCATCGGCCCCAGACAAGTCAATGTTGGGTAAGACCAACTTCGCCCCAGGATTGGGTTTAAAGAACTCCGTATCCACCCCATCGTGCATGGCGGTCATTTTACGCTGAAATTCATGGGGAAATTGGGACTTCTGCCATTTGGTGGGGGAGAGTCCCCAATCGCAGGAGTATAAATCCATCAAAATCGGGGCATTTTTGACGCGGATTTTCGCCTCGTCATCGGGACTGAGGGGGTCAGCGGGGTCAAAATCAGCATCGGAACCATGGGCCCAGTAGAACCACTCGAAGTAGCACATTAATTTGCTCTCGGGGAAGACATCTTTGACAAAGAGTGTGGGTCCCCAGCCGGAGTGACCATAGACTAAATCGGGAACAAAGCCTTGACTTTTTAGCGCCAACATGGTACGGTACACCGCCTGTCCATGAAGAACCGCACTTTCCAGGGGCCGGACATAGTGATGGGTTTCCGGCCGAGGGTCACGACTGGGGGTAAAGAGGGCTTTCTTTACGCCGGGAATTTTCCATTCTGGGCGTTCGTTTTTGGTCCCAAAGACGACTTGATTATTGGGATCTCGCCCTAGGATTGTGGCGACATGACGGAACTGGGCAGGAAAGTTCGGATGGAGGAATAGGACACGCATTGCAACTGCTGTTAAGGACTTCCGATGACCGGGTGTTGTTTAGGATTTACGGCTGGGGCGCAACCATTTCGGTACAGTTTCCCTGGGCGTTCATCCAGAGTACGATAGGCAAGAGGCAAGAGGCAAGAGGGGGGAGGGAACAGGGAACAGGGAATAGGGAACAGGGAACAGGGGAGAAGCAAGAGGTAGGATGCGTCCCGGCATCGGTTCGGTTTATGACCTAGACCCATCGCTTCAAACTTGCCGGAACGCATCATTTCGGTAATAGGCTACAGTTTTCACCAACCCCAGTTTTGGTTGAGGGCGGCAAACAGGCGCTGGTTATGGGGTCGAAATCTCTCCCGTAACTGCTGTTGGATAGACTCGCTGACGTGAGAATAGTTCCCGCTGTTGAGAGTGGGGAACTGGGTTAGGGGCAATTCCGGTAGGTTGAGAAAGGTTAGCATCCGGTTTAGGGTGGCTTGGGGCTGCTGATAGAGGTCGTCGCTATGGAGAATCAGGAGTTGCTGTTTGGGGAAGTGGGCCCACCAGCGTTGCAGTTGGTTGAGGTACTCGCCCCGGATTAGATAGCTGTGGTGTTGGTAGGCGTAGCTGTGATAGTTGGGGTCGTCTTGCAGTTTTTGGGCTTCTCCGGCCAGGCGGATGGGTTCCTGGGCGATGGCGTCTTCTAGGGGGAGGGTTTCGAGGCCTTCTTTGATGGCATGGTGGTAGTGGGAGATAGCCCGCTCAACGGGGTTGCGTAGGAGGGCAATGAGTTTAATGTGGGGAAAGTCAGCGGCGACGCGACGGGGGACGTCGGGATGGAGAATATAGTAGGGACTGGCTTCTCCTCTTAGGATATCTGGGTTGGGGTTGGGGAATTGCTGCTGATACCAGGACAGTCCCTGGCTATAGTTGAGGTCGAAGTAATGGACTTCTTTTTGAGGGGCTACTTCGATTTGGGGATGTTGACTGAGGTAATGCAGGGCGGAGGTGGTTCCGCCTTTTTGGGCACCTATGATGAGAAAGTCGGGCATGGGGGAGAAGAAGGCAGTAGGCAGTAGGCAGTAGGCAGTAGGGGGGAACCCACCCCTGCCCCTCCCAAGAGGGGATAGCAATAGATAATGGGGGGTTAGGAGACGGGGGAGGGGAGGGCGCTGTTGAGGGCGGCGGCGGGACCGACGAGGCTGATGTAGGGCTCTGTGAAGTAGCGGCTGGCGACTCGTCGGGCTTCTTCGGCGGTGACTTGGGCCACGGCTTCGGGGAACATTTCGTCAAATTCTATTCCTAAGCCTAGGGTCTCGTACCAGCCTAGAATTTGGGCGATTTGAGAGTTGGTCTGTTTGCCGAGGGCGTATTGCCCTAATAGCTTGTTTTTGGCGGTCTGGAGTTCGTCGTTGTGCAGGTATAAGGCGGTTAAACGCTCGACTTCGACTCGTAAGCCTTCGATGGCGATCGCGGTGTTTTGAGGGGCGGTTCCCATATACACGACAAACTGCGAATTGTCAAGTCTTGTGGGATAAAAGGCGGAGACATCATAGGCGAGACCTCGTTTTTCTCGCAGTTCGACGAATAGGCGACTGGAGAGACCATTGCCAAGATAGGTGTTGATGAGTTTGAGGGCGGCGTATTCTGGGGGAACGCGATCGCCCTGTTTGAGACAGGCGGAGGGGGCAAGATAGCCCAACATGACAATGGATTGTTGGGTGTCTTGAGGGGTTTTACGGATGGTGGGCCGGGGGGTGAGGCGGGGTAGGTCAACTTGGGGAATGGGAAGGGGTGGGGCCTGCCAATCGCTGAAAGCTGACTCTAGGGCGGCGATCGCCCGGTCAATGGGCCAACAGCCGACGAGACTAATGACTAGGTTATCAGGACGGAAATAGGTGCGATGGAAGTTCTCTAGGTCTAAACGGGTTAGGCCGGCGACGGTACTCTCTAAGCCGAGGGTGGAGACGGCATAGGGATGGTCTCGATACATGGCTTCTCGCAGTTGGGAGAAGGCGATGGCGAAGGGTTGTTCGTTCTGGGCCCGGATGGCTTGTAGGGTGAGGCGTTTTTCGAGTTCGACTTCGGCTTCGGGAAGGGCGGGCGATCGCAACAGTTCGGCACTGAGATTGAGAATCTCCTCAAAGTCCGCTGACACGGTTTTGAGACTAAAAAGAAAGTAGTCATTGGTCGTTTCCGCCCCCACACTGGCCCCCACGGATTCGACCTGTTCAGCAATCTCCATGGATGAGAGGCTGGCGGTTCCCTTAGTCATGACCGAAGCCAGCAGATGGGAGAGTCCAAAGAGATGGGGGGGTTCGCAGCGCGTCCCGGTTTTAATGAAAAAACGAGCGGTCATGATGTCGGCGGTGGGATTTTCCACCAGGATGACAGTCATCCCATTCTGGAGAACAACGCGGTGTGGAGACATAAATTCGGGGAGGCCGGAAGGTAAACAGTTCGCAACAATCAAACCCCATCTAGGCTATCACTGTTCGTTCAGGCCGATGGTAACGACGTAGTTTTCAAGGCTGAGGTACTGTCGGGCAATTTGGCGTAGGTTGTCGGGTTGGAGGGACTGAATCCGTTGGGGATATTGGGTGGCGATGTCCGCCCGGCTGAGGGTTTGATAGTAGCCATAGAGGCCGGCGAGTTGGGCTGGGGTTTCGGTGGAAAAGGCGTAGTCGTTGCAGAGTTGTCGTTGGGCCCGGGCGAGTTCCAGGGCATCGACGGGGGTTTCTCGCAGGCGGTGAATCTGGTGCAAACTGGCTTGTTCGACGGCTTCTAAGAAACAGGGTTCAAGCCACGCACTGATGGTAAAGAGGCTAGAGTCCCGTTGTAGGGAGAAGTAGCTGGTGATGCCTTGAACCCATTGACGCTGTTCTCGCAGTTCCCGCACCAGGCGCGAGGAACGACCACTGGCGAGAATCATGGCGAGGAGATCTAAGCCGTAGGCGTCATCGAGATGGTCAATGCCGGGACCGGTCCAGGTTAGGTTGAGACGGGCTAATTCGAGGCGCGGAAAGGCCAGTTCCCGCCGCCGCACGCCGTGAATAGGGGGTTCGGGGGTGATGTTGACCCGGGGACAGCCGGGGTTGGGGAAGAAGTTTTGGAAACAGTGGTCGACGCGATCGAGGGCTTCGAGTTCGGAAATGCCGCCAACAACAGCGACGGTGAGGTTATGGGGTTGGTAATGGCTGCGGTGGAATTGCCGTAAGTCAGCGGCCGATCGCCCTAAAAGGCTTTCTTGGGTTCCCAAGACGGGACGACGATAGGGATGATGTTGATAGACGGTGTCCAGGGTGACTTCAAAGAGGATGTCATCGGGACTATCTTGGCTTTGGCGAATTTCTTCAAAGACGACTTCCCGTTCTCGTAAAAACTCATCCTCTGGGATAGCGGCGTGGAGGAGGAGTTCGGAGAGGAGGGGCAGGGTCTCGCTAAAATAGGGGCTGGCGGTGGTGATGAAGAAATGGGCGTAGTCGTAACTGGTGGCGGCGTTGGTGAGTCCACCACAGCCTTCGATGGCAGCGTCGAAGTAACCGGGGCCAAGGCGATCGGTTCCTTTGAAGATGGCGTGTTCAAGAAAATGGGCCATCCCTGACCACTCGTCCGGTTCGACGCAGGCCCCGGCGTTGACCCAAACATCGGTGACAACGACGGGACTATGGGGAATATGTTGATGCACGACGGTCAGACCATCGTGACGTTCAAAGGTGCGAGCCGGACAGTGATTCTCACTGACGACCCGGGAAATACTGGAGGATTGAGTTTGGGGCATCGTTCGCAAGCGCCTTATCGCCGATACGCGGGCTGTTGGACGACACACTTAGGAGTGCACTCTCGTCGTCGTTAATCGCGAAACCCAACGTTTTCATTTACCCTAACTCGTTTTTAGGCTTGGGTTGGCTATTTTGGCTACAAATGATGCAATTCTTTAGGGAATAGGGGGGGAAGGCAATAGGCAATAGGCAATAGGCAATAGGCAATAGGCAAAAGATGGTAGGATGCGTCCCGGCATCAGTAAAAGTTTTGACCTAGGCCTATCGATTCAAACTTGCCGGAACGCATCTCCCCTGGGGGATGTCAGAGTTTGAGCATGGCCATGAAGGCTTCTTGGGGAACGTCGACGGTGCCGATCGCTTTCATGCGTTTCTTCCCTTTAGCTTGTTTTTTGAGCAGTTTCTTTTTGCGGGAGATGTCGCCGCCGTAGCATTTGGCGAGGACGTCTTTGCGGAGGGCGGGGATGCGTTCGCTGGCGATGATGCGACTGCCGATGGAGGCTTGTAAGGGGACTTTAAATTGATGGCGGGGGATTAATTCTTTGAGTTTTTCCACCAGGGCCCGACCGACGGGGTAGGCTTTGTCTCGGTGGACGATGACGGCGAGGGCATCGACGGGGTCGCCGTTGACCATGACGTCGAGACGCACGAGGTCGTTTTCGCGGTAGCCAATCATTTGATATTCCATGCTGGCATAGCCGCGCGATCGCGATTTAACTTGGTCGAAAAAGTCGGTGACGACTTCGGCGAGGGGTAATTCGTAAATGAGGGTGGTGCGGGTGGGGGTCAGGTATTTCATGTTTTTGAACTCGCCGCGACGACCTTGGCAAAGTTCCATGAGAGTCCCGACATACTCTTCCGGGGTAATCAAGTCGACTTGAACGTAGGGTTCTTCGATTTTCTCCCGCTGGACGGGATCGGGCATGAGACTGGGGTTGTCGATGTTGATGACATCGCCGTCGGTGGTGGTGACGTGATACACCACGGAGGGGGCAGTGGTGATGAGGTCGAGGTTATATTCTCGTTCGAGGCGTTCCTGGATAATTTCCATGTGCAGGAGGCCCAGGAAGCCGCAGCGGAAGCCGAAACCCATGGCGCTGGAGGTTTCGGGTTCGTAGTTGAGGGAGGCGTCGTTGAGTTTGAGTTTTTCTAGGGCATCCCGGAGGTCTTCAAATTGGTCGGAGTCGGTGGGGAAGAGGCCACAGAAGACCATGGGTTTGGCTTCGGTGTAGCCGGGGAGGGGACTCTCGGCGGGGGTTTTGGCTAGGGTGATGGTGTCGCCGACGCGGGCATCTTCGACGGATTTGATGGCGGCGGCTAGGTAGCCCACTTCGCCGGCGTGGAGGCTGTCGACGGGCTGCTGGGTGGGGGAGAGGATGCCAATTTCGTCGAGGTCAAATTCTTTTCGTGAGGCCATGAAACGGACGCGATCGCCCTGGTTCAGGGTTCCGTCCATGATGCGGAAATAGACGATGACTCCGCGATAGGGGTCGTAGTAACTGTCAAAAATTAAGGCTCGCAGGGGTTCATCGACGGTATCCTGGGGAGGCGGCACTTGCCGTACTAGGTATTCCAGGATTTCCGGGATGCCGATACCTTCTTTGGCGGAGGCGTGGATGGCTTCGGAACAGTCGAGGCCCACCACTTCTTCGATTTCTTCCCTGACACGCTCGGGTTCGGCCCCGGGGAGGTCGATTTTGTTGAGGACGGGGATAATTTCTAGGTCGTTTTCCAGGGCGAGATAGACGTTGGCGAGGGTTTGGGCTTCTACTCCTTGGGAGGCGTCGACGACGAGTAAGGCTCCTTCACAGGCGGCCAGAGACCGGGAGACTTCGTAGGAGAAGTCCACATGGCCGGGGGTGTCGATGAGGTTGAGGACGTAGGTTTGTCCATCTTTGGCGGTGTAGTTCATGCGGGCCGCCTGGAGTTTGATGGTGATGCCCCGTTCCCGTTCCAAGTCCATGTTGTCCAGGAACTGTTCTTTCATTTTCCGCTGTTCTACGGTTCCGGTGTAGGACAGCAGGCGATCGGCCAGGGTGGATTTACCGTGGTCGATGTGGGCGATGATGGAGAAGTTGCGGATGCGGGAAACGGGTACGTCGGTCATATAGGTGTTGGAGTGGCAGAGTTGAGGATGAGGACGCAGAACCGGTGATGGGACCGATTGCTTTACATATTTTAGTCCGTTGCTGGGGCTGTGGGAAATCTGCCGGCTGAGATCATGGCAAAATGAGCTTGAGGAGTTTGGGGGCGATCGCCCCTGGCTCCTCGACCCCTTCATGGTTGACGCTTTTATATCATCATTATGACAGGACGCGACGGAGAACTACGCACGACGGATGAACTTCTGAAACGCTATAAGGCTGGGGAACGGGAGTTTGAGCAAGTTCGCCTGAGTGGGGCGGATTTACACAATACGATTTTGCATGGCATTGATTTAAGTGAGGCGATTCTCAATCAAGCCAATCTCAGCCGGGCGGATTTACGGGGGGCGGATTTGAGTTGGGTGGATTTGAGTGGGGCGGATTTGCGTGGGGCGGATTTACGGGGGGCGATTCTGACGCGGGCGGATTTGAGTGGGGCCAATCTCAGTCATGCCAATCTGTTACGGGCGGATCTGAGTTTGGCGAATCTTGAGGAGGCGAATTTGAGTGAGGCGATTCTCCCCGATGGCACGATTCAAGGGGTGATTACGCCGTTGGAAGAGGAGGATGCTGATGATACGGGGGGAACGGTGTTGCGGCTGTACTATCACCCAGTCTCTTGGAATGCCCGGCGGGTGTGGATTGCCCTGTTAGAAAAGGGGATTTCCTTCGAGTTGGTGGCCTTGAGGTTGGATGGGGACCAGCGATCGCCCCAGTTCCGCGAGGTGAACCCCTTTGGCCAGGTTCCGGTGTTGGTGGATGGGGAATTTACGGTGTTTGAATCTCTGGCTATTCTGGATTACATCGAGGCGATCGCCCCTTATCCTCCACTCTTACCCCGAGAACCGAAAGCCTTAGCCACGGTCCGCATGATTGAGATGTTGACGGTAAATGAGTTACTACCGCGACTGATGCCGTTAATGCGTCATGAGTTTGGAGAAACGCCTCTAGATGAGTCGGGGTTAAAGGCGGTGCATGAGTCCCTTGATGAGGTGTTAGAGGTCTTTGAAGACAAGTTACAGGGAAATCCCTATTTTGGCGGCCCAGCCCTAAGTCTGGCAGATATCGTAGCGGGTACGGTCATTCCCTGGCTACCCCGCAATGGTCATCTCCTACCCCAGTTCCCACAGTTACAAGGTTGGTGCGATTTATTACACCAACGCGACACCTGGACGCAAACGGAACCCACAGAGAGTGAACTCGCCGCCGCCAAGTCCCATCTCCGACAACTCCTAGCCACAACCTAGTCTCTTGCCTAGGGCGACCATAAAGGTACGCCCCTACATTATTTCTGTTCCCTGTTCCCTGTTCCCTGTTCCCTGTTCCCTTCCCCCTCCATCGGTCCTAAATAGTTCCGGAGATAGGGCGAAAACACCTCATAGATGAGTGTCAGAGGCTGACCATGATGCCAAAAGAGGTAGTGGCGACCCCAGAATGGGCCTGACTCATTAAACGCCTGTTCTAGGGGGCGTGAGTGACCGTAATAGATCCCTCGCACATCACGATAGAGTTCAGCATGGATGCGGGAGAGGTTTTCCCAGATGGGGAGGGAGCGGTTTTGTAAGTAGTCGTCGATGTGACTAGCTTCCCACCAGGAGGTGGCGTAGGCTAGTCGTTGTCCGGAGGCAGTACGTAGCCACACCTGTCGCCGCAGTCGGGGACTGGGTACGGCTTTGATGAGGTCGGGGGCGCAATCTCCGTCAGTGCCGATAGCCGACATATCAATGACATCGACTTCGGTGGGTTCGCCGGTGAGCAGGCGTAGGTGACGGGTGGGGGAACCATCCCCAAGCAGCAACATTTGCCAAGCAGGGGCGAGTTGCTGGTGGGGGAGGCCATGACGAACTGCGTCCTCTCCCCCTTGCCAAATTAGATCAAGGGCGTTCCAAGTTCGGCAGGCGTCAGTGCGATCGGGATACTCGAACGTCGCAGTCAATTTTCTTAACAGAACTTAACTTTTCCCTTTCCATCATAGCGTTGTTCGTTCGATCGCTGAGGGGATAACGGGGATAACCGGGAAAATCTAGGTTAGGCTTAGAAGAGGGCGGCCTGCCTCGGGAATCCCTGCTAGTGCTGGACTGCTGGCAATTCCTGGACGATGTATCCCCCCATTCAATGCCCTTGCCCTTCATTTATTGCCTGACAAAAACTTCTGAATGTTCAACGCTGACTGGGTTCAACGTTTCTCTAGGCTTATTGCACGTCATACGGGATTACTGATTCGCCCTCAAGACGAGCGCAATTTGTGTAAAAAATTAGAACAACGGCTGTGTACCTTGGGACTGTCGTCTCCCTCCCAGTACTATGAGTTGCTGCGCCTTGAGGTGGATAACCCCTTGACGGTCGATCGCCAAACGAGTGCCAGTCGGCGCGAATGGACGGTTTTGATTCGTCGTTTGGTGGTGACGGAAAGTTATTTTTTCCGCGATCGCGGCCAGTTTGAGTTGCTGCGATCGCGCCTGTTGCCGGAAATTTTGGTGAAACGGCGCAATATCGCTGCCCAAAACGGCCAGCGTCCCCAGTTAAAGATTTGGAGTGCGGCTTGTGCGTCGGGTGAAGAACCCTATTCTTTGGCGATCGTTCTCTGGGAATTACTGAACGATCGCGATCACTGGGATTTACAGATTATCGGCACGGATATCAATGATGAAAGCTTAGCCGTTGCCCGACGAGGGGAGTATAGTGCTTGGTCCTTTCGTCAGGTGGATGCTTCGATTCAACGTCAGTACTTCCAGCAACAGGGCGATCGCTATCGCCTCAACCCCGAGATTCGCCGCCTGGTGACCTTTAAGGGCCTGAACCTCGTCAGTGATGCTTTTCCCGATGTGAATCTCAACCTCTATGACCTAGATTTAATCCTCTGCCGCAATGTTTTCATCTATTTTGAACCGGCCGCCATTGAACAGGTTTTAGAGAAGTTCTACGACAGCCTAAGTCTGGGAGGCTATCTCATTGCGGCCCATGCCGAGCTGCAAAGTTCCGGGAATCATCAGTTCCACAGCCAACTGTTCCCCCAATCGGTGGTTTATCAACGCTGCGATCGCTTAGAGCATCAGGGATTGCGATCGCTCCCGACTCAAATATCCCCGCCAAGGACTTATCCAACCCCACCCCAAACAGTGCCTCTACCCGTTCTACCCCAGCCCAGTCCCATAATCCCCCTCAACCCCGTAGCCCGCCCTGTGATGCCCCGGGTGGAGCAACGGGAGCGGGTTGAGGGGGAACCGGCCCATTGGCAAGAGGCCCAGCAACAGTTTCAGGCCTCCGCCTATCCCCAGGCCATCCACACAGCGGAACAAGTCCTATCTCAGCACCCCCGTCATGTGGAAGCTTATCTCCTGATTGCCCGGGCCTATGCCAATCTCGGAGAGCATCAAAAGGCGGTTTATTACTGTCTACAAGCATTAGAGATTGACTCCTTAGCCGTTCGTCCCCATTATCTCCTGGCTCATCTCTATGACGCCCAGGGCCAGATTAACCGGGCTAAGCAGGTGCTGAAGAAAATTATCTACCTGGCCCCGAAAATGCCGTTAGCCTATTTGGAACTGGCGCAAATCTACCGTCTAGAGGGGGATCTACAACGGGCCCAACGCATGGAGGAGAGTGCCGTAAACATTCTGCGATCGCTCCCCCCGAATACTCCAATGGATGTTGACGCTCAACTCACAGCAGGGCAACTGTTGCAACAGATTAAAAACTCTTGAGCCAATCGCGCGGGATTTTCGAACTGGTATGACTCCTATGGATTTATCTCCCTATCTCCTCTTTGACATTGCTCACAGCCACTATGCCATCAACGCCAAGGTGGTTGAAGAGGTGTTCTTTTTGCCTGAACTAACCACCATGGCCGAAGCCCCCCGCGATATTGTGGGGATGTTCAACCTGCGGGGAACTATTGTTCCGGTGTTCGATTTGCCTCATTGCCTCGGCCATCGCCGCCAACGCTATCAGTTGAGTGATAGCCTCATCACGATCCATGACGGTGAGCTGAAAGTGACATTTTTGGTCAATCAGGTTCGAGAAGTGGTCCAGATTGACCCTGAAAGCATTACCCGTAAGTTTATTTATCAGCCTCAGGAGGGCGGTTCTCCATCTCCCGATGTGGCCTGGGGAGATTCCCCATCTCTCCCCCTGCGTCAACGCCAACGCTTCTTAAAAGGGGTGGTTCAAATTCAAACTCATCTTGTCTCACTTTTGGATGAGGAGGCGATTCTGCAGGCCCTGCGTCAGCAAGTTCCTGAGGATGATGAGTTCATAGAGGAGTCTGAGGAGCGTTCGCAGCAACAGGAACCTGAACGCGATCGCGTTGAGTTTTGCCCCGATGCGAGTCTGGAGGAACAGGATGTCTTTCGGCAACGGGCCAATCGTCTGCGCACCCCGACGGAAACCCCAGACTTGAATCAGATCATCTCTCTGGCAGTTGTGGCCTTACAGGGAGAGTATTTTGGCATTGATCTCCAGGTGGTGCGGGAGTTTACGGATGTTCGTTATATCACCCCCATTCCCTGTTGTCCGCCTCATGTGGTGGGCAATATGAATCTGCGGGGGGAAATTCTCACGCTTATCCGGATTAATCAATGTCTCAATCTGGAGCCAACGCTGTCTGAGGGCGATCGCCACCCCGAGCAGCGCCGACGAGCGGTGGTGGTGCAGGTTGATAAAATGGTGGTGGGGATTTTGGTGGATGAAGTGTTTGATGTCACCCCCATCAACCCCCGTAACATTTCGCCGATGCCCACGGCGATTCGGGCCACCTCTGATGAATACTTACAGGGAACGGTTCTCTATGAAGCCACTGCCCTCACTATTTTAGATATCCGTAAGTTGCTCACTCAAGGCGAGTTGGTGGTGGATGAGGAACCGTAACCCCTGAGTTACATTGGCGGGGGAAGTCACCAGGTTCAAAAATGGGTACAGGAATGGGCAATGCCGATCCATCGAGTCGCTATCGTTTAAACACCTCTAGTCAGCATCGCCAAACCTATGGCCAGTTTTTTACGCCCCCCAAGGTAGCCCG
This sequence comes from Phormidium yuhuli AB48, assembly GCF_023983615.1. Lineage (GTDB taxonomy): Bacteria > Cyanobacteriota > Cyanobacteriia > Cyanobacteriales > Geitlerinemataceae > Sodalinema > Sodalinema yuhuli. The sequence goes on along the minus strand of NZ_CP098611.1, from coordinate 4,192,610 downwards.
ATTGATGCTCCATTGGGTGCTTCAGCGGCAGCCCCATCAAATTTTAGATCCAGCCTTTGGCTTAGGGGTCTTCTATCGAGAACTGCTCAGCCTTGAACTGCGCTCTCTTGTCACCTCAGCCTATGAATTTATTGCCTATGATATTGACCCGGTTATTTTATCTTATACTCAAGATATCATCTCTAAAAATTCCTGCCTTACTCTTATCCCTAAAGATTACTTAAAAGCAGACATTCAGGGAGTAGATGCAATTATTTGCAATCCTCCCTATATGCGATTTCAAAAGTTCCTGAATCGACAGGAGGTTCGCCAAAATCTTGAGGCTAAACTCGGCTATAGGCTTAAAGGAAATTCAAACTTAGCCTCAATTTTCTTGATGAAGTCCTTGTCAGAACTCAATCCTTGGGGTCGTCTTGCGTTTATTTTACCATTTGAATGTTTTAATACTCGTTATAGCCTGCCCTTCAAAGAACAGTTATTTAAGGAAAAACTACTAAAGCAAATTATTGTAGTACGAAATGAAAAAGACATATTTCCTGATGCGTTGACTACAGTTTGTGTGCTACTTTGCGAGAACAATCAGAAACAGGAGCCAGTCAAGCTTAGTTTTGTGGAAAATCAAGCCACCCTGGAGAGTTTGCAGGATTTTTCTCAATGGTTTCAGGCTCAACTCCCCCCAACGATGTTTTCCACGGAGGAAAAGTGGTCAACGGTGATTGAGTCAGCTAGAGGGGGGGTCACTCCTCCTAAGGACTTTTGCCTCCTGTCAAACTATGGACACTTTCGACGGGGAATTGCCACAGGAGCCAATGCCTTTTTTAGCCTGACACCATCTCGGGTGAAGCAGTTGGGGTTAGGAGATGATACTTGGTGTTCCTGCATTAGTAAAAGCCAGCAGTTACAAGAGCTGGTGTTAACCGGCCAACATCTAGAACAGTTAGTGCAAGGGGATAAGGCTATCTATTGTTTAGATATTCTCAACGCGGATACCCCAGAATTGCAAGCCTATATTGCCTTTGGGGAGGACTGTGGCTATCATCAGCGTTATCTGACCAAAATGCGTCATCCTTGGTACAAATTAGAGCGGCGACCGGTATCGCCGTTGTGGGTTGGGGTGTTCCATCGCCAGCGGTTTAAGGTGGTTCGTAATTTGTCCGATGCGTTACATTTAACCTGTTTTCACGGCTTTTATCCGAATCAGATTGGAGCAGAGTGGATTGATGCGATTTTTGTCTATTTGCTCAGTGATGTGGGTCAAAGCTTGGTGAAACGCAATCAACGCCACTATGGGAATGGGTTAAATAAATTTGAGCCGGGGGATTTAAATCAAAGTCTGGCCCCAAACCTGGAGCACTTGCAGGGGATGGATCAGAGGCTCGTGGTCAAGGTGCTGCATCTGGCTCAGGAGGATGTGGCGGGGGCGATCGCCCTGAGTAATCAACTGATGGAACCCCTCTACCCGGGCCCTTAAGGAACAAAGCGACAGGGACGGTGGATGGCATCCTGGAGCAGTTCTTTATATTCGGGGTCATCAATAATATGGGCCCCGAAACGGGCTAGATGAGGATTCATCAACTGGGCGTCAAATAACTCAAAGTTTTGGCGGCGCAGATGTTCGACGAGTTTCACCATGGCCACTTTAGAGCCATCGGGGATGTTGAAAAACATGGATTCGCCGATAAACACGGCACCAATGGTGATGCCGAGAATTCCCCCGGCGAGGCGATCGCCCTGCCAGGTTTCAAAGCTATGGGCCCAGCCGCTGTGGTGTAAGCCTAGATAAATGTCCTTGAGTTCCGGGGAAATCCAGGTACTTTCTCGGTTCGCGCAGCCGGCGACGACGGCGGGAAAGTCACGGTTGATGGCGACGCTAAACCGCTGTTGGTTGAGAACCCGTCGCAAGGATTTGGGGTAGCGGAAACGCTCGTCGAGGGGAATGAGGGTGCGCTCATTGCTGCAATACCAGTCGAGATGGCCAGAGTCAGGATCCAACTCATCCTCAGTGTTCATGAGGAAATAGCCTTGGGAATAGCCGTGGATGATATGGGTGATATCGGTATTCATCGTGGTTGAGTCAGACAGCACCACTTGGGGGTTACTGGATATGAAACAGGAGGGGCAAGGGAAACACGCTACAATGGGCACGTTAGAATTGCTAAAAATTCTCTCTAAAGACGTTAAGGCCCACTCATCATACAAGTTTACAAATGGTGTCAGATCCTCATAGCCCCCAACCTATCCGACCCGTAACCTTGCCCCCGGTGAATGACCCAACTCAGGAAGGAAGATGGCTCAAAGAGAGTCTTCATCGCTGGCTGGATGAGGAGTTTATTCCCGAGGCGATTAATGGCGAGATTGCTGAACGAGCAACTCGGGTGTATGTGCGGCAGCGCCTTGAGGGGGAAAATGATGTGGGCTCGTTGGTTCTGGCGATTGTGACGGAAATGCAGTCGTTCGATTTTTCCGAAAGCTTTTTTGGGGAGTTTGCGATCGCCAATGCGGTGAGTGATCTGCTGTTAGACAGTCTCGGGATTGATCGCTGCTGTGGGGCCTGACGGGTTGGCCGATCCGGGTCAACTCTAGGGCGATGATGGGCGTGTTTCTGCCATAAGGCCAAAAAAAACAGGGGTACGGCAGACGACATCAACGCCAGCGTCACCCCCATCTCAATGATCGCGAATTACCAACTGGATTTGACCAGTCCGGGGAGGAGTCCTTCGTGAGCCATTTCTCGGAGTTGGTTGCGGCACAGACCGAAGTCCCGGTAGTACCCCCGAGGACGACCGGTAGCCCAGCAACGATTGCGAACCCGAGTGCGGGAACTGTTGCGGGGGAGCTGTTGCAGCTTACGATGGATTTCCATTTTCTCGCGCTGGCTGGGGGCAGTGCGAAACTCCTCTTTGAGTTCGGCACGCCGTTCAGCGTATTTTTCAACCAGTTGTTTGCGCTTCTTATGACGCTCGATGGAGCTTTTCTTAGCCATGAAAAATTTGTTCTCTGCTTCTGTGCAAGACACCAATCTCTCATTATAGGCGATCGCCCCCAGAATGGAAATGGGGGCGAGGGTTGGGTTTAGGACTTAGGGGCCAGGGTGGCTTCATCCAGCTCCAGTCATAGAGGTGGACAGGTTCATAGCCGCGAAATTCTCCGGTTTGGCGATCGCTCTCGCTATAGGCGGTCATGCCGACGTTATACGGGGAGTTCGGGGTAACGAGAGACCGTTTCTAGCGAAAGTATGAACAAACGTATCTTAATCTAAAGCTTGATTGCGATTTGCGGGCATCCAGGGAGATTTGCCAAACGTCAGTGATACCTTGTAATCCATGGTTAGCCGTTCAGACGGCTCCTCGGTTGGAAACGGCATTTGAATCATCGGTCTTATGTACAACAAAAACACAAAACAAGATCCCATCGTTGCAGCAGTCACGGCCGCCTTGGGAGCCGGGGTAGCAACGTCGTTTGCTGTGGCTCAAGGTCAAAGTCCCTGGTTGGCGTTAGGAATTACGATTTTTGCAGCGGCTCTGGCCCTGATTCTTGACCACCTGGGTGTGGTCTAGGTGCTGATGCTGACGGGGACTGGGACTTGTTAACATGGGAGTTGAGTCAAATTCCGCTCAAATCGCCATGTCTTACCTCTTTTTGCCCCCTCGCCATCTGCTTTCGATGAGAGGGGGAACGTTTATACTCCTTTTCACGGTCCTCCTTTGGGGCGGAGGCCCGCTCGCCTCGGATGTGCGGGCTTCTGTTTCTCAGTCCTTCGAGGTGAACTCGTTGGGCCCTGGGGCGATCGCCCAAAGCAATTCGGTCTTGCAGTTCGGCGATGCTAATAATGATGTGGCGGAAGTACAACTGCTGCTGACGGAGTTTGGCTATTTCGACGAGCCGGTGAGCGGCTTTTTTGACCGCGAAACTGAGAGAGCGATCCAAGAGTTTCAGGAGGACGCTGGCTTAGCGGTGAATGGACGGGTCGACGCCAACACCCGTGAGGCTTTATTTGGCCGGTCTATTGCTTCTCGTCGTCTATTTTCCTCCAATCAATGGCTTGGCTTTGGCGATCCTGTCCTGCAACCGGGGGATGAGACCGGTAGTGTGCGCGAGTTGCAGGTGGCCCTGAATCAGATTGGTTTGGGCCCCATTGCAGAAGATGGCGTCTATGGGAATCAGACGGCCAGCACTGTGCGGCGGTTTCAACAACGCTACGGAATCGACGCTCCGGTGTTAGGACAACTCGATCGCCGCACGGCACTGGTGCTGTCGGGAGTCTTGGAAGGTCGTATTCGCCGGGCGGAGTTTCCCGTTGAACTGAGGCCTGGAGATTTTGGCTTTGAGGTGCGAGAGTTGCAACGGGTATTGTCAGAAACCCGTAACCCTCAGGGGTCTGCCTATTTTACGGGACCTTTCACGGGTTTGTATGCTGAGATTACTGAAGATGCGGTGCGGGCCTATCAGCGGGATAACGGTCTGGAGGCCTCTGGGATAGCGACGGAGCGAACCTTAAATCGTTTGTTTGCCAACCATCGGTATGTGGTGGTGGTTCCCTTTCGCCATAATCGCCCTCCCATGGCAGAGATGAATCGGCTTCGCAGTGCGATCGCCCGTCTGGATAATTTACCGGGCCTACGACCCCAGTCCTTACGCTTTTTTGGCGATCGCCGGGGTCCTTATATGGATGCGGGTCGTTATGTCGATCGTGAGGCGGCGGAGGCTCGGGTGTCGGCGTTACGGGAGCGAGGGTTAATCAACGCTCGGGTGGAACATTTCCAGAACCCTCTGGCCCGGATGCGTCTGTCTCAAGCAGATTTGAGACCTTGATGGAGGGGCTCAGATTGCAAGAGCTGGAACTTACATTTCGTCGTTAAGATAAGACCAGTAAATTAACTAACACGGACATCCTTGAATGGTTCACTAATCTGTAACTCTGCGGCCCGCCGTACTCCCATATCTACTAACCAATCAAGTATCCAAAGCATGTCCTGAGCCAATTGTCTTTCAAGTGGATGCTCACGTTCTGCAAAAGCCTGGACTAAAGAAGCTATTCGAAGTGGAATAGTACTACCACGCCATCCTGCTGGAATATCTGAATCTTTAGACAAAATACATGTAACTTGCTCGACGAAGATTTCAACTGGGTAATGCTCGATTGAGCGTTCACATAATGTTAGAAATCTTGAGGTCACGCTTGCAACGTCACCTACACTTCGAATAAACGGATCTACAATCGGCATAACTTCAGATATATCGCGCCAATTCCCATTGGCAAAACGACTAGCTCCTATTGGTTCCTCTACGTGGATAAAGAGGAGAATACTGACAATGTTGGGTATATCGAATCCCGAAAGCTTTCCATCTCGGTGTCGAGCATCGTCCCAATCTCGATATTGAAGGATGCTTGGCAAACATATTTCCATGAGAGACAACGCATTTCTTGGAATTTCAGGGGAATCCATAACATGACAAGCCAACATGCTGAGGAAAGGGGCAATCAGGGAAGCCGCTAATTCAGTATCTAACCCAAAAACTGGATCTAGAAAGATAGTTTTAGCTTCCTGTATATCAGTAAAAAGCAAAACTCTTGCGAGAACTTGAGAAAGGTGTGATCGCCATTCAAGAAGGTTTGCTAATCTTCTTTCAAACTCTCGTTTCTGGCTTTGATCCATGCATGAGGGGGAAAGTCGCTCAATAGTCCATCTTATAAGAGAACTACTAAATTCAAGAAAAGCTGACTTTCGAATAGGGTCAGACATTATTACTGAAACGGGAACTTTTTGAAGTATTTTAGCAAGAAAATCCCATCTCAGAACTACGTCTGGTTCTCTCCAAACTGGAACCTCAGATCTATATTCCAGATTAAGTAAATCTCGTTGAGGTTGAGGTGGAGCAAAAAACCATGGTTCTGGTATTTCGGTTAGCGAAACTGCAATTTCTTCATTCTTTTCCAGAAGTTCAAGGGCTTTATCGATAGGGTTAATAACAGTTCTTTGGCTTTCTTCTTCCTCAGATTCTTCTTCTGAAAACAAAATTCCAGTGGAAAGCATAATTCCTAGATCAAGCATCAGCCAAGAAAAATTTGCATCAATTGACCATAGCTCGAATGAGGAAACTATCGTAGCTACTGAGATCTGCTCTAGAGGATGACCACTTAATCTTATCAATCTCCTCTTTGCTTCTAATGTCGAAAGCCCTCTTTTAATGAGTGATACTAAACCATAGGCAGCATACAAACATGGATGATGCATAACAAGAGAATGTGGCGACCACATTTCCTCCTGGTACTCTGGTGTTTCAGCAGTACGTAACACGATATCCGCAGCCCACAATAAATTTTCCTCCAGTAATTCATCAGAAAATTTAAGTGCTACAGCAGCAACACCAGCAAAAATTGCTGAGCTGTTATAAAAATCCAGTGTGTTGTAGGGCTCGATAAATAAATTTTCTTCATCTAAATGCTTGGCTATTTCTATTGCATCAGAAATAGTAAATGTCTCTTCTAGGAGATTCTTCTCAAAACCGTTATAAATCCACAATAAAATTCTAAGCCTATGATTATACTCTTCGTGCTGCTGAGCTGCCTCTACCATATCTGGTTGAGTGTTTCTTGGATTATCGAGTTCGATTTGTACTGCTGAACCATCCTCAAGAGGAGTAAATTGGTAGTTATTAGGCTTCCCTAGTTCTGCCCAGATTTCGGCTGTCAGAAGGAGACCGCTTGTTTCTGATTCGTCTTGCTGGCTCTCCTCGTACTCATAAGGTAGGCTATGAGGAAAAGCCTGTATTGCACTTTGAGCTGCTTCTCGCAACTCTTCATTCGGATGAAGAACAAAAATTTGAGCCAAGAAGCGTATGTCAGTCTTTCTAATATCACGACTGTTGCTTGTACGGACTGCTTCTAGATGTATTGGCTCACTCCTGACAGAGAATCCCATCAGGTTTGTAGGCGAACTCATATCTTGAACGCGACGTTGAATATCCCATTTCCATAATCTTTGTGAGGCAACCAACGGCAGGGTATTTGCGGATATTCTCCTGCTGTTAAGAGCAATTGTCGTTGCAATTCCTAATACCGAGCATGATTCATGCCCGGTCACAACATCCCGAATTACATCGTCTACGTCTCGACCGCTTTCAACCTCAGAGAATGCCCAAGCTTCTAAAGCCATTAGCCCAGCTTCAACTGCATCAGGCCCCTGATATCCTCGAAACCATAAATAAACCTGAGCATCTCCCCAGAAGGATTGCTGTCCCCATGGAAAATCAAGAACGAGGGAAATAGGTGTCAATTTATTTTCCCGATCCAAATTAAATAACTGCCGCCAAGCTGTAATGGCATGATTGGTTAAGTTGCGAACTATACATAATGCCTCACTAGGAGCTTTCTGAAATAGTGAATTGAATGGTTCGCGTAGTGGTGATGGTGGATGAAATACCTGTGAAGGATGTTCGATCGCTAGTTCTCTCCAATGAAAGAACGAGAAACTTGGAGAAGTTGACCGATTACCTCGGGGTCGGTTTGCAACCTCTTGGGGAAGAGCACCTCGTAGCTCAACCAATGTCAATTCTGCTAGTTTACTTGCACAGACTTCTGACAAAATAGAGGAATATTGAATGATTTGCTCAAAAACGCTGTTACTTAACCTTCTTATAGAAATTACACGTGTAAGGTAAGCTTCGATATCTTCAGTGGCAGCTCTGGCGGAGCGAAGCAACAAGCTACGTAGCCGTTTCTCAAATTCCTCTAAACCATTTCTCCAAAGGCTGTCCCACCGTCCGTAATCATGGGAAAAGGATTCTGAATGACAGCAATCTTCAACTTCTTCAAGCCATATTCTAACCACTCTCAGAATTCGATAGGATGTTTGATTTTTCAGATCTGCAAATGCATTTTGCCAGACTTCAAAAACCGAAAGCACATCAGGCAAGGTATTAATTGAAAATTCATCAATATGGTCGAGAAGCCATTTACAACATCGAGACCAAGTTGCAACATCTGAAGGCCATGCAAGCGTATCAGCAAGCTGCATGATTTCGAGATTAGAAAGTTGAGCTTTTGCGAAAGAACGTTCCAGAACAACGGGATTTACTCTTGTCTTTTCGGCCTGAAACCAAACTGCCAACTTCGACAAACGTTTTGATTGGTTTGAAATGACAGCTGAGGTAAATAAATTTGCTCGATCTGAAAAGCCAGGAATGCTGAAGGGTCCAAGTAACCAAGCTCGTGTCCACTGAGGTCTAAGAGAAGATGTTTCAATGCGCTCAAGATGGCTACCCCAATCATCCTCATTACAAAATATATTTTGAGATAGTAATTCAACGGTTCGACCAAGTACAGGAGGTTCACCCACCACCTGAATCTCGTTCAACCAATCTTCCTCACAATCAATTAAGAATTGAAAAAAAGCCCACTCAAAGAAAATATCATGAGCGAATTTAATCGAATGTCCGCTCCTCACATCTCGTAAAATACCTTCAGATCTAAGTCTTGCAACGGCATCTAGATCAACATCATGTAGTCTGATACGCCGTCCCAAGGTATTAGCACCAAGTTGAGCTAGTCGAACAAGAGTACGTTGACAGCGAATTAAGAAATTGGAGTCAATGTTGAAACCGCCCCGAGACCACCATGCATCAATCAGGTCTATTTCTGATCGGAAAAGAGGTTTTGCAACAGCTCCTTGCTGAATAAAATTCCTGGCAAGTACATTTGCAAAGAAAGGACGTCGAGCAATTTCTCTCAGCCGTTCTTCACCAAATAACAAATCTCGCAATTCAGGCTTTTCATTAGAAAGTATTTCAGCTTCGTCATCGTTAAACGGTTTAACCTCTACTGTAGCAACGCCTTCACCCCGAAGCAATTCAGTGGGCATCCAAGTTCTCAGTGGTTCAATTCCACTATCACGAAGTGTAGCGACAATACTCCATTGTGTTGTCAAACTCGGATCCTGAAGAATTGTGTTGACAATATCCAAAATTATTTTCCGACTAGATAATTCTATTCGATCAAGACCATCTATAAAAAGTATGGGTGAACCGGTGACTGAAATTTCCATCAATAAAACTTCAATCGAAACTGGACTAAGGCCTAATGCCTGTGAGTAAGCTAACCAGTTAGAACCTGAAAGAAGCCGATCGGCTTTCAGGATTAATAATGAACCAGCATTAAAATATTCTTGAGCGAGTTCTCGAAGTACTCCAGATTTTCCTGTGCCCGGAAGCCCAATTATCTGAACAAAGCGATGATTGTTTAGGCTAGCTTTAACCTCATTTAAAACAGTTTGACGGTTAATAGAAAGACCATCTATATCGTTATTGATGTCAGCAATTGCTAGACGGGCCTCTTCTTTGAGACATAGAAGACTTGACTGAAGAGATAAAGCTCCTCGAAACCGGAATGCGCCATACAACCGATTGAGAAGTGTTTGTCGATTTAGCTCCGCACTTCTTCCTGCTCCTTCGCGTGCAATTAAACGCAAGCGCCGCCATAAATCGTCAGCTCGTTCTGCATTTTCTTCATGGAGACAATGCCGTAGAAGCGCTACTGTCTGAGCTTCGTCTATAGAGCCTTCATGTAAAAGATTAAACTGCAATAAGACAAAATGTTTGAGGAGCCGATATACTTCAGCATTTTCCGTGCCAGGTTCTAAATTGTCTTTAAGAATATCTCTAAAATCTTGAACAGTATCTCTATGCTGCTGACTTACAGAACCAGGAGCCAGTTTCTGAAAAAAGGCATCTTCTGATGTGCAGTCCCTTGCCCATTCACAAATGGTCTCTAGTCTTCGCTTTGCTTGATCAGAAATCATTCCTGTTGCCACTCCTACACGGTCTATATTGTTCTGAAAATAAGGCTTTTTTATTGTTTGGTAGGAGCGCAATACAACTCCACGGAAATCTGAGTTTGATTTGGCTGAACTAATAGTCAATGAGCGCTTAACTTGTAAGCTAAGGCATATGTTGCCCCCATCTTGCCCACAACCATAAACAATTAAATCATCAAGAGGCTGACCGTAATTAGCTTGTTGAGTCGCAACCTTTGTAACAATACGACTAGGCAAGCCTGGCGCCGTACTTTCATCAAGAAGTGATGCTAAATATATCGCAACTACACCATCTTCAAAGGTGAAACCTGTTCCACTTGTTAATTCAGGACTTTGTTTATGATTTTGGTTCTGATTCATAAAAAAAACAATCCGTATTTTAAACTATAGAACTTCTTTTTTCGAAAAAGACCACTAGCGTTTGTGGGAGTGACGTAAAAAACACTAGTTGTCTCTTTTGGCAGTTTGTTGAGTAACTTAGTTGTTTACATGCATTCATGAAAATACAGCGCTTTCTTTAAAAAAACGGAAGCTCTTCTAAACAAACTGTGCTAGAAACACGGTTTCATAAACTATCTGACATTGCTATGTTCGGAATATCAATATTTTCTAGTTATACGGAATCTAGTTTTGAAAACTCCGCTTTGTGATTACCCCTCGCGTCATGGCCGAAGCCGAGTCACGAGGAACAATGGTTTGATTAGGATCGATAGTCATCAGGACTCCCATTCTAGCATTTGTACAGGAGTCCTGACAACAACACTCCGGACAGTTTTTGAAAGCCAACGATAGAATGAGGGTTTCAGCTATCTTCCACAGTGATCTGGCCAACGAGAAACCAAGGGTTTCAGCGCTTGCCCAGAAAAATGTCCGGACTATTGGACAAATTACGATGCTTTGTTAGGTTGTAAAGGCTGATTGACTGACAAAAGTTGAACCTTAGCTGCGGAAAGCTTTAGTATATATGAATTTTAGGGTATCATGAATATCTTACGTTCATGCCGTATTCTCAAAGCCAGCAACTCAATCCCTAAAACTACCATTTGGGAAACCTTGTAAAGTTCAAACCTTCCGTATTCTGAAAGCTTTGCTATATGGACGTTTTAGCAGTTTTGTTAGTCAATCAGCTTTGCCTAGACAATCAGGTAGTCACTGGAGTAAGCCTGTGAATCCTCCACCTCCTTCCGCCTACGGTGTACCGTAGGTTGGTGTCGGGGGAACCTCACATCCTTGAGGATTTGGCTTTTTTGGGGCGGCCGCCTTTTTTGCCATTTTCACGGGCGGCTTGGTGTTTGGCCGTAGAGGTTTTTTGACCCCCTTTGCGGCCCAGTTCGGCCATCCAGTTACGACTGCCGAAAATACCTTGCACAAGAGCCGGGAGGCTGAAGTCTGCATCCAGACTCGGCCAATGTAGACTTTGACCATTACCGCCAAGCCAGACATCGTCGAGTTGTTCCGGTGTGGCGGTGTCTAGGCCTTGCACTAAATGGGGCGGAAAGGCAAAAATTGCCCCATTTTGTAGCTGAACTTCCACGAGGTTCCGCTCTCTGTTGTATTGCACGCTCTTGGCGCGGGGGCCGTCTTCAGCCAAGGCGGCCTCGGCTTCAGCTTGGGCAATTTCTTCGGCTAATGCCTCTTCAGTGAACTCAAAGTCCCAGTTTTGTTGCCATTGGTTAGCCATGGATATCCTGCAACCGCCTTCAAAATTCCTACCTTGTCCTGCCTAACCCTCAAACCCTCTAAAGGTCTTTACGTCATTATCTTGGCCCCAGGTAGAGGTAGAGTTGAGACATTACAGTCTTAACTTTACGGAAAAACCGTCACCATGTCTCGCGATTGGAATCCCGCTACCCCCTATCGAGGAGCCGAAGCCATTGAAGGGGCGATCGCCCGAGGAGTGGATCTCGATGGAAGTCCCATTCCCAACTCCCAACTCGAACTCTATCGAACGGTCATGGAACTCGAAGCTGGGCGGCCCCGCACTGGGGTCACCAAAACCCTGCGCGATCGCATCGTCCGTATTGGCTCCAAACACTTCCCTCCAGAGGAACTGAGCCGCCTGCTACAAGAGGCAAATCTCTCCCCCCTCACCCCCCAAGAGGCAGACTTTTTTTATTCCCATACGACAAACTCCCCCTAAAAAGCTCTCTCTACAGACGGAGGCCGACTGGGCTTGTGGCTGACTAGGCTACAGGTAGCTTAATGATTCGTTAAGTTTTGAGAGTGATTTCGATCACTCTCGCCATTCAAATTCCTGACTCCAGCAATCTGTAAATTTTATTTGCAGTTTATGAAGTTAGGTTGCAGAATGGATGTAATCGGTTGACAAAAGTAGAGTAACTACCATGGCTTACGCCACTTCTTCTAAATTCACCACGACTCAAGCCAACGCACTCTCGACCGTCGAACCCACCTCCCTTGTTCCGGAAGTGTCGGCTCGCATCCAACGCCTCGCCACAGATGACCAGTTGGCACTCCTGTGGTTCATTTATCTCGAAATGGGGAAATCTATCACCCCCGCCGCTCCCGGAGCCGCCCGCCTACAACTGGCGGAGGGTCTCCTAACCCAAGTCAAAGCCCTCAGCCCCGAGGAGCAAATGGGCTTCATGCGGGACCTCGTCGCCCAACGCAACACCCCCCTCAGTCGCGCCTATGGGGTGTTTAACGCCAACACCAAACTGGGTTTCTGGTACTGTCTGGCCCAAGGGATGGATGAGGGAACCGTCGTGCGTGTCCCCCAAAGCTACAAGCCTTCTCGGGCCGTGCAAGAAATCCTCAACGTCCTGGTAACCCAGACCAACTTCAGCCAGCAAATTACGATTCTGCGTAATGCTGTCGTGAATATGGGCTTTGATGCTCTCAGCTAGAGACGCCAACCCCTAGAACAGACAACTCTCTTGAAGCGAACCGGCGGAGTGGAGGTCAACTCACCCCCTTTGCTCCGCCTTCCTTTTAGACAGCTCTTCACAGACATTGAGGTCAATTATGACAATCACGACCTGTCAAACCGCGATTCTGCCGGATCTAAATGTGCCCGTGGTGATTGGGTATTTCCAATCCCTCAACGCCGGCGACTGTCAGCAGACGGCTCAACACTTTGCGCCCTACGGTGAACTGCACCCACCCTTCCAAGGGGGAATTGTCGGGGTTGAGGCCATCCAGGCTTATCTGGAAGCGGAGGCCCAAGGCTTAACCTGCTTCCCCGAACAGGCCACCGTGCAAACCGCTGGCGATGGCTGTCAACTCGTCCAAGTGCGGGGTCATGTCAAAACCCCCTATTTCTCGGTTCCCGTCACCTGGACGTTTAACTTAAACAGTCACTCTCAAATTGAACGGGTTGAGATTCGTCTGTTGGCGTCACCGGAGCAACTGCTAGAGTTGCAACAGTTCGCTTAAGGGGTTGAGCTGAATCCCTAAGCTGCCACGGAGTGGAGGAACATCTGTTCCATCCACTCCCGCCCCAACTCCACATCTTTGGGGGAACATTGCCAGTCAGGATGGGCGGTCATCAGTAAACTTTCCAGGGTTTCCCGGTCGAAGAGATGCCAGACGGGAGCTTGGTTGTAGGTGGTGGCCATTGCAAAACAGTTGCTGCTGATGCAATGAATCCTCGGCGCGTCGACAATGCGACCGAGTTCTAAGGTCTCACCCGGTTTTAAGGCCCGAAACCCGAGTACAGTCTTCTTAAATTCTCCAAAGTCCGATGCCGATAGCCCCGGAACGGTTGTACAACAGTCCTGGTTCCCATTGACCCATACCCAGTAACGTCGGCTGGGGTCAATGCCCCGTAACCAAGGCTGTTCATCATCAAGGCGATAGCGAGGGGCGAGGGGGAAATGGGCTTCCATCATGGGGTTAAACTGTTGGTTACGCTACATTAACCAATTTGTCAAGTGATCCCCAGGCTTGTCAATTTAACGTTGAAAATCTTAGTAATTAGATTAACTTATGTAACAAATCGGAGACCGCCCTCGGAGACAGTCCCCGATTTATGATGAGGTTAGCTGCGAATGAAGGTGGTTCCACTGGGCTGGTCGACGAGGGTCACATTTTGACGCTTCAACTCATCGCGAATGCGATCGGCTTCACTAAAGTTTTTCGCCTGACGGGCCGCTTGTCGCTGGCGGATAAACTCATAAATCGCCTCATCGGTCAAGCTATCGACCTCAGCCGACTCGTCCCGGTGAGATTCCAAGCCTAAAACGCCGGCCAACTCCACTAAGGTCGTCCATTGTTGCTGTAGCTGTTGGGGGTCTTCAGATATCTCCCCGCCGTGGGCCAAGATATTGCCCACTCGGCGTAACTCTTTGGCTAACTCAAACACCACCGCCAGACCGCCGGGGGTATTGAAATCATCATCCATGGCCGCTTTAAATGACTCTTTGACCTCGGCCAGTCCAGGATGTGAGCCGTTGTTGGACCATCCCAACTGTCCGCCAAACTTCGGGCCAAACTGTAAGCCATCCTCCAGGGTGGTCCAGCTATTCTTAGCCGAGGCGATCGCCTCATCGGTAAAGTCCAAGGGTTTGCGGTACTGGGCCTGAAGCACAAACAACCGCAACACCATGGGGTCAATCTGAGTTAGCAACTCGCGAATAGTGGTGAAATTGCCCAGGGACTTGGACATTTTCTCGCCATTGACGCGAACCATACCGTTATGGGCCCAGTATTTCGCCAGGGGTTGACCATGGGCCCCCTCGGATTGGGCAATTTCATTTTCATGGTGGGGGAAGACCAAATCCCCGCCGCCGCCATGAATATCAATGGTTTCTCCAAGCTGGGAGCGAATCATGGCCGAACATTCAATATGCCAGCCGGGACGACCTTTCCCCCAGGGAGAGTCCCAGCCGGGTTCATTCTCCTGACTGCTTTTCCAGAGGGCAAAATCAAAGGGATGACGTTTGCGGCTATCTGCGGTCACCCGTCCACTGGCCCCGGATTGCATATCTTCCGGTTTGCGTCCGGAGAGTTTGCCGTAACTGGGGAAGCGTTCGACACTGTAGTAGACATCCCCAGCGGCGGCATAGGCGAGGCCGTTATCGATGAGGGTTTGGATAAGGTCGCAGATTTCGGGGATATGGTCGGTGACGCGAGGGTAGTCATCGGCATCGGCGACGTTGAGTTGGCGGATATCCCGGAAATAGGCATCAATATACTGTTGGGATATCTCAGCCATGGATACGCCTCGTTCCTTGGCCCGATTGAGAATTTTGTCATCAATGTCGGTGAAGTTTTGCAAGTAGCGGACTCGATAGCCTCGCCATTGCAGGTAACGCCGCACGGTATCCCAGACAATATAAGACCGTGCGTGACCGAGGTGACAGTCGTCGTAGACGGTGACGCCACAGCAGTACATTTTGACCTCGCCGGGGACTGTGGGTTCAAAGGGTTCTTTAGTCCGGGTTTGGGTGTTGTATATGCTGAGGGTCATTGTGGGCAAGGGGGTTGCATGAGTAAAGGTTTGAATGGTTTTAGTTTAGCGGATTGGGGGGGGAGGGGGGGGAAAGGCAATAGGCAATAGGCAATAGGGGGGAGAGGGAACAGGGAACAGGGAACAGGGAACAGGGGGAAGAAGGCAATAGGCAATAGGCTTGTGTTAGTCCCAAATGCGATCGAGGAGATCGTAGAGGGGTTGCCAGTTGTCGGCTTGAGTGATGGGTTCCCAGATGGCTTCGATTTCGGGACGGATGGGGATTAGGTTGGGGTTGACAGCGGCGAGATGGGCCTGGATTTGTTCGAGTTCGCTGGGGGAGTGGGTTTGTAGGAAGCGGTGATAGAGGGCAATCCAGGGTTGTAGGATGTGGGGGGGGTCGGCTTTGGGGAAGATGGCCTCGGGGTCATCTCGCCATTGGGGGGAGAATTGTTGACGCAGTTGGCTGAAGAAGTCGTGATAGCCGATGTCGTTGTCTCGTAGGATGTCTACGGTCAGTTGGACGAGTTCTCGGCCGTCGTCTTCCCCTAGGTTTGGCAGGCCCAGTCGTCGTAGCATTCCCTGGCGATAGGCGGTTTCGTAGCTGCGATCGAACTCTTGTAGGGCCTCGGTCATGGCCTCGGGGGTTAGGTCGGGGGTGACTCCTGAGAGGGGTTGTTGCAGGAGTTCTAGGTTGAGTTTACAGACTAGGGGCTGGTTTCCGTAGCTGTAGCGACCGTAATAGTCGAAGTAGGCGGCGGTGAAGTTTGGGTCGTAACTGGGGATGAAGGCGTAGGGACCGTAGTCGAAGCTTTCCCCGGTGATGGACATGTTGTCGGTGTTTAGGACCGCATGACAGAACCCGGCGACCATCCATTGGGCGGCCAGTTGGGCGGTGCGATCGACCAGTTCTCGGTAAAACTGGAGGTAGGCTTGGGGCTGTTGGCGATCGATGTGGGGATAATAGACCTCCAGGACATGATCGAGGAGGGTTTTGCTGAGGTCTTTCCGTCGCAGGTAATGGAGACGTTCAAAGGTGCCAAAGCGAATGTGAGACTGACTGAGGCGAACCATGACGCAGGAACGGGTGGGGGAGGGTTCGTCTCCTCGCCAGAGTTGTTCGCCGGTTTCGATGACGCTGAGACAGCGGGAGGTGTTGACTCCCAGACGGGCCAGGGTTTCTGAGGCGATGATTTCTCGCACGCCTCCTTTGAGGGTGAGGCGGCCATCTCCGCCTCGGGAGTAGGGGGTGCTGCCACTCCCTTTCGTGCCAAAATCATAGAGTTTGCCGTCAGTTCCTCGCACTTGTCCGTAGAGAAATCCCCGTCCATCTCCGAGGCGGGGATTATATTCTCCAAATTGGTAGCCGTGGTAACGTAAGGCGAGGAATGGGCGAGAACTGCTAAATTTTCCGAAACTTTCGATAAAATGGTTGTCAGAAACTTGGTTTGGGTCAAGTCCCAGCTTGGGAAGTAGGCGATCGCCACGAAAGCGTAGGATATGCGTGGGAAAGTCCGCGGCTTCGACAATATCGTAGTAGTCGTCTCCCAAGGATTCTAAGGCGGTTTCGTACTCTAAGCTGAGAAACGGATTCTGGGATACAGGGGACTGCGAACTCTCAGGAACGGTCATTCGTTAGGATGTCGTGAAATTAGGTCGGATGGCTGCGCCTAAAGACGCAGATTACCCCTCCCATTCTCGCAAACTCTGTTGACTCTATGCAAGCTAAGGGAGGTGCTGATGTTTTCCTGTACTCCTCTCTGGACCTTGAGCTAACCCTAAATTGACGTTTTTAATCTCGTTGAACTGTCGTTGAACCGCTCTGGTTCCTGTTCGATTCCCATTTTTTTACCCTCTGTCGAGACAATGCTAGATTATTTACCGGAATATTTGCCGAATACTTTAGATTTAAATGACCTGTTCCAATGGAGTTCGATGGCAGTTGGGGCAGGGTTAACCCTCGGGATTCTCTTTATTTTACGTCCTATTCTTGTTTTTGTTAACCGCCCCCAAGACAAGAGTTCACAATTGGGTATTCTTTATCGAGTGTTATTGCAGCCTAATTTACAGCTTCTGGGTATCGTCTTGAGTTTAACAACACTGGACGTGGCAGTCCTTCGACTTGAGGCGGGGGCTTGGCTGGAAACTCCCTTGAGTTTAGGGTTGACGGTGGCGATCGCCTGGTTTCTGTCTCGGGTAGTCGCTCAACTGTTTGATGTTTATTTGTTAGATATAATTCTTCGCAAAGGAAGCAAAATCAATGAATTGCTAAACCTGGGCAAATTGGTTTCCAATCTTGTCATCATTATTGCGGCAATCTTTATTTTTGCTCAAACTCACCAAGTCAACTTACTCGGATTACTCGCCAGTTTAGGAATTGGGGGGTTGGCGGTTGCTTTTGCGGCACAAAAAACCCTTGAACAAGTGTTGGGGGGAATTGTTTTATATCTGGATAAACCCTTTACAATTGATGACTATGTAGGACTTCCTGATGGAACCTTTGGTCGCGTAGAATCCATCGGCTTACGCTCGACTAAAATCCGCTGTTCTGGGAAGGGGACGTTAATGATTATTCCCAATGGCAACTTAACACAAATGACGGTGGAAAACTTCACCGGGGGTAAGAAAGTAATGGCGATTTTATACCTTAACTTTCAACAGGATATCCCCGAAGATGAGCGGGCCCTGATTCGTCAGGTTATTATTCGCGGTACGTCTGATATTTTTGGCATTGATTCTCGGAATACCGACGTCACCTTTAAATCGGTTCGCGAGAAAGGCAATCAGGTAAAAACTCAGGCCCAAACAACTTTCTTTATTTTAGGATCAGGAAGTGTTTCCATGGAAATTCGCCGTCAAGTGTTAGATGTTGCCAACCAAAAAATTGCCCAGCAACTTAAGGAATATGGCGTCCTGTTTGATATTGAAGAACCAACAATTTATGTGGACTCTCCCATCACTATTTAGGTGACTCTTCTAGGGAAAGTTTGACCTGATTCTGTGTTTTGTGTTTTCTACATTTCCTAGCTATAATGAATCTCAGTGATAGTTTAGAGCCAATTGAAGTTGTCATCTCTTGGTTGGTTGATGCCAATGTTCTACGGTTAATCATTTTTCTCGGTTTTCTCCTCCTTTCTCTCCTCCTAGGACAATTTACACCGCGACTGGTTCGCTCACTAATTTACCGTTTTTTTAGTGATTCAGCGGTGAGCACCTATGAAAATCTTGTGGAACCGGTAAAACAACCCCTCCAGGTGGCTGGGAGTTTACTATTAATTTACTGGTCTTCGGTATGGCTGCAACCCTATGAGGTCTTGTATGCCTTTTTAATTCCAATTTTGGATTTTTTGCTGATTGTTAGTATGGCTTGGTTGGCCTCTAAGCTGTTTCGGCAAATTGTGCGTGTGTATGGGATTGAAGTGTTAAAGAAACTCGGCTTAGAAGTTGATGAATTATTACTGGTCTTTGAGACCATCGCCAACCTCTTGATTGGCTTATTGGCAGTATTTGCCTTTGCCCAAAGCCGAGATTTCGATTTATTTGCTCTGTTTGCTGGGTTAGGGATTGGTGGTTTAGCGGTGGCGGCGGCATCTCAGCGAATTTTGGAGCAATTCCTCAGTACAGTGGTGTTATATCTCGATCGCCCCTTCACCTCTGGGGACTATATTCGCCTCAAAGACGGAGAACTCGGACGGGTGGAGTCCATTGGCTTGCGTTCCACGAAAATTCGGACCTCGGCCAAAAGTACCCTCTTTATTGTCCCCAACTCAATTTTGGTTAATATCGAAGTAGAAAACCTGACTCGGGCCAAAAAGGTGATGTCGATGATTTACCTGGATTTCGCCAAGGCCCTCGATGATCAGGATATGGCCTTAGTGCGAGAGGTCGTCACGGAAAGCACCAATTCGGTGTTTGGAATTGATCCTGGGAGTACCAGTCTCAGCTTTAGTCAGGATGATGAGGGCCGGGGAACTCAGGCCCGGGTGACGTTCTTTATTCTGGGTTCCAATGAGAACTCGATTGAATTGCGGAAACGGTTGTTAGAGTTGGCGAATGAGACGATTTCAGGGAAACTCAGTCAGTTTGGGATCACGTTCTCGTCTCAGGAACCGACGGTGTATGTGGAATCGCCGATTACCCTTTAACCTCGTTGCCGCTTGGTCTATTGTTTAAGGTTAAGGGTTTATGTCTGTTTGGCAACTGGATTTTTTTCGTCGTCCGCTGCGCAATGAGGAGGGAGAGGTGTTATGGGAGTTATTGGGGTGCGATCGCACCTTTGAATTCCGCTTTCAACGCTGGTGTCCTCAATCTCAAGCGAGTTCCGATTGGATTGTGCAACAGTTGCAGAGTCTCGATCGCCCCCTGCCCCAAGTTCTGGCTACGTTCCGGCCCGAATCCCTGAGTTTAATCCAGGAGGTGGCCCGCAAATTGGGGATTACGGCCCTGGCAACACGACGAACGGATACCCTGAAACGCTGGTTATTGGATCGGGTGAGTGTCTATCAGGAGTTACCCGGATATACGTCCGATGCCTATCAGCCGTTGGCGGTTCCTCGTCCGGCCCCAGTCCCAGTGGCGGATAGCTTATGGGGCGATCGCTGGCGCTTTGCCTCCCTCCCCGTGGCGGAGTTAGATAGTTTTGCGGCCCATCCGATGCGGGTGCGATCGCTCCCCCCGGATCTCCATCCCCTTCGTCTTGGCCTAGCCTCCACGCAGCCACTCCCAGGACTGGTGATTGATGGGGGACGCAAATCGTTACAGTTGGCTCAATGGTTAGAGAGTATCAACCCTGTGGCGGTCAATTATGTTCCTGGGGCCCCCGACGGTTTAATTTTAGAGGCCGGACTGGCGGATCGCTGGGTTCTCGCAACCTTTGATGATCCAGAGGTTCAGGCGGCGGCACGACTCTACCATCAACGCCAAAACGAGGCCAAAGGACTCCATTTTTTGGTGATCCAACCCGACGACTCGGGACATACGTATACGGGACTCTGGTTGTTGCAGCCGGCATAACCGGTCACGAGAACCCCCTTGATGGCAACGGCTCAGGTCTTAATTATCCACAATCCAGATATTGCCATCATGGATACCGTGGTAGACCCGATCAACGAGATTTTGTTCGTGACGACCGAAGTAAGAACGATTGGTGAGCACATGGGTCAGCAGATGCCGATCCACGGGGGTAATTTGACGCAAGGCACAGATTCGTTCAACCACATGTTCTAAGGAATACGTCGCGCTGGGAGAGATCGAGGACATGGCTCTGGAAGATGGTGTAAACCCTACGGGGCAATTGTAACTTTTTTATATAAAGATTGTGTAAAGATGGCGCGTGATTGTTGACACATACCCCGGTGATAATGTATATGGTTTTGAGTGACGGAGATCGCTGACAAAAGTTGTAGTCTGTTGCTCAGCCTAGCCTCTTCCAAGGTTGGGACAGTCCTCGGCCAAAAAAAATCCCTAGCTGATGCTAGGGAAGACTAGGATTCGCAGGTTGCTACTGACGAGCTGGAGTTAGGTCACAGGGAGTAAACCTGACCATCGAAGAAGATACGGGTGATGCCCTTTGCCTGTAAATGAGGCCCAGTTTTCTGTAGCATCTGACTGTCGGGAACCTTCATAACCCGCTGATTGCGGTTAGCAAAGCGTCGAGCCACGCGGTGATTATCAAACACCGGTAGGGTTTTCGAGGCAATCTCAGCCGCTGGGATTTCGCCGAGATCATTAAACTCTCGCAGGGGTCGCGAGATGAGTTCCGAGGAGCGATCCACCACCAAATAGCAGGTTTTGGGGATTGAGGCCTTAGCCAGGGGTTCAATGGTCAATGGAATCAGGGAGCGATCATCCGTCTTTGAGGACTTGGAGGGGGAGGGTTTCTTCTGCGTGTCCTCCATCTCCGGCTCAGCCAGCATCTGTACTCCAGGGGAGAGAGTCTCCTCAGGACTGCTGCTGGCGGTTCTAGGCTGACGGCGGCTGGAGTGATCGTTAGGCAACTCAAGTTGTAACTGTTCCCCAGAATCTCCATTGGAGGTATCGGCCTCAGAGGAGGAGTCCCGCAAAATCGGTTTACGTCGTTGAGACCGGCGATCGCCCCCTGCGGACCGATGAGAGCGTTTTTGCTGAACGAGTTGATCATACTCTTGGGCCGAAAAGCTGCTTTTGAGCAAGCGGCTAATGGTAGAGTTGCTCACCCCATAGCGTTGAGCCAGGGTTGAGGTGGTCTCACCGGGTTGCCGGTATTGCTCTATGATCTCCTGTTTGTCGGCATCGGACAGTTTTTTAGCACTCATGCGGCGGTTATGATCTTGCAGAATTTGAAAAACAGGTTGAAGGGGGAGTTAATTAGGATGAAGGCCCTCGACGGCGGCGACTGCGAGATACCGCTCGGGTTGACACATCATATTCAAGCAGAGCGCCAATGGCAAAAAAGACCCCAGTGAAGGTAAAAAACACTTCGAGTAAATCCCCGCTTTCATAATTGGGGATGTTCTTGTCCGCGTACTTAAACCACATATCGGCTACATATTGAGAGAAGGCGGCTGCTGCAATCATGCGCCACGACTGAGAAAAGCGTCCGCCCCAAAACGCCAGTAACAAGATGGCGGCAATAATCAATAGCAACACATCCAAAACCACATAGAGAAGGTTCAGCGGTGGTCCGAAGGGATCGAGTTGTTTTTCCAGAGTAATGACCCAATCTGGGGCCGGGCGAGCCGTTTCAATGGTCACTGCGCCATCGGCGATAGCATTACTGGCATCGAGACCAAACTCGAAGGGATGAGAGACCCAAGCAGCAAAGGCCACCCCCACTGTAGCAATGGCCAGAATTACCCCCCATTGCCATAGCTCTAGATTGAGCCGACGCGATCGCACCGCCAAAATCATGCCAATGGTCATACAAAAATAGCTGCCCACGTAGAATAAATCCCCTGGGGAGACGGCCGGGTCTAGTTCCCAATAGAGTTCCCACCAGCTAAAAAAGAGATTGCCGATAAAGAACGACACCATCCCAAAGCCTAGGAACAGCCAAACATTACGGCCACTGGCAATCTTGCTACTGAAGCCATTGCGTAAACAGAGGGCGGCGGCAAAGGTAAAGGCGATCTGCTCTGATAATAACGTGCCGATTCCATACCAAAAGGGGCGACCTTCTCCAGGAATCGTGACACTAAACAGCAAGAAAAATAGCAGGGCGACGACACCCCACATTACGGAAAGTAAAACTAAGTTGGGGGTTGATAACCAAGCGGTCAACCCGTCCTTGTTGGGTTTGTCAGGGGTGCTACTCATAAAACATTTTAGAGACTAATAGCGTGCTGGCAGTGATGGCGGGAGAAACCACTCAGGACACCTGACCACAGTATCCCTAAGGCCGATCAGTAGGGCGTCAGGCTGTGGCCCAGAGTTTTCCTAGGGGAGACTGGTTCATCCAACTAATAAACTGGGCGCGATCGCCATCGGGCAAATCTTCTAAGGCATCAATGGCGCGTCCAGCAAAATTCGGATTGCCAAAATAGTCTTTCCCGATGCGATACAGTTCTTGAAGTAGAGTATTCAGGTGATGTTCCTGCCAAGGGGGAACCTTGCTGCCATCCAAGGGGTCTTGCTGCAATAGGTCTTCGACCTCATTAGGGGCGATCGCCTGGGGAAAATTCCACTGTTGGAAAACTTTGGTGATTTCTTTCTCAAAGGCACCGGCCTGCCGAGTCCCTAGGAGATCTTCGACATCAAAGTAGACGGCTTGTAAGAGCAGCAACGAGGCTTGGGTGAAGGCCGTTGAGGCTGCAACGGAAACATCGTCCCCCCCTGAATCCCCACTCATTTGTTCCAAACGAACTTTTCCCCAAACACTATAGCGGTCGGGTTCTTCGAGGAGAACACAGGCCTTGCCGCGATTGTCGGTTAAATCCCGCCAAAACGAGCGAGCCTCTTCGGCTTGGTTAGCGTTGAAGACACTAATCAGGCGAAAGGTTTGCCCTTGATAGTTAAGAACCGGAACCGGTTGACCGGATTTAGGGTGCTGGATACTGGTAATTTCAACATCCTGCCTTTTTAAAATAAACATGACACTGCCAATTGACTCCGATCGGGGTCGATGGATGGTGTGGGACACGACAGGTGGGGTGTCGTCAGAGTCGCGACAGGGGAAACCATCATATCCATGATGGTCTTAGGGGGTAGGTTTGTGTCCCAACGCAGATCGCCGGGACATCAAAGCTGCCGTTTGACGTCAACTCTATCTCAACTACTGTCGGATGGTTTAAATTTTAGTGTACCCTGTAATCCGCCTTCAACCGAAGCTAATACCCGGGTTAACAGTTTTTTCACGGTCACACGTTTCGATTTTTAGTTGGGTGTGATAGGCTGGGAGGATAGATTGGCCAAGGTTTCAAGTCCTTAAAGCTGGGTGCGTAACTCAGGTGGATAGAGTAGCTGCCTTCTAAGCAGCGAGTCGTAGGTTCGAGTCCTACCGCACCCGTCAACGATGAATAGGTTTGCCCCCTGGGGCCCCGGACTTCTAGCTTCAGCGAGGGGTCTAACCCCCCTGGTATGACTGGAGTTGTTCCGCCGCTCGTTGAAGTGGCTCAAGAAGAGTGAGGGGCAGAGCAAAGCTGTTTAACTCTTTGGCGGTTCGTCCTGGGGCGGGGCCATGATAGTCAGTGCCACCGGTGACGACTAAATGGTAGCTCTGGCTTAGCTGGTGGAGGTGGTTTTGTTGCGATCGCCGATGATGGGGATGATAGACTTCAAGCCCCATCAACCCCAGTTCTACCAGTTCCGGCAGGATGTCATCCACGGAGCCCCCTGCAAATAAGTAGGGGTGAGCCCAGACGGGAACTGCACCACAGGAGCGTAGCAGGGTGATGCCCTCCTCGGCACTAAATTGGGAATAGTTAACATAGGCGGGGCCACCGTCTCTGAGAAAGCGATTAAAGGCTTCCTCCCAAGACTGAACATAGCCCCCGTTCAATAGGGCCTGAGCCAAATGAGGGCGACTTGGGGCCACCCCTGGGGGAAAGTTCGGCAGGACAATAGGACAGCCCAACTGGTGCAGTTTCTCAATCATGGCTTCAGCTCGCCGTCTGCGTCCCTCCTGGCGAGCTTGCAGGGGCCCCTGGAGGCGATCGCCATCGGGATAAAAGCCAAGAATATGTAGGGAACGGCCCCGGTGAACAGTACTCAACTCAACCCCAGGAACCAGGGTCAGGTTATAGCGTCGGGCGGCCTCAGCGGCCTCGGCGCAGCCCGACATTGTATCGTGGTCGGTCAAGGCCAGGGCTTTCACCCCAGCCCCCACGGCCCTCTCAATCAGTTGCGTTGGGGTCAAGGTTCCGTCAGAATACTGACTGTGACAATGTAGTTCCAGCATGTCATTCCAGCATGATGTAGGGGCAACGCCAAATGTCCGTTGTTATTCTCTAGGGTAGCTCGATTCAGCCGTGCAACAGTCTTCGCAACCGTCCACTCCCTTTATTGTTTCTCCCGACCGTCCTGCTGAGGCAGATCGACGGTCTCAGCCTTTGAAGTTAGGGGTTCTGGCCTCAGGAAGTGGGACAAACTTTGAGGCCTTAGTTCAGGCGATCGCCGATGGCAAACTACGAGCTGAAATCCCCGTCCTGATTTACAATAATCCCGGGGCGGCGGTAGCTGCTCGCGCTCAGCGGTGGGGGATCCCAGCGGTTTTACTCAATCACCGCAACTATCACAGTCGAGAAGCCTTTGACTTTGATATCGCCCAAACCCTACGCCAGTCTGGGGTGGAATGGGTGATTATGGCGGGGTGGATGCGTCGGGTGACTCAGGTCTTAATTGACCATTTTGGAGATCAGATGCTCAACATCCACCCGAGTCTCCTGCCCAGTTTCCCTGGCCTACACGCCATTGAACAGGCGTTAGAGGCTGGGGTAAAAATCACGGGATGTACGGTTCATATCGTTCGTTTAAAGGTCGATAGCGGCCCGATTCTCATCCAGGCGGCGGTTCCAGTCTTGCCCGATGATACCCCGGAGAGCTTGCACCAACGCATCCAGGTGCAAGAACATGAAATTCTGCCCCGGGCCATTGAACTGGCCGCCTTGAGACAAGCGGGCCAGAGTTTTGGCAATTTTCCTCGTTTCTAATCCATTTACCCCGTTTTCTGACGACTTCGCCACTATGACCTCTTCTGTAACGACGATGTTGGCAAGCTGTGACTTAGCCACGGTGCAACAGCATCTCTTAACCCTTCTTGCTCGTTTGGCCTACCGGGAAGGGGACTTTGTTCTGTCTTCAGGTCAACGCAGTTCCTACTATATTAATGGTAAGTTAGTCACCCTTGACCCGGAAGGGGCGTTATGTGTCGGTCGCTTAATGCGATCGCGCCTCCCGGAGGATACAGCAGCGGTGGCGGGCCTGACCCTAGGGGCAGATCCCATTGTGTCGGCGGTGACCGTTGTGTCCGCCTATGAGCAACAGCCGTTACCGGGGCTGATTGTCCGCAAGGAGGCTAAGGGCCATGGAACTCGGGCCTATATCGAAGGACCGAGCCTAGACCCCGGTGCCAAGGTGGTGGTTTTAGAAGATGTGGTGACGACGGGACAGTCGGCCATGAAGGCGGTCACTCATTTACGAGATGCGGGCTACTGCGTGGACCGGGTGGTGTCTCTGGTGGACCGGCAACAGGGAGGAGGCCAGTTCTATCAAGAGCGAGGTCTGGCGTTTGATGCCTTGTTTACGATTCCTGATATTCAGGCCATCGCCCAGCAAGCTTCCCTCTAGACCCTCTAGCCGAGAGACGTGAGATTCGCCATGGCCTCCCTAGGTGAGGTAGGCTGGAGATGACCCTCACTTGAGGTTGGTTTGATTATGCCTAATTCTTCTCCCAATGGCGATCGCACTCCCCGCGACTCCTCGGCTGCCTCTGATCCAAAGGTAACGGTGGTTGATGTGGACCCGGTGACCTTGTTTGCGATCGTCGCGGCCCTGTTGGTCTTACCGGTCTTTCTGGCTGGTTTTTTCTTCCAATAGTCCCAGATGAGGGGGGTCTGGGGCGCTAACCACAAAATCCTGCCGGGAGGCAGGATTTGCGCTGAGGGGGTTGATACAGATGTGTCAACCCCAGACTATTGAGATAATGCACCGTCAATCAGTAATGAGATGTTTCCTAGCCTTAACAGGCTCCACTGCCCTTAACAACAACCAGAATCGTCTTGAGAATCAGTTGTAAATCGTAGGTCACAGACCATTTATCCTGGTACTGGAGATCCATATCAACGATGTCTTCGAAGTTTTTCACCGTTGAGCGTCCGTTAACTTGCCATTCCCCTGTAAGCCCGGGTTTAACATCGAGACGACGCCAGTGGTGGGGGTTATAGCGAGCCACTTCGTCAGGGGTTGGGGGACGGGTTCCCACCAAGCTCATGTCCCCTTTGAGGACATTCCAGAACTGGGGTAGTTCGTCGAGGCTGGTGCGACGGAGGAAACGACCAATCCGAGTGATTCGGGGATCGTTTTCGTTCTTAAAGATGAAGCCGCTGGCTTGATTTTGAACCAAGTGTTTTTTCTGGTCAGCATCGCGAACCATGGAGCGGAACTTCCAGATTCGGAAGGGTTTGCCTTTATAACCGCAACGAATCTGGCTATAAAAGATGCCTCCTGGATCAGAGATACAACTGGCGATCGCGACAGGAATAGCAATGATGGCAGTGATACCTAAGCCGACGAGCGCGCCGACGATATCAATGAAGCGTTTAGCCCGGCTGCTGGCCGAGGCATGGATCGGTTCGGAATATACTGCTGCGGTATCAGGTTGATACGGATTGAAGGCAGCAAATTGCGAAGTCAGTGTCGTAGTCACGGTTGGCACTCTTCGTTACGTTAACAGGTCAGCCCTTATGTTCCCAATATAGTCAGACTCCTGGAGTCTGGGTAGATGTTCCCTATCAAGTTTGCTTAATCTTCATGATTGAGGTGACTTTTTTAAAGTTCTGATGAGGAACCTCCTGAAAATGGCGAAATTTAAGGGATTGGAGGAGTGATCTATATCACGAACCTTAGCTTTGGGCGCAAGGCGTCAGGTTAACCGACTCAGATGCTGGAATAAGGCGTGAACTTTGTCTAAATCTTTGTCACCGGGCGATCGCTCCACACCGCTAGAAAGATCAATTCCCTGGGGATGGAGCTGAGTCAGGGCTTGGGTAATATTATCTGGGGTGAGTCCTCCCGCTAGGAACCAGGGGATGGCTGGCTCAAAGGAGCGCAGGGCCTGCCAGTCGAGGGTTTGCCCGGTGCCGCCGAGTTGTTGGGGATGATAAGCATCGAGCAAGAGGCTATCGACCACGGCCTGATAGCGATCGCTCTGTTCTAAATCTGAGGTTTGGCGAATGCGTAAGGCTTTAATCAGCTCCAGCCCTGGGAGTTGCTGACGCAAGGTTTGACAAAATTCAGGGGATTCGTTGCCGTGGAGTTGAATCCCAGTCAGAGGTGCTTGTCTGGCCAACTCGACAATCTCCTCTCGGGAAGCATTGGCAACCACCCCAATGCGATCGCAGGGGGGCAAGTCCTGGCTAATCCGGGCAATTTCCTTGGGGGAAATGTATCGAGGCGAGGCTTTGACACTAATAAAGCCCAACGCTGTTGCCCCAGCTTGGACAATGGCTCGTCCCTGTGAAGCTTGGGTAATGCCACAGATTTTAATTCGCATCATCCCCGGTTCTTCAATAGCTCCTACTCAATCACCTAACTCTGTCGTTCACACCACCCAAGAATCTTTACCACATTCTTAGGGTTTTGTCAATAAAAAGAATCCCTAAACGGTTGGTCAAGAACCGGCATTTTGTTAAATATTTCAACATTTGTGAACATCTCCAGGGATTTGTGCCTATAATCTGGCCCCATCCGTAACTTTAATTTATTTCAATTTACAACAATGATGTTTACGAACAGTACCTTAACCCTAGCGGCTTCAGGACTCACCTCCCCCTGGTCATTTCAAGTGGCCATTATCATGGTCTTCTGCAATCTCTTTGCGATCGCCATTGGTCGCTATGCCATCCAAAAACGGGGGGTGGGTCCAGCGTTGCCCATCTCCGTCCCCGGCTTATTTGAAGGATTTGGCTGGTCAGAACTCCTCGCCACCGCCAGCTTCGGCCATATTCTTGGAGCCGGTATGATCCTCGGCCTCAGCGGAGCCGGCGCCTTGTAGGAGTCGGGTGTGGGTCTAGGGAGGGGGGCGTCACATCGCTGCGCCCCCTCCCCGGCCCAGAGACCCAGTTTGAAGAGTTATCGTAAACGTTGGCGAATCCAAAGGGCAAATAAGGGAAGAGCCAGACGATAGCCGAGGTCGGGGCCATAGATTAGGCCCTTATGTTGCAGGGCGGCGATCGCCCCTTGTAAAGAGCCACCTCGGGAGAGATGATGCTTTTGAATATAATCACGACTTTGGGGTTTATCCGTCGGATCTAACGCCAACGATTCTAGGAGTTGTAACTGAGACGCCGGTAATAGCACTAAGATAGATTCAAAAATATTACTCAAATCCGCCAAAAGATCCTCCAGGGTTTCTTGAATTGCCGCCTCATCCAAGCGACCCTGATGCCAACGTCGTTGACGTAAGCGACGCACTAACATCGAGGCGTCGCCGATATGACCCTGAACCGCATTGAGAAACAAATCCAACGCTGAGGAACGCGGATCAAAACTCAATCCCACCTGATGTAACACCAACTGGGCCCAAGCCGCCACCACATCATCGGCTAAGGGGGTCAAACAAACCGTCATCAAGCCACTGGGTTCATCGAGACGATTGCGGCTTTCCGCCAGAGTCGTCACCAAAACATAGTTAGCCGTCGTATGGCGGGCGATCGCCTCTTGCAAACAGGTTTCCCATTGGCCCGTACGGTCCCAGGCGCGAATGTGGGGAAAGCCCAGAAAAATGAGAATCACCTGTCGTTCCACGGCGATGGCCAACTGTTGCGGGAATTGCAGTAACTGCTGATAGGCCTGCCAAAGATGGTCTTCCGTCAGGGCCGGCTCCCGTTGTAGGGAGAGTTTGCGTGCAGAGGTTTCGTTAAACTCAAACCAACGTTGCCCCTCCTGGCCGGCCCAATCCCGGAGAAAGGCGATCGCCCTTTGGCTTTGCACCCCCTGAGAAATCCCTTCACAGAGCAGTTGCACAAACCGTCGTCCATCCGTAGCTCGAATACAATCGACCTCAATCACCTTCGCCCCCACCTCCAAGGCGGCCCGACGGACCAGGGTCCGGCGACCGCTCCCAGGAACCCCAGCAATCAACAAATCCTTGCCATTGGCTAAGGTGTGAGTAATCTCTTGAAATTGTGCCTGGCGTCCAAATAGTTCCAGCACTGACTCCTTGGTGGGGCTACTCTTCAGTGCCATCTCAGGGGGGATCGGTCCTAGCATCGTTGAGTTCCTAGTCCTATAAACATCAACAGGGGATAGGTAGTCTCGCACTATAAGTCATATTTGCCCGTCGCACAACCAAAAGTTATAGTGCCAAGTCGTGACAACACTAAAAAATCGTGCTAGATTAATCATAACACCTGAACTGATTTGTACACCCGTCACGACTTGTCGCATCTGTGTTAGAAGCCAGCCTCCTCGCCACCATCCTCTTGGGATTCGTCGGCATGATGTTCAAACAGAACCTGTTGATGAAGATCATCTCCATGGACGTGATGAGTACCGGAGTCATCTCCTACTACGTCCTGATTGCGGCCCGCAAGGGCCTAGCCACCCCGATCCAGAAACCCGAGGAGGAGTTGATTTATGCCGATCCAGTTCCCCAAGCTGTCATCCTAACCGCCATCGTAATCGGCTTTTCCATCCAGGCCCTGATGCTGGTCGGGACCATGAAACTCGCTCATAACAATCCGACCTTAGAAACCCCGAATATTGAGCGCAACAACACACCATGACTCCTCTAACGATTGTCGGAATTACCTTACCCCTCCTAATTGGCTTAACCATCTACCTATTACCGCCACTAGCACCCTATCTCGCCTTAGGAATTACCCTTCTTTCCCTCGGCTATAGCGTGCAAATCCTGGGACATCAAGAGGTTGTGGAGCCTCAGCTTTTAGATAATTTTGGCATTAGCTTACAAATCGACTCTCTCAGTGGTTATTTTATTTTAACAAATGCTTTAGTGATGTTATCGGTTCTGATTTACTGTTGGAGCCAGAATAAATCTGCCTTTTTTTATACCCAATTCACCATTTTACAAGGAAGTCTCAATGCCGTATTTATTTCGGCGGATTTCCTGAGTCTTTACGTCAACCTAGAAGTAATTAGCATTACCGTTTTTTTGCTGATTGCCTATCCCCTAACCGACCGTCTCATTTGGATTGGCTTACGCTATCTCTTCATTAGCAATACGGCGATGCTCTTCTACCTAGTGGGAGCGATTTTAGTGTATCAAGCCAATCACTCCTTTCATTTTGACGGCTTAATGAACGCTCCCCCAGAGGCGATCGCCCTGATTCTGTTGGGACTCTTAAGCAAAGGAGGTATCTTTATATCCGGCTTATGGTCTCCTCTCACCAATGCTGAATCCGATACCTCCGTCTCGGTTCTCCTATCTGGAATCGTGGAAAAAGCCGGTGTCTTTCCCCTCATTCGCTGCGCCTTACTCCTGGAAGACATTCAACCCATTGTCCAAGTTTTGGGGATTGCGACTGCCTTTTTTGGAGTGGCGTATGGACTCTTTGAGCGAGACACCAAACGGGTGTTAGCCTCCTCAACCATTTCTCAATTGGGCTGGATTATGGTTGCCCCGGCAGTGGGGGGAATTTATGCCTTAGCCCATGGACTGGTGAAAGCCTTACTCTTTTTCGTCGTGGGAGCCTTACCCAGTCGTGATTTAGAGCAACTTCAGCAAAAACCCATGGCTAGCGTTCTCTGGGTTCCCCTCTTCATCGGTTGTTTATCTATTTCTGGCGCGCCCTTATGGGTCGGATTCGGAGCTAAGAAGTTAACCCTAGCTCAGTTACCCCTCATCCCCAACATTCTCATGACAATTGCCGCCATTGGTACGGCAGTTCTTTACGCAAAATTTGTGTTTTTACCCCATCGCTCATCCTCACGACCAGTATCTCCAAATTTTCTAATTTTGGTGGGGGTATTAATTTTAGGACTTGTGGTAGCAAACAGTGTTTATTTGCCCGCCTACACGGTCTTTAATCTCTTCAAATCTATAGCCATTGTTCTCGTGGGGTGGGGCCTCTACTGGGTCGTTTTGAGGAAGGTACATTGGCAAATTCCTCGCATTGGTGAGGCCCTAGAACATCTGTTGGGAGTGATGACTCTCGTATTAATCATCCTATTTTGGGGAGTGGTACTATGATTGGCTACCTAAATCTGTTTTTACGACTGAGTATCTGGTTTTTGCTGACGGCTGATTTCAGTATCTTGAATATTAGTCTCGGTATTGCCATCGCCTTTCTGCTACCGGGACTGAACAAAACCCCAAGTCGTCTTCAGGATTGGTTGCGAGTGTTCTGGGAGATTGTTGTGGCCGTTCCTCAAGCCTATTGGGAAGCCATTGAAATTATGGTATCTCCCCATAACCAAGAGGAAATTACCCTAGAACGGGTCAAACCTCAACGAACCCCTGGTTTGATTTTTTTGGACATCTTCTTAATTACATTTACCCCTAAAACCGTCGTGGTAAAATACCATGAAGAAGGCTGGTATGAAGTTCATAAAATTAACCGGAGTTGAGCCTCATGTTAGGAATCTTGATTGGAATGCTGGTCTGTTTACTCCTGCCGGTCTATGAAGCTTGGCAAGATGATGATATCTGGCAAAAAATTTTAGCCTTTGCCAGTATTGAAACCAAAACTTCTATGATTATTCTTGTCGTTGCTGTTCTACGGGATGATTGGATGATTGGTTTAGTGGGTGTGATTATCCTCAGTGTTGGCAATGCCGCCCTAATGCTGTTAGCTAATGTCATCAAACGACTGAATGACGTGTCAAATCGGGGGTTTTATGGTTGAAAATCTGAGTCTATTTTGTATGGGATTTGGTCTGGTGCTTTGGTTTTGGGGAACCTTTCCCTTGTTGGGACATCGCTCTGTGTTGTTTAAACTACACAGTCTTTCTGTATCGGATACTCTCGGCTCAATGAGTATTTTGTTGGGATTATTATTGAAGATTCCCAATGAATGGCCCTTGCTGTTATTAGCCCTGTTATCATTAGCTATTTGGAATACAATTTTAGGCTATGTCCTAGCCTATTGTTCTCAAAACCGCTTGGATCATGAGTGATATCTACATTGACTGGATTGTGCTGTTATTGCCCTTAACCGCCTTAATGTTGGTGCGATCGCGCAATCCCTATCAAGCCTTAGTCATTCGGGGCATTATGGGGGCGATCGCCGCTCTTGTCTATGCAGTCTTGGGGGCGGCGGATGTGGCGTTAACAGAAGCCTTAGTGGGGACAATGTTAGCCATTACCCTCTATGCGGTGGCCGTGCGTTCCTCTCTCGTGTTGCGTTTGGGGATACGGGGATCGGAGTTACAAGGATTAAGTTGCAATCGCCAGTGGGGACAACTCTGGCAAGAGTTACGCCCGATGCTGGAGCGGTATCATCTACGCTTAGAGTTAGTCACCTATCCCAACGCCGAGACCCTGCATCAGGCCCTAGTAACGGAGGAGGTTCATGCGATCGCCGAAACGGTCGATAAAGACCATAACCCCGAAAAACCCTTTCGCATGACCACCCGCATCCAACGCATCTACGAACTGATGCAAGGGGATTTGACCCTAACAGACAATCACCTCGTCACCATCCCTGACCCAACCCTGACCCCCCCAGAACCCGTCCCCTATGGAGGTCACTCGCGATGAAATGGTTTTACTTAGCGGCCGTGGGGGCCATTTTTCTGCAATTTCTCCTGTTCCCCAACCCAGCCCCGGATTGGCCCGAACCCTCCATTATTGATTTAATTGTCAATGACAGTGGAATTCCCAACACTATCACCGGGATTATTTTCAGGAATCGCATCTATGACACCATCTTTGAGGTGGTGGTATTTACCATCGCGATTATGGGCTGTAAATTTCTCTTAGCCAACGATAAACCCCTGAGCCAGGTGTATCAGTTCTCCGATCGCCCCTCAATTGTCCTAGCTCGCCTCGGGGCCCTCATCTCGGCCCTCGTCAGCATTGAATTGGCCATTCGCGGCCATCTCAGTCCCGGTGGCGGCTTTGCGGCGGGGGTGGCGGGGGGAACAGCCATTGGCCTGGTGGCGATTACCTCTAACGCTGAATGGATGGAAGGAATTTATAAACGCTGGCGAGCGGCCTTAGCCGAAAAACTGTCGGTGTTGCTGTTTATTATCCTAGCGGCGTTAACCTTACTGGGATTTTCCTTACCGGACGGCGAATTTGGCAGCCTTTTAAGTGGTGGGATGATTCCTATAATGAATATCCTCGTGGCGTTTAAGGTGGCGTTAGGGTCCTGGGCCGCCATTTTACTGTTTATCCGCTACCGAGGGTTGTTTTAAGACCTGTTGAGGGGGAAATCCCCTGAACGGGATTAGGGGCAACCGCTACAATGGAAACATCGGGGGCATGGCCGGCAAAGATGGCCCAGCAACGCCCTCATCCCCCCCACGCCGTCTCTAACAGGTTAAAAGGATAGTGCCATGCAATCAGGTGCGCGAATCGGATCGTTATTTGGGATTCCCCTGTATATCCATTCATCGTGGTTTGTCATTTTAGCCCTGTTTACCTTTGCGAAAGGGGTGGCGTGGCAGGAGACCTACAATTGGGGCGGGGCGATTCCCTTCGTGGCGGGGTTTGTCAGTTCAGTCCTGCTGTTTGCTTCGGTGCTTCTCCATGAACTCGGCCATAGTCTGACGGCCCAAACTCAGGGAATTAAGGTCAACTCCATTACCCTATTTCTCTTTGGCGGAGTGGCAGCGATTGACCGTGAATCGAAAACCCCAGGACAGGCGTTTCAGGTGGCGATCGCCGGGCCGGCGGTCAGTTTTGCCCTATTTGTGTTGTTGTCCCTCTTGGTTTCCCTCTTATCACAGTTTCCCACCCCAGCTCAGGTGTTACTAGAG
This sequence comes from Phormidium yuhuli AB48, assembly GCF_023983615.1. Lineage (GTDB taxonomy): Bacteria > Cyanobacteriota > Cyanobacteriia > Cyanobacteriales > Geitlerinemataceae > Sodalinema > Sodalinema yuhuli. The sequence continues at coordinate 4,158,311 of NZ_CP098611.1, read as the reverse complement.
GAGTTAGCCCGGATTAACTTGGTCTTATGTCTGTTTAATCTGATTCCTGGGTTACCTCTCGATGGGGGCCAAGTCCTTAAAGCGGCGATTTGGCAGGTGACGGGCGATCGCTTCAAAGCCGTTCGTTGGGCGGCAAAATCTGGGGTTGCTTTGGGAACTGGGGCCATGGCCTTAGGTTTGTTTGGGTTTCTGTTGCTTCCTGGGTTTTCGGGAGGTTTATGGATCGCTTTAATTGGCTGGTTTATTCTGCAAAATGCCAGCAACTACGGTCGGGTGACGACGTTGCAAGAACTCCTCGTCACCACTCCCGTCACGGAGGCGATGACGCGAGAGTTTCGGGTGGTGGATGGAACCATGACAATTCGCGACTTTGCCGATCGCTATCTCCTCTCTGAGATTTATGAGGGCCATTCCCAGACTCATCCCTACTTTGCTGCCTCCCACGGCCGTTATCGGGGGGCGATTCGTCCTGAAGATATCCGCAGTATTGAGCGATCGCAGTGGGACCATCAAGCGTTGGAAACCATTGCTCATCCCATTGCTGAACTGGTGACCCTTCCTGAGTCGGCGACGCTAGTTGAGGCGATTTTGCTGTTGGAGCGATCGCAGTTACGGGAGTTAACGATTCTCACCCCGGCTAGTGCCGTGGCGGGGGTGCTCGACCGAGTGGGGATTGTTCAGAGTATCGCGGCCAAAACGGGAATTACGATTCCTGCGTCAGAGATGGAATGGATTAAACGGGAGGCTCGCTATCCTAACGGGTTTCCCCTCGTGGCGATCGCCAAGTCAGTTCAACTGGATTCCTAATTATGTCTGATTCCTCCAAATCTCGGCTCTTGCCAGCTCAAGCCACTGAAATTTCTGAGTTTGAGAGCTTCCCGGCTGCGGCGTCACCCTCCCCGGAGTCTGTATCCCAGGAGTCGTCGGGCCGGAACCCCTTACAGCAGCGGCTACAAGACTGGGAGATGCGATACCGTCCCTTGGAAGTGGCCTTAGTGGAGCTGGCGGCGTTACGGCAGCCGAGGCTGTTGGAGGGAACCCTGAAGAGGCTTCGAAAAACCCCTCAGATGCTCAAGCCAGAGTCCCCGGTTGAAGGCTTAACGGCCCCTGAAGCGGTGGAGTCAGGGGATGGGCCAAGCTATTCAGATGCCTTAAACATGGAGGACGTCGACAGGGCGATCGCTCAGAAACAGGAGCAGTTGGACAATCTATTTTGGCATTGGGTGCCGCCGGCGTTGGCCGATCGCCGGGACTGGTCTTCGGTGATTGAGGAGATGGGCGATCGCCAGTTACGTCAGGAGGCGCAAATGCAACGCGGGGCCATGGCCAGCCTTATGGAACAACTCCCTTCTAATCTCCATCGCAGTGAGGTCGATGTGTTGAGTTCTGAGGCCCAGGCACTGCTGGGGACCCTCCTGGATATTGAACGGCGTCAGCGGCTGATTGAGGGCTTGGTACGGCGCGATCGCACCGTCCCCGCCGCTGTTCTGACGTTCTCGATGCTCTATGGTGTGAGCGTCATGGCCTTAGTGGTGTTATTTGTCATCTTTTGGAGTCACGGCGTTGTGGTGCAAGGGGTGAGTCAGCAGACACTCCCCCTAATTGGCCTACCCTGGCCTGTATTGGTCTGGAGTTTATTCGGGAGCCTGAGTGCCATTGTCGCTCGCTGTCTCTATGCTCCCTTCCGCCGCTTAGGGGAGATGAGCCAATGGATGCTCCTACGCCCGATTCAAGGGGTGGTCTTGGGGGGAGCCTGTTATTTTATCCTCCAGACCCTGTTGTCGTTACTCATCCCCTTACAACCAGAGACCCCACTGCAAATGACCGATGAAGCAATTTTGCTCCTGTCATTTGTCGTGGGGTTTAGCGATCGCCTCGCAAGAGGGGTCTTCGGCTGGCTATCTCAGTGGGAGCCTCAGAACCGCTGATTGTAGGGAAGTTTGGCCAGTAAGCGGGCCATCATGCAGGTGTTAGAAATTCCAGCAAAGAGCAAGCCCGCACCGACAAAGCCACTGAGAAATAGAAATCCGGGGGCGACAAAAGCTCCTAGGAGGGTGCCGATGAGGACTAAGGAGCCGGCCACAATTTGCACCTGGCGCATGATGCTAATGGGGGCATTTTTGTTGACCACGGTGGGATAACCGGCTTGTTTCCAGGCATTTAGTCCGCCATCGAGGTGGCTGACGCGCTCAACTCCCGCTGCGAAGAGTTTTTGGGCGGCTTGGGCCGAACGGGTCCCCGTTTGGCAATGGAGGACAAAGGGGCGATCGCTCGGGATATCCTCAGGATTAAAGTTAGAGAGGGGTATCAGTTGGGAACCGGCAATGTTTTCTCCGGCGTGTTCTGAGGGTTCCCGCACGTCAATGAGCCGGATTTCTCCGGCCTCTAACTGCATTCTGACGCTGCCTGGGTCAACGGCTTGGAGGCGATCGGTTGGGTTCGTGGATGGAGTGGATGTCATGGTTTTAGAGGGAATAGGCAAGAGGCAAGAGGCAAGAGGCAAGAGGCAAGAGAGAACCACGGAGTCACGGAGGACACGGAGGACAAGCCCGAGAGCGATTCCCCCCTTTTGCCTTCTAATAACCCACCTCTATGGTCGTTATTCCAGTATAACCTAGGTTGTCCCATTTAAATTTATTATGTCATATAGTAATAAAACCCTGCAAAAAACCCCCCAGTCCAGTGAACCGGGGGTTGACAAAGTATCGGAAGTGTGGTACGGGAGACGCTTTAGTCAGCGGAGACTAAGAGGTCTTCTTGGGGTTCTTGGGGTTCTTGGCTTTTGATGACCACTTTACCCTCATCATCCACATCCACTAAGGCACCGTCGCCGTCCTGAATCCGTCCGGAGAGGATTTCCTCGGCCAGACTGTCTTCGAGGAGGCGCATGATGGCCCGACGTAAGGGACGCGCTCCGTAGCTGGGGTTGTAGCCTTCTTCCACGAGACGATCTTTGAACTTCTCGGTCACCTTGAGGTCAATGCCTTGTTCCAGGAGACGGGCAAAGACTTCTTTGAGGAGGATATCGCCAATTTCCTTGACTTCCTCTTTGGTGAGTTGACGGAAGACGATGATTTCGTCGAGACGGTTGAGGAACTCGGGACGGAAGTATTGTTTGAGTTCTTCGTTGACGAGGTTGCGGATACGGTTGTATTGCGCTTCGGTTTTGTCGTCGTCGAACTCGAAGCCGAGACTGCCGCCGCCTTTCTCAATGACTTTGGAACCGATGTTGGAGGTGAGGATAATCAAGGTGTTCTTGAAGTCCACGGTGCGGCCTTTGGCGTCGGTGAGGCGACCATCTTCGAGGATTTGCAGGAGCATATTGAAGACATCGGGGTGAGCCTTCTCAATCTCATCGAAGAGAATCACCGTGTAGGGACGACGGCGCACGGCTTCCGTCAGTTGTCCACCTTCGTTATAGCCCACATAGCCGGGAGGGGAGCCAATGAGTTTAGAGACGGTGTGACGTTCCATATATTCGGACATATCCAGCCGAATCATGGCTTCTTCCGAGCCGAAGAAGTAGGAGGCCAAGGCTTTGGTTAACTCCGTTTTCCCAACCCCAGTCGGTCCCGAGAAGATGAAACTGGCAATGGGACGGTTGGGGTTTTTCAGGCCCACCCGAGCGCGACGAATGGCGCGGGAGACGGCGCGGACGGCTTCGTCTTGACCAATCAGACGCTGGTGCAGGGTTCCTTCCATGTGCAGCAGCTTCTCGGACTCGGACTCGGTGAGTTTGTTGACGGGAACGCCGGTCCAACTGGCGACGATATGGGCGATGTCCTCTTCGCCGACGGTGGGAGAATCCTCGCTGTTGTTGGTGTTCTCGTTTTTACGGCTTTGGGCGATCGCCTTAATTTCGGCTTTGATTTCCATTTCGCGATCGCGCAGGCCACCGGCTTTGTCGAAGTCCTGAGAACGCACCGCATCGTCTTTGTCTTTGAGAACCTGGCGCAATTCCTTGTCCAGTTCTTTGGCGGCGGGGGGAAGTTGAGACTCTAATAAGCGCACCCGAGAGCCTGCTTCATCGATGAGGTCGATGGCTTTGTCCGGGAGATAGCGATCGCTGATATAGCGATCGGAGAGTTTGGCGGCGGCTTCCAGGGCCAGATCGTCAATTTTCAGCTTGTGGTGCTGTTCATAGCGTTCCCGCAAGCCGTAGAGGATTTCGATGGTTTCATCCACCGTGGGTTCACCCACCATCACCGGCTGGAACCGACGTTCGAGAGCCGCATCCCGCTCAATATGCTTACGATACTCATCCAGGGTGGTGGCGCCAATACATTGCAGTTCACCCCGCGCGAGAGCCGGTTTGAGAATGTTGGCGGCGTCAATGGCCCCTTCGGCGGCCCCGGCCCCAATCAGAGTGTGAACCTCATCAATGACGAGAATCACATTTGAGGCTTGGCGAATCTCGTCCATGATTTTCTTGAGCCGTTCCTCGAACTCACCCCGGTACTTGGTTCCGGCCACCAGTAAACCAATGTCGAGGGTGACGACGCGCTTTTCTTCCAGGATATCGGGGATATCGTTGGTGCAGATCCGTTGCGCCAGTCCTTCGGCGATCGCCGTTTTCCCGACTCCAGGTTCCCCAATCAGCACTGGGTTGTTCTTGGTGCGGCGACCCAAAATCTGAATCACCCGCTCGATTTCTTTCTGACGGCCCACGACGGGATCGAGTTTTCCTTCCCCAGCCAGCTGAGTGAGATTAGAGCCAAACTCATCCAGGGTGGGGGTTTTGGTACGTCCGCCACTGGACCCTGCCGCCACTTCAGCGGTTTCACCCAACATGCGAATCACTTGGGTGCGAACCTTGGAGAGATCGACCCCGAGATTTTCCAGAACTCGGGCGGCGACCCCTTCCCCTTCACGGATAAGACCCAAGAGCAAGTGTTCCGTACCGATATAATTGTGACCCAGTTGGCGAGCTTCTTCTAGGGAGAGTTCTAAGACTCGCTTGGCTCGGGGGGTGAAGGGAATCTCCACCGCCACGAAGCCGGAGCCACGACCGATAATTTTCTCAACTTCAATGCGAGCGTCTTTTAGATTCACACCCATCGACTTGAGGACTTTGGCGGCTACGCCGGTCCCCTCACCGATTAATCCGAGGAGGATTTGCTCCGTACCCACGAAGTTATGTCCCAGGCGGCGGGCTTCCTCCTGAGCGAGCATGATGACTTTAATGGCTTTTTCTGTAAATCGTTCAAACATGGCTTACTTCCGATACCGAACAGTGTTTAAGGCGGGGGACTCGTTCTACAGAGGCTAGTTGTCGTGTTTGAATTAGCATAGCAAACCTGACTCAAGTCTTGCTATCAACTTGCTCTGGTTATAGCACCGGGATGCTTTCTCGGGGGATTTTGAGGGAATTTAACAAGGTTTTAGGATTTTTCCGCCCCAGGTCGCCATCCGATGTTGAATATGCCGATCCCATTGCTCTAATTTTTGTAAGAAATTGCTATTTTGTAGCCCACTTAACCACAAAATTAACGCATCATCCCCATTGCTATAGTACCCCCGTCGCCGGCCCGCTTCTCGAAAGCCAAATTGCTCATAGAGCGATCGCGCGGCTTGATTGTTGGCGTTGACTTCTAGGGTGGCCCGACTCAGTTGACGCTCACGAGCGGCCCAGAGTAACCCCCAGAGCATTAATTGCCCCAGGCCTCGACGGCGATAGTCAGGATGGACGGCCAGGATGGTGAGATGGGCTTCATCAAGGATGGCCCAAAGACATCCTAGGGCCAAGAGGGGATCGGGCTGCTCCGGTTTCTGGATTCCCAGCAAAATACTGTTCGGGCTATCGAGTTCTCGCTGATAGCCGTCTTGGCTCCATAGTCCACCGAAACAGACCTGATCGAGATGGAGAATTGACTCTAATTGCTCGGGGGTGAGGGGCTGTAGCACCAGAGAAGTCACAACATCAATGCGATAAAGGATTTAGGATTGGTAGCCCTTCATCGTACACTAATAATACGGGACAGGCCGAGCCACTGCCCCCATTGAGAGGCTGGGGTGGCTCGATGGTCTCCCGATGGCTTAGCCCGACTCACCGTACTTGATATCTATTTGCTCCTTTCTCAGTGTCTATGGTCTCGACTCCTTCTCTTGAAACTCCTCTGTCTGGTCGTACCTTCTTGGAAACGGCGATCGCCTCAAACTCTCCCAATCAAAGTTTAGTCCCCCTGACAACACGACTCGGGAAGAATGATGCTCTAGAAATTGGCGGCTGTGATGTGCCGACGTTGGTGCGTCGCTTTGGCTCCCCTCTCTATATCCTGGATGAAACGACTCTACGGATGGCCTGTCGTCAGTATCGTGAGGCCTTTGCTCGCTATTATGAGGGGGACAGTCTGGTGCTGTTTGCCTCCAAGGCTTGGAGTTGTTTGGCGGTGTGCGCCCTGGTGGCTCGTGAAGGCTTAGGGACGGATGTGGTGAGTGGGGGGGAACTCTATACGGCTCTCAAGGCGGGGGTTCCTGCTGATCGCATTTATCTCCATGGCAATAATAAATCGGCCCAGGAACTCAACTATGCCATTGAGTCGGGCATTACGGTGGTGGCCGATAACTGGCAGGATTTGCGCCTGTTGGTGGAGTTAATGGGCGATCGCCCCAATCCGGTGCGAGTCATGTTACGCTTCACCCCCGGCATTGAATGCCATACCCATGAGTATATTCAAACGGGCCATATTGATAGTAAATTTGGCTTTGACCCAGACTCACTCGATGAGGTGCTGCAATTCGTTGCTAAGCAGCCGAGTCTGACCTGTATTGGCCTCCATGCTCATATCGGCTCACAAATTTTTGAGTTGCAACCCCATCATGATCTCCCCGATGTCATGGTATCTTGGCTGCAACGGGCCCAAGGGTATAATCTGCCGGTGACGGAGTTAAATGTGGGTGGAGGCCTAGGGATTCGCTATACCGAGGCGGACGATCCCCCGAGTATTGAAGCTTGGGTGAAAACCATCTGCGATCGCCTCACTCGCGCCTGTGCTGAGGCGAATCTACCCTTACCGCGTCTTCTGTGTGAACCGGGGCGATCGCTCATTGGCACCGCTTGCGTCACGGCCTACAGCATCGGCTCTCGCAAAACCGTTCCCGGATTGCGCGAGTATATCACCGTGGATGGTGGAATGTCCGACAATCCCCGGCCGATTACCTATCAATCCCTGTATCGGGCCGTCATTGCCAATCGCATGAACGCCCCGGCGACGGAAACCGTTACTGTAGCTGGGAAGCATTGCGAGTCGGGAGATGTGGTCATTGCTGACGCGAAACTACCCGCCACGGAAGCGGGGGATACCCTCGTCGTCCTAGGAACCGGGGCATACAATTACAGTATGTCTTCCAACTATAACCGACTCCCTCGCCCGGCGGCGGTTTTGGTCTGCGAGGGAGAAGCGAATCTGATTTTACAGCGAGAAACCTACGAGGATCTGCTGCGTCAAGATCGCTTACCGGAACGCTTGGTTCCCAATCAAGGGTCTTAGGGGCGAATCTTACGGTTCGTAACGGGCCGTGACGGTGTGATTTCAGTCCTGAGTCGCCCACTCAGGACTGGTACGTTAGTAATGGATTTGGGTAGCGAGCAGTACGAGGAATAGACCAGAGTTCAATGGAATCTCTGTGGCAACAATGGTTAGCAAATTCAAGTGGGACTCAGCTGATGCTGTGGCGCTTGGTACAACAATCCTGGGTCATCATTGACGTTGGCTTAGTCTTTCTGTTGACCTATACCATTTTGGTGGTGGTGAGTGAGCGGCGCACCCTCTGGATGGTACAGGGTCTAGTGTTTTTAATTGTAGCGGCGGCGATCGGCAATGCCTTAAATCTGACCTTGCTGCACTTTGTCCTCGACAAGATTGCCATTATCTCGGCGGTGGCCATGGCCGTCACCCTACAATCAGAATTTCGGCAATTGCTCGAACAACTCGGACGGGGGGACTTATCGGGACTCTTTCAGTCATCCCGGGACAGTTTGCCAAAATCTGACAGTATTGTGGACGAGGTGGTGGATGCGGTCAAGGAACTCTCGCAAAACCGCACCGGGGCGATTATTGTCATGGAAACCCGGCAACCGATTGATGAACGAGATTTTTCAGTGCCAGGTGTTAAACTGAATGCCGAGGTCTCCAAGGAACTGCTACAAACGATTTTTCAAACGAGTACCCTTCTCCATGATGGTGCGGTCTTGATTCGGGCATCACGGATTATCTCAGCCGGTGCCATCTTGCCCTTGTCAGAACGTAAAGCGTCTCGACAGTTGGGAACTCGCCATCGAGCCGCCATGGGGATTACGGAACGGGTGAAAAATTGTGTCTGTGTGGTGGTCTCTGAGGAAACTGGGTCCATTTCCCTGGCGGAGCGGGGGGCCCTGAATCGTCCGCTGACGAGTAGTAAGCTCAAAGAACTCCTAGAGACTTACTTTTCGACGAAAGGGGACGGGGAAGTGGTAGCCCCCAATTGGCGCAATTTAACCCGTCAACTGAGTTATAAGGGGGGATCGGCAATTTCCCGGTTTTTCCGGCTGGCCTCCTCAGCTCCCAAGGATAAACAATAACGACCGTTTTAACGAGTAAGCGAGCAGATACAATGCAGGGGTTAACGTCCGGAAGTCCGTTCGGTTCATGGCTGATGAACTTAGGTGTGCGGTGGTGATTGAGGAAAAAAACATGAGTGCGAAGCCAACGCTCTTAGCAACGTTACCCACTGACCTCGATCCGGCGCGATTGCCGAGACACGTTGCTGCGATTATGGATGGGAATGGACGTTGGGCCCAGCGTCGAGGATTGCCCCGGTTAGTGGGGCATCAACGGGGGGTTGATGCGTTGAAGGCGTTAGTTCGTTGTTGTGATGACTGGGGGATTGAAGCCTTAACGGCCTATGCGTTTTCCACGGAAAATTGGGGACGTCCTCTGGAGGAAGTGGATTTCTTGATGATGCTGTTTGAGCGGGTTCTCCGTCAGCAGTTGAAGGAAATGATGGAAAAGAATGTCCGCATTCGCTTTGTGGGGGATCTCAGTACACTCCCAGGGTCACTTCAACGGGAAATTGAGTCGGCCATGTCTCAGACGGAGCAGAATTCTGGGATTCAGTTTACGGTGGCGACGAATTATGGCGGCCGACAGGAAATTATAGCGGCCTGTCAGGAGATTGCTAAGCAGGTGCAACGGGGAGAGTTGCAGCCGGAGGAGATTGATACGAGTTTGTTTGAGAAACATCTCTATACGGCTGGGGTGGGTGACCCGGATTTATTGATTCGCACCAGTGGTGAGATGCGCATTAGTAATTTCCTTCTCTGGCAGATTGCTTATGCGGAGTTATATGTGACAGATACCCTTTGGCCGGAGTTTGACCGTCCTGCATTCCGGGAAGCGTTGTTAGCTTATCAACGGCGCGATCGCCGTTTTGGTAAGGTGAAAACTCCTTCGATTTAGGGGGAGAGGGTCACCACAGAGTCACAGAGGACAGGTCGGAAGAGGAAGAGGAAGAGGAGGGATAAAAAAAGCCCGCCTGGGGCGGGCTGGGATGTCAAATTTGAGGAACCTATTGGGTGATTCGCTTAGCTTTGGCTGCTTTCCGGTTCAAGTTGTTGCGGTTGACTGTCGCCGAAGACGTTGAGTTTGACGACGCGGTGGACGGCTTCTGGGGCTTTGGGTAGGGTGAGGGTGAGAACTCCGTCTTGATACTCGGCTTTGGCGTCACTGTTCATGACGGGGAGGGGGAGGCTGAGGGTACGGCGGAATTTGCCGACGGGGAACTCGCTGTAGAAGCGTTTGTTATTCTCACCAGGTTGGGGTTTGTGATACTCACCGGCAATGGCGACACTTTCACGGGTGACTTCAATGTCTAGGTCGTCGCGATTGATGGCGGGGAGTAAGGCTCGTAGGATGAACGCTTCGGCTTGTTCTTCGAGTTGGATGGGAATTGACCAGTTGCGGGAGTTATCGTCTCCGGCAATTTCGTTAAAGGCACGGTTGATTTGACGTTCGAGCCGTTCGAGTTCGTTGAAGGGATTAAGGGTGTAGAGTTGCATAATGAATGTCCTCCCAATTGGCTTTTTCTAACTGCTTTGGGGAGAAGGTTGTTCCCCCTTCGTTGTTGTTTTTATTGTGGCGTTTATATTTGGAAATCGAAAGGGAGACAACCGTACTGAAACGATGCTACTTCCCGAATTTCGGTTAGTTCTAATTCAGTTGGGGGAAACCGAACCGGTGTCAGGAGATGGGGCTGGGGTAGGGCGATTGGTTGAATTCAACACATTGTGAATTGGCGATCGCCCCTAATCTAGTTAGAACAGACCCTGCAAACAGACGCGCTCTCAACGCTCATGAACTGGTTTATCACGGATACTGGAGATTGTCAGTCTCTGAACTTCCAAGCTTGGCAACCGATTCAACCCTATCGCCTCTATCGCTTTCTCACGGAACTCGATGATATTCTCCATGAGATTGAGGACGATCGCCAACGCTTAGAAGCGATCGCCCCTCGGGTCTGCGAGTTTCTGGAAACGGCAACCTGGTTGGATACCGCCTATGTCCCTCCCGATCCGCAACGAGGTTGCTCGGTCTCTAATCTCTATACTGAACCCAACTACCCGCTAACGGTGCAATTGGTGTCTTGGCATCCGGGGGCCAAGTCCACGATTCATAACCACGCCACCTGGGGGTTAGTGGCGATGTTGAGGGGTTGTGAACGGAATCGGTTTTGGCGGCGAACGACGGGTGACGGGATTGAGGAAGTGGGCGATCGCATCGTCTGTGCGGGAGAGGTGATCACCTTTAGCCCCGGGGCGATTCATCAGATTGAAGTGTTCGGGGATGAACCGACGATTTCCTTTAATCTTTACGGGGAAACAGACTTTCCTCGACGCTTTCAGTTTGATGCGATCGCCCAGACGGCGGAAAATTTCTAAGGGACTCTAAGCCATGACCATGCCGCCATCGACATTAAAGGTTTGTCCCGTAATGTAGGCGGCGGCCGGATCGGCGGCCAGGAAACGAATCAAGCCGGCCACTTCTTGAGCCTCTCCAAAGCGTCCTAGGGGAATGAACTTGAGAATCTCGTCGGATTTGAGGTCATCGGTCATATCGGTGGCGATGAACCCCGGTGCAACGGCGTTGACGGTAATGCCTCGGCTGGCCAGTTCTTTGGCAACGGTTTTACTAAAGCCAATCACCCCAGCTTTGGCGGCACTGTAGTTGGCCTGGCCCGGATTCCCCATCTGTCCGGCAACAGAGGCGATATTGATAATGCGCCCCGATTTTTGTTTCAGCATCAGTTTAGTGACGGCCCGGGTGCAGAGAAATACTCCGGTAAGGTTGAGATTAATCACCGCTTGCCAATCGGCGGGCTTCATACGCATGAGGAGGGTGTCGCGGGTGATTCCGGCGTTGTTGACTAAGACATCCACCCGTCCCCAGGTGTCGGTGGCGGCTTTAATCAGGGCATTGGCGTCTTCTTCTTGGGAGACATCGGCTTTCACGGCGATGGCCTGACTCCCCATGGCTTGAATCTCGGTAACCACTTCCTCAGCGGCGGCACTGGAACTAGCATAGTTGACCACCAGGTTGGCCCCTTCACTGGCTAGGGCCAAGGCGGTGGCCCGGCCAATCCCTCGGGACCCCCCGGTGACGATCGCCACTTTGTCGCTGAGGTGTTGTAAGTTTGCGGGTAATGCATCCATAGTTGAGATGTCCTTATTCTCGTCAAGAGTCCCTATTTTAAGGGCTGACGGACGGCGGATACATTAGGGGAGGTCAAAGAGTAGGACTTCAGTGGTTTCCTGGTGACCCGTCAGTTGTAGGTCTGGGGTTTCCCAGAGGGCGATCGCATCTCCGGCCTGTAGGGTATGCTCTTGAACTTGTACACTGCCTCGGACCACTTGAATCCAAGCCCCGCGATCGCTGGCCAGGGAATGGGTCACCGCCTCGCCGGGTTCCAGGATTGTGGCATAGATATCGGCATCTTGATAGAGCTTCACCGACCCCGGTTTGCCATCCCCAGAGGCGATACAACGCAGTTGTCCCTGTTTCTCTTCTGGGCCGATATACCGCTGTTCATAGCTGGGGTCTACGCCCTCCTGGTTGGGCAGAATCCAGATTTGCAAGAGATGGACTGGTTCTTCATCGGAGGGGTTAAATTCACTGTGGAGAATCCCCGTTCCCGCTGACATCCGTTGGACATCTCCCGGTCGCATGGTGGAACCATTGCCGAGACTGTCTTTATGGGCTAGAGCCCCATCGAGGACGTAGGTGATAATTTCCATATCTCGATGGCCATGGGTGGAAAAGCCCTGTCCCGGTTGGATGATATCTTCGTTAATCACCCGCAGACTGCGGAACCCCATGTGGTTGCGGTCGTAGTAGTGACCAAAGGAGAAACTATGATGACTGTTGAGCCAGCCTAAGTTAACTTTTCCGCGATCGTCGGCGGCACGTACACTAAACATCACTAAAATTGCCTCTAGGGGTTGACAAACTCGATGACATCTTAAATAATGGTAAATCGCGGGTGTAGAAAACCGCAACCCTACAAATACGCGGAACTGGCGGAATTGGTAGACGCGCTAGATTCAGGTTCTAGTGTTCGCTTAGGACTTCCGGGTTCAAGTCCCGGGTTCCGCATTAACCCCCAAGGGAAAAAGGGCGCCTCAGTGGAGGTCGTCCTTTTTTTTTGTTTTTGGGTCGAGTCTCCCATTGGCTCGGGAGTGGGACGGAACCGAGAGCCTGACGGAGGGGCTGCCAGTTGCGCTCCCCTTAGGATTGTACTTTAAGCCAACCTCGTCGAACAGCATAGAGCAGACGGTCAATGGTGGCTTGCTCATCTTGGGTGTAGGCTTCTTCGAGAAGGAGGCTGCGCAAAACATGTCGAGCATGGAGACTGACATATCCAGACTGCCAGATTTGGGCAAATAGGTCATCGACAGAATGTTGAGGAATTTTAAAGTGAGTGGGCATGGTCTTCGCCGATAGTTCAACGCGGTCATTTCTACTATCGGCGATCGCCCTGATAACAGCCGTGACACAATTCGCGTCACACGGTGATGTTACCGTGATGGTCAGGGTGATGGAAAGGACATTTCCCCTGTGCGTCATTTCCCCAAAGAAGGGTGACTCATATCACAAACCTAGGGATGGGCCGAATCGCTGTTGTTGTTGTCCATACAAGCCTCACAGAGTCCAAAGAACTCTAGGGTATGGTAGAAAATTTTGAACTGATGTTTGTCTTGTAGGCGATGTTCCAGGTCATGGACGGGACATTCGCCGATGGGGATTGAGGCCCCGCACTGGAGACAGGTGAGGTGATGTTTGTCTTGCTGGCGGGAACTATAGAGGGATTCCCCAGTGGCCAGGGTACGAACTTGGACGAGGCCTTCGAGTTTGAGGGAGTCGAGAGAACGATAGACTGTCGCTAGGCCCATACTCTGATTTTGCTCCCGTAACTTGATATAGATGTCTTGGGCGGAGAGCGATCGCCCTTGAGCGTTGAGGAGGGTGAGAATTTTTTCCTGGGAACGGGTGCGACGGGTTTTCATGAACAAGATCTAGAGGGGTTGATGTGGATCGTTGGGGGACGGGATGGGGTAACGTAGATTAGGTAGGACTTCCACTACTATTGTGCCAAGCATCAGAGCATTGCCGTGAGTCAAACGTATCAAGCCCAAATTTATGTCACCCTGCGTCCTTCGGTCTTAGACCCGGCAGGAACGGCGGTGCAGTCCGGATTACAACAACTCGGCTTTACAGGAGTTGCCGGAGTCCGCATTGGTAAATATGTTGAATTGACCGTGACGGCGGAGACGGAGGCTGAGGCTCGACAACAGGTAGACCAGATGTGCGATCGCCTCTTGGCTAATCCCACCATTGAGAACTATCGCTTTGAGGTTCAGGCCCTGACGGAAGGAGTGGCGGCATGAAATTTGCTGTAATTGTCTTTCCGGGGTCCAATTGCGATCGCGATGTTATCTATGTCACTCAAGATATCCTCAAACAGCCCACTCGCAAAGTCTGGCATCAGGACACGGATTTAGGAGATAGTGATGTGGTGGTGGTTCCCGGAGGCTTTAGTTATGGGGACTATCTCCGCTGCGGGGCGATCGCCCGCTTTTCTCCGATTATGCGATCGGTTCTCGATCATGCCAAGGCCGGTAAGCCGGTGTTGGGAATTTGCAATGGCTTCCAAATCCTCACGGAAGTTGGGTTACTCCCCGGGGCCTTAGTCCGCAATCGCGATCTTCATTTTATTTGCGATCGCGTCCCCCTGAGAGTAGAACATCCAGAGCGACTCTGGACTAACGCCTATGGCAGCCAAACCCAGATTACCTTGCCCATCGCTCATGGGGAAGGCCGCTATCATGCCGATGCTGAGACTCTCGCTCAACTCGAAGACCAAGGCCAGGTTCTCTTTCGCTACTGTCGGCCCTCGGGAGCGGTGGACGAAGCGGGAAATCCCAACGGTTCGTTAAATAATATTGCAGGGATTTGCAATGAAGCAGGAAATGTGCTAGGGATGATGCCGCACCCTGAACGAGCCGCTGACCCACAACTGGGGGCTACGGATGGTTTAGCTTTGTTTAAAGGGCTGCTTCAGAGTCAACTCGCGGCGGTCTAAGCCTACAATACTGTCAACGAACGTTTGGAGGTTGTGAACCATGGCAATCGAAGTGAAGATTCCCGATATGGCCTGTGGGGCTTGTGCCAGTACCATTACCGAGGCGATTCAGAAGTTGGACGCGACGGCAGAAGTTCGCGCCAATTTGGAGACAAAATTGGTTTCTATTGAGACGACACAGCCGGATGAGACGGTGAAGTCGGTGATTACTGAGGCTGGGTATACGGTGGATTAGAGGCAAGAGGCAAGAGGCAAGAGGCAAGAGGCAAGAGAGAACCACGTAGGGGCGCACCCTTGTGGTAGGCCGAGGACACAGAGGACAAACCCGAGACGGACTCTCCCCTTTTGCCTTCTTCCACCCTTTTGCCTTTTGCCTTTTGCCTTTTGCCTTCTTCCCCCCTTTTGCCTTCTTCCCCCCTTTTGCCTTTTGCCTTCTTCTCCTATCTCAACAACGTCCGAATCATGCTTTGGGCCTGACTGCCGTAGCCGCCGCCGAAGAGGTTGTAGTGGTTGATGATGTGATAGAGATTGTAGAGGGTTTTGCGGCGATCGTAGCCGTCATCGAGGGGCCATTCCTGGTTGTATCCCTGGTAGAAGGCAGCGGGGAAACCGCCAAATAGTTCGGTCATGGCGATGTCTACCTCGCGATCGCCGTAATAGGTGGCGGGGTCGAAAATTACGGGTTCTCCCTCGGCGGTGACGGAGGCGTTGCCCCCCCAGAGGTCGCCATGGACAATGGAGGCAATGGGAGTATGGCCGGCTAAGAGTTGGGGAATCGTCTCGACTAACTCATCCGCCCCCGTAAAACGCATTCCCTTGCGGGCCGCCAGACGCAGTTGAAAGCCGATGCGATGTTCGGCGAAGAACTCGGCCCAATCCTCAGTCCAGGGATTCATCTGAGGGGTGGCCCCGATGGTGTTGCTACGGTCCCAGCCGAAGCGATCGCGGGTTCCGGTACGGTGCATTTGCGCCAGTTTGCGCCCCATCTCCTGCCAAACTCCAGAACCGCCCCCCCGGCCCTGTAAGTCCAGATATTCCATCACCAGATAGGCGGAGTTGCCAGCGGTTCCCCAACAAATGGGTTTGGGAACGCGGATGGTGTGGGTTTCCCACATCTCCTTAACTCCCACAGCCTCGGCGATGAACATGTCTAGGGTGGAGGCTTGGTTGAGTTTGATAAAAAAGGTGCGCTCTCCGTCAGATAGGGTACTGCTTTGATTGATGCAGCCTCCCCCGACGGAACGGTTCTGGGAGATGTTAAAGGGTTCTCCGGTGGCCTGGCTAATCTCGGCGGCGATTTGCTCCCACATTGGCATTTTGGGTTGGGGGTTCACAGGGGTAGACAGTCTAGCCTTAAGCCTAGGACAGTCAGGGGTTGACTTGCAAACCAAAGTAGGTCAACACCAGTTCCTCCTCTCCGGTGTTGGCGATTTCGTGGACTTCCCCGATATCGACGGCGACACAGGTTCCGGGTTCGAGGGGATAGGCTTGTCCGTCGATGGTGATGGTTCCTGAACCGGATTCGACGAAGAAGACTTCACTCATGTTGTCGTGGGAATGACCGGGGGCCACTTGTCCGGGGGCAAATCGGGCCTGGGAAAAGTTGGTTAAATGGGGCAAGTCCCCCTTACGCAACATGACTTGTTTGCGAATGTTGGGATTGTGGGATACCCCTTCTGAGGGAATCTGGGTTAGGGAGTGGTGTTTCATGGAAATGGGGACTGGGCAAACGCAAGCTAGAACGACGAGTGGGGGGTTTTGTTCCCCTTACCTCGCCCTAACTTGATTAAAGAAACAACTTCTGGCTCCCGTATGACAGGCGACATCCCCCACTTGGTCAATTTTGAGGAGGATGGTGTCGCCGTCGCAGTCGTAGGCGATGGATTTGACTTTTTGGATATGACCGGAGGTGGCGCCTTTGTGCCATAATTCCTGGCGGGAGCGACTCCAGTAATGGGCTTCACCACTGTCGAGGGTGCGTTCGATGGATTCTCGATTCATCCAGGCCATCATTAAGACGGCACCATCTTTGTGATCTTGAGCGA
Organism: Phormidium yuhuli AB48; assembly: GCF_023983615.1. Classification (GTDB taxonomy): domain Bacteria; phylum Cyanobacteriota; class Cyanobacteriia; order Cyanobacteriales; family Geitlerinemataceae; genus Sodalinema; species Sodalinema yuhuli. The sequence goes on along the minus strand of NZ_CP098611.1, from coordinate 4,141,653 downwards.
TGGCGGGGATTAAGCCGCGAGCGTCGAATTTAAGCTGTTCGATCCACAATCGATCTTGATTGATGCTCTTGAGGGTCATGGGCCTTAGAAAAAGCTTAGAAAAAGTCTGACAGTCCTGGAAGATCGCCGGCAAAGATGACATTGGCTAGGGCGATCGCCTCAGGTGTGCCTTCAATATAGCCCAAATGGTGCAACTGCGAGGCACTCCACAAGCCACTGTAGAGGGGGGCAAGATGGCTAATGTGCAAGCGCAATTCTCCCCGTCCACCCCGTGTTACTTGAGGTTTACCCTCGTCGAGGGAGAGGATGAGGCGATCGCAATTTCCGGGCAAAATCTCATCCTCAACCTCCAGATGCAGTTCCCCCGATAGGCGAGGATAACCCCGTTGCTGTAGGGCGCTTTCCAAATGGACAATACGCCAGGAGAGCATCATCTGCTCCCTGGGAACTAGGGTATCTAGGGGAAGGGTTAACATCGTGGCATCAAGCTGTGGTCCATGCCAAGAGGCTGAGGTCATTTGAGAGCGATGGCTATGGAGGAAGGCCCAAAAACTCTGAATGGCGGCTGGGGTGAGGAGGACGCGATCGCGAATCTCCATTAAACCCTCCTGGAACCCCTGCTTTTGGCGGAAGATAATATAGCCTTCTGGGGCACTGCGATCGCCAAAGAGATAGGTATAGACTGGGCTATCGAGGGGCATAAAGCTGTGCCAAATGAGATGCCACAGGAACTGACGACGTTGCACGGCGCCATTGTGACGAGAGGCGAACTGTTCATAGAGGGGGGCGATCGCCTCGGTCTGGTTTTCAACAGGAACACAGGCCAGTTGAGGCTTCTGGGGTTTCAAGCTGGCGATCGGGATTTCCCAAAGACAGCGGCTGATTGCCTGTTCATAGCCCAACTTACGATAGAGGGGGGGCGTCGCCGGATAGAGACTCGACAGGGGAATTTTCTCTTGATAGAGTTCCCGCAGCAGGGTCCCCAATAGGGTGCTAGCGGCCCCAGTTCCCCGATATTCCGGGGCAATTCCCACCGCCGACACCCCCATCGTCTCTACTAACTTTCCCCCCAACCAATGGCCTGTAGGGATTTTGATTAAGCCTCCGGCAATCTCGTTATCCCGACGCACAAGCCGATAGTTCTCCTGGCCCACCAACTCGATATAGGAGGCGCAATTCTCCAGAGGAATCAGAAAACATTGACTCAAAATCTCATTGAGCCGCTTCCCGTCCTCAGAGTCGGATAAAATGTCGTAATGCCAAGATTCAGTCATAAACAGCCACCTCTTTTCCGAAAATTGTACTCCACCTGCCTCCACCCGGGATGCAGCCCCGACTCGTCCCCTCATCCTCTCTCTGTGTCCTCTGTGACTCCGTGGTTCCCCCTCTCCCCCCATGCTTGATACCCATCTCAACCAATTCGCCCGCTTTGGAGTTCACCTCGGCTTAGAACGGATCCAACGACTGTTAAGGGATTTAGGAAATCCTCAGCATCAGGTTCCGCTGATTCATGTAGCGGGAACCAATGGTAAAGGTTCGGTTTGTGCCTATCTCAGTTCTATCCTGACGGCGGCGGGCTACCGAACGGGGCGTTATACGTCACCTCATTTAACCCATTGGTGTGAGCGGATTTGTCTGGATGGCCATCCCATTTCTGAGGCGCGGTTTGAGGCGTTGCTGCAACGGGTTGAGGCGGCGATTGTCCCCGATGAACCCACTCCCACTCAGTTTGAGGTGGTGACGGCGGCGGCCTGGTTGTATTTTGCTGAGTCGGCGGTGGATGTGGCGGTGGTTGAGGTGGGATTGGGGGGACGTTTGGATGCAACGAATGTCTGCGATCGCCCCCTGGTGAGTGTGATTACGTCCATTAGTCGCGACCATTGGCAACGTTTGGGTAATACGTTAGGGGAGATTGCGGGGGAAAAGGCGGGAATCCTCAAGGCGAATTGTGCGGCGGTGGTGGGGCCGTTACCGCTGGAGGCCCAACAGGTGGTACAAGGGCGAATTGAGGCCTTGAACTGTCCGGCGGTTTGGGTGGAACCGGCGATTCGGGTTGGGGGGAATCGGGTTCAGGTGCAGGGGTTTGAGTATGAGTTGTCTCTGGGGGGGGCGGTTCAATATGTCAATTCGGCGATCGCCCTGGCGGTGATTCGTCAGTTACACCAGCAAGGCTGGGAGATTTCCGATGAGGCGATTCGTCGGGGGATGTTGACGACACGCTGGGCGGGACGGTTGCAATGGATATTGTATGAGAATCGGCGGGTTTTAATGGATGGGGCCCATAATGTGGCGGCGGCCCAGGCGTTACGGGATTATGTGGAGAGTTTGCAAACGCCGGTGACGTGGGTGATGGGAATGTTGGCGACGAAGGATACTGAGGGGATTTTGGCGAGTTTGTTACGGGGGGGCGATCGCCTAATTCTTTTACCGATTCCCGGCCATCAGTTTATGCCTTTGGAGGAGTTGTCCCAGCAGGCGATGGCCGCTTGTCCTGATATCTCCCTGGAGTTCGCTGAGGAGGTGGATGAGGCGTTGACGCAGGCCGCGTTGGATGGCGATCGCCTTCCAGTCCTCTGTGGTTCTCTCTATTTGATTGGCCATTTTTTACAAAGCCAAGGAAAACAAGAACCCATGAAACCCCTGATATGAAAGGGTTTCTGGCTTGATACACCCCAGGCTCAGCTCCCTCTTGAGACAGGATTTAGGCTGAGGGTGATCAATTCACTGTAATTTCGAGTATGATAATCATTATCATTTTTAGATAAGACTCACCAACCCAGTTTAAGTATGCTATGCTCGATAGATAGTATCGGTTCTGATGGGGAGCAGCCATCAGACGTAAGGGGGAAAGTCCGGTGTAAATCCGGCGCTGTCCCGCAGCTGTAAGGAGAGGTCGCACTCTCTAAGTCAGAATGCCCGCCGAATCGTCTCCGTTGGAGATGCACCATGTTCGTTTTTGTCTGCGAGGCACAGATAATGGTTCACGTAGTTTTTTTACAACCTATTAGGACGATTAGGGCTACTTCCCTGGTATTGAATGGGTAAGACCCTAAGTTAAGAGTGCCTTTTTGAGCCACCCGGCCCGATTCAAGGGTGACGGTCTGAAGGTTGGGATTGCAACGGTAATCTCAGCTAAATTTCTCGACCGTTGCTGAACAGAATCTGGTCTATCTGCTGCTATTTTAAAGGGTTCACTCGGCTGTTTTTTTGCCGGGATGAGCTAAGTTTGTTTTGCTTTTTTTTCAGCGTTAGGACGCAACAACTATGACCCGTGACACAAATGCCCAAACCCGTTTTCAAACAGCGACCTTGGGATATCCCCGCATTGGGAAAAGTCGAGAATTGAAAAAGGCCTTAGAAGCCTTTTGGCGTGGTCAATCCAACGCAGAAACGCTCATCCAAACTCAACACGAGATTGAGTTGAGTCATTGGCAAACTCAACAAAACGCTGGCATTGATCGGATTGGCATCGGTGATATGAGCCTCTACGATCATGTTTTAGACTGGAGCATCTACTTAGGCATCATTCCCGAGCGGTTTGCTGCCTTTAGCGGACTGGAGCGTTACTTTGCCATGGCGCGGGGAAACGAGGGCATTCCGGCTCTGGAAATGACCAAATGGTTCGACACGAACTATCATTACCTGGTTCCAGAAATCCCTGAACACCTACAACCGGCAGACTTTAGTGATTTTCTGGCAACAGTCCGTCGCGCTCAAGACCAATTGGGCGATCGCGCGGTGCCAATTATTTTAGGTCCGGTGACCTTGCTGCGACTGAGTCGTTTCGAGATGAATCAGTCTCAGGCTGCTTCTGAACTTTGCGATCGCTATGTTCAGCTCCTTCAGGAACTCAAAGAACTGGGAGTTGCCGAAGTTCAAATCCATGAACCGGCTTTGGTCTTTGGGGATGCGGCTAACTTCAAAGAAAACTATCAAGCGACCTATCAATCTCTGAGTCAAATTGGCTTAGCCATTCAACTGGTCACCTACTTTGATGATTTGGGTGACAACTACTCCTGGGTGATGGAGCTGCCGGTCGCTGGTGTGAGTTTAGACTTCACCCGTGGGCGCAACCTAGAGTTATTACAACAGTATGGGTTCCCCGAGGATAAACAGTTAGGGGCCGGACTGGTGGATGCACGCAATATCTGGAAAATTCGCCCCGATGTGCTCCAGTCAACCCTAGATATCATCACCGGTGTCACCACCAACCTACGACTTCAGCCCTCAGCTTCTCTACAATTTGTTCCCTACGATGCCCAGCGGGAACGCAAACTCCCGGAACCGTTACTTCAGGTTTTGAGCTTTGCGGAACAAAAGCTGGAGGAACTGCAACTGCTGGCCACTCATTTGAGGCAACCTCAAGAGGCTGAAACCTCCTTGGAGGCGATTCGCGGTCAATGGCAAGCCTTCCAAGACTTTAGCCCAGTCAATCAAGGGGTGCAAGAGCGGTTGCAACGCCTCAGTTCTCAGGATTTAGAGCGTCCTTTGCCCTATGAACAACGTCTGCAACAACAACCCGTTCTACCCCCCTTCCCCACAACAACGATTGGTTCATTTCCCCAAACGTCAGATGTGCGAAAACTGCGGGTAAAACTCAAACGGGGTGACCTTAGCCAAGCCGAATATGAAGCGGCGATTGATGCGGAAATTGCCAAGTGCATTCAATTCCAAGACGAGGCCGGACTCGATGTCTTGGTCCATGGGGAATTTGAGCGCACCGACATGGTTGAATTTTTTGGCCAGCAGCTATCCGGCTTTGCCTTTACCGAATATGCTTGGGTGCAAAGTTACGGCAGCCGCTGCGTTCGTCCGCCGATTATTTATGGAGATGTCGCCCGGACTCAAGCGATGACAGTTCGGGAGTTCAAGGTGGCTCAATCTCTCACGGACAAAATTGTCAAAGGAATGCTGACGGGTCCGGTGACGATGATTAACTGGTCCTTTACTCGCACGGATATTTCCCGACGTGAACAAGCGATGCAGATTGCTTTGGCTTTGCGGGATGAAGTGGCTGACTTGGAAGCGGCTGGGGCGAAGATGGTGCAAATTGATGAGCCGGCCTTGCGGGAAGGGTTGCCCCTGAAGCCTGAACGCTGGGATGAGTATCTATCTTGGGCCGTGGATGCGTTCCGTTTATCTGCCGCCATTGCTCAACCTCAGACCCAAATTCACACTCATATGTGTTACTCGGAATTTGGGGACATTATTGAGCATATCGAGCGTTTGGATGCTGATGTGTTGTCGATTGAGAACAGCCGCAGTAATAATGAAACGCTGTTTGAGATTACGGATGCGGGCTATAAAAATCAAGTGGGCAATGGGGTTTATGATGTCCATAGTCCAGCGGTTCCTGCCACGGAACAGATGGTGCAGCAACTCAAGACTGGTGTGGCTAATTTGCCCGTGTCACAGATTTGGGTCAATCCTGATTGTGGATTGAAAACGCGCAGTTGGGATGAGGTGATTCCGTCTCTCAAAAATATGGTCGAAGCGGCAAAAGTGTTGCGTCAGGAGGTTGAGTTGACTCAGAAATAAGTCGATGTTTCAATCCCCCGTTTGTTACAGGCGGGGGACTGTCCACAACCCTTTGGAGGTTTTATGAGTGACGCCAATGATCCAACCCACGACCCACTCAATTTACGGATGAATTGGCAGCAAGATTTTATTACTAAAAATATCTTGGTTCTGGGCTATAATGCTTGGCTGGGATATCTCAAGGGTGAACGGGGTGCGGTGATTTGTAGCACTAACCGGCCCCGGTTGGGGATGGTGGGTGAGGGATTTCAAACTCACTTTGTTCCCCAATCCCGGCTGGCTGGGTTTCTCAATGCTTGGCTGGGGGCAACGGATAGGGCGATGTTACATCCCTCCTTTGTGAATGCTCATGTTTTGGAAATTGTGGAGACCTACAACCCCATTACGGAGTTAGTGTTTCTCTTGGAATCCTTCAATCAGGTCACTTTTTTCTACTTAAGAAATCTTCCAATTTGTCCCCCGAAGTGCTATGAGGAAATTTGCAACAATTGGGAGGAGTTTCAACCTGGAGTTGAGGATTTTTTGAATTGATTTTGTAAAAACTTTCGTTTGTTCTGAACTATGACTCTAATTACTCGTTTTTTCTTAACGGTTCTGCTGGCTCTGTTAGTGGTCTTTAGTACAGGGGATTGGGTGAAAGGATATCCCCGTGATGTTTCCGAGGCGCAGGACGGGAAGCCAACAGCAACCTATGGGGATGCGATCGCTCTCGACGCTCAGCCGTCACCGGATCGAGATTTAGTCATTGCCTACCGTCGCCGCTATATGAGTGCCTTGTCCGGTCATTATCGCTCTCTGGAAGAAATCCTGGAGAATGAGGCTCCTTTCTCAGAACATACCCTAACTCACATTGAGGCCCTAGTGTCCCTGGCGGAGTTGATGCCAGATGTTTTTCCTCCTGGAACGGGGATGATGTCAGACGACGACTGGGGTGCGAAGCCCTCAATTTGGGAGGAACTGGATAATTTTTCTCAACTGATTGCTAATTTTCAAGCCAATCTTGAAGGATTGAAACTGGCGGCGATGGAGTCACAAACCTCTGTCAATTTAACCGATTCGTTTGCAGAAGTCAGAGAGGGATGCTTAGACTGTCATCGCTTATATCGAGTCCGGCAACCCTAGATTAGAGAAGTCCAGCTATTCGGGAATGACATCATTGACGACTTTCAAGATTTCGCTGGTGACACCGTAGCTTTTACGGATGTTGAGGCGACGCAGTTCGATGTTAAGAACTCGACGCATAATTTCTTGTACGTCTGGAGGGGCGCTTTGCAGGGGTTCCCACACTTCATCAAAGTTTTGGCGATCGCCATATTGGGCCCGCTGTTCGGAGAGAATTGAGGAGACGCCGAGGGTGGGAACATCCCAGTCAGCGGTTGGGGCCTCGTCCCAGGTGTCATCAAAGAGGGTAGGCTCAGAGACAACGGAATCGATATGGGGATTGTCGTCAGCGGGATGGAAATAATCGGAAGCCATAAGACAGGGAATTGGCAGGTTTTCTGGGTTGAGGAGGGTTAATCGAGGCTAAATTTCTCTTGCAGTTTTCGCAGTTGCTGTTGGGCCTCTTCCGCGTTATCCGCGAGTTCGGCAAATTCAAGAAAGCGTTTGAGTTCTTTCTTTAAGAGGTTGCGTTCAACTTCCCAGGTCTCGCGATCGAGGTCGGGGGGTAAGACAATGGTATCAAATAGGGTGGCATGGTCTTTACTGGGATGGGGGCGCAGGATACGACCACGACGTTGGACGAATTGGCGGGGGTTGCTGCTGCTGGCGAGGATGGCGGCGGTGCGAATGGCGGGAATATCAACCCCTTCGTCGAGACAACGGATGGCGACTAATCCCTGGAGTTCTCCGGTTTCAAATTGCTGGCGCAGTTGTTCTCGTTCGTTGATGGAGGTTTCGGCGGTGTAGGTGTTGATGCGGAACCCCAATTCTCGCCCTAGCAGACGCACGACGGCTTCGATTTGTGGGGTGTTGGTTTCGCTGTCGCAGCCGTCGCTACAGTAAAAGAGGGTGTGACTGGTGTTGAGGCGCGATCGCATCATCCAGCGCAGGATATCCAGTTTGCGGCTGGCGGTGCCGATGAGGCGCGATCGCTTCACCAGTAAGGCGGTGAGTTCATCAGGATCGCGGTTCTTATCTCCAAGGGCCCAGCCGATGCGATGGGTGAGTTTGGCATATTGTTCGCTTTCCCAGGAGGTGAGGGGAACAAACAGGGGATAGTATTGATAGCGCACTAAGGCCCCGGCTTGGATGGCATCGCCGAGGGTGAGTTCCGGTTGGAGGACGTTGCCGAAATAGCTGAGAACGGCGTCGGTTCCTTCGTCGTCGAAGTGGCGTTCTGGGGTGGCGGAGAGGCCCAGCCGTAGGCCGATCTGACGGGGGAGGGCGGTTTCGAGGCGGGGTGCGCCCAGGTTGTGGACTTCATCGCCAATGATGAGGGTTTTGGCGGGGAGGTATTTGAGTTGCCATTGGAAGCGATCGCCCATCAAAGTGGCGTTGGTGGTGATAATCGTCAGAAAGGGCAAACTCTGCGATCGCACGGCGGTGAGGCGGCGGATGAGGGGGCTTTGCCAGTGATGGACACGTTCAAAGGCAAGAATGGGATCTAAGTCGAAGCGACGACATTCCCGGTCCCATTGCGTCACCAGATGGCGGTAGGGACAGATAATGAGCAGCACCTGGAGGCCAATGGCTTGATGGAGTCGGCTGGCGAGGGCGAGGGCGGTGATGGTTTTGCCGCTTCCCGTGGCCATCTTCAGGGTTCCCCGGCCACTCGCGGCGAACCAGTTGGCGATCGCCTGTTCCTGATAGGGGCGTAAGGTTAGGTCTGAGGGCAGTCGGGGGCGTCCGCTCGGGAGTGCCTGGGCTAAATCCAACAGCATCGACGTGTTTGGGGAAATGCTGTTGTCATTCTAGCTGGCTTGGGTCACTCTGGGAATTCCCTCAGTTTACTGGGGCGGATGCGTATAGTAGAGAGGAACGTTTTTAGAGTTTGCCCGGTTATGAAACGCACCGTTTTGTCATTGACTCTTGTGAATCTTTTAGCCCCTCTGAGTCTGGGGATGGTTGCTGTGAGCCTACCCTCCCTTGGGGCTAGGCCAGTCATGGCTCAGGCCCCTAACCAAATTTTTGACGACCCCGAGATTTCACCTGAGCGGGAGGCCTTGATTCATGAGATTATTCGCGCGACCAATGAGGTGAATGTCATGGTTGAGTCCGTGCGGCTGAGCTTAGAGGCCATGCCCGGCTTCCCTTCCCAATTGCGGGAAGAATATCTAGGCCGGTTTGAGGCTGATTATGTGGATTTGGTGACGCCGATTTATGCGGAATACTACAGTCAGGAGGAGTTGGAGGCACTGTTAAGGTTTTACCAGTCTGATGCGGGACGGGCAATTGCTGAACGGGCTCCCGATGTGGCACGCAATGCGTTTAGTCGGGTCTCAGTTTGGGCTGAACTGAATATTCTCGATATCTTGCAGAATATGGGAAATTAAGACGGGCTAATCTAACAGATGCCACGACGGCCAATTGTACTAAAACCATTGTCCTGATGAGCCTTAGTCCCGGACTCAGACAAAGGATGCTGGAGGGATGCATTGTCTCATCCGTAGCGCCTATTCAGTTGCGCTACGGATGAGGGAGCGATCGCCCATAGAACATCTATAACGCTCCCCATCAGCACGGCGGGTTTTTCATTTTTCCTCCATCTTCAGGGGGTTTCGCAGTTCCAAAAGACGGGGGACAGCAATGGCCAACACCAGTAACAGCAAGGCCCCCACACTAAAGGTGGCGACCCCAGAGACGAGTTTTTCCAAGGGAACCAAACGCCCGACGAAAAAGGAAAGACTCACCATCACCGAGGCCCAAACAGCGGCCCCAGATGCATTACAGAGAAAGAACTTACCATAGGGCATCTCGGAAATGCCCGCTAGGGGCCCGGCAAAAATCCGCAGCAGGGCCACGAAACGCCCAAGGAACACGGCTTTGGCGGCATTGTTCGTGAATTGATGTCGCAGTCCGTAAAGTTGCTCCTCAGAAATCCGCAATAGCCGGCCAATCCGTACCATGAGGGGGAACCCTCCCCAGCGGCCAATCCAATAGCCAACGTTATCTCCCAAAATTGCCCCCCCGGTGGCGCAGAGGAGGACGATCCAATAGTCCAGTTCCCCCTCTCCAGCTAAGAACCCTCCCACCAGGGTTAAGGTTTCTCCGGGAAGGGGAACCCCCGCATTTTCCAGGGAGATTCCCCAAAAAACTGCCCAGTAGCCGTATTGACGAGCGATTTCTTCCACCGCTTCTAACGAGATTGCCTCAGACATTCAATGCCTCGATTGACTCATAATCTTCTTATTTCTTAACACTTAGAGGTCAAAAAACGCAATGAACCCCCCCATTGGTCGGGGAGGAGGCAGACCGCACCCATGAAGTGAGAGGAAGCATTTCCTCCGGTCTCAGCCTAGAGACGCGGGGATTAAGCGCCGCCAAAGGAGGGTAAGGATGCCCGCTGCCGAGACTCTTCAAAGCTGGGCAAGTCAAGGTTTCCAGACTGGCGGCGGGTCTGCTGAGCCAGGCGATAGCTAACACTTTGTAGCTCGGAGTGAAGCTGACGATTTTCTCGCTGCAACATCTCAACTCGCTCTTGAACCGGTTTGAGCCGCTCTGCAAACTTTTGTTTATAAATCTCAGGAAGTTCCTGCACGACCTGCTCTAGCATTCTAGCGCGATCGTTAAGTTCCTGCACGGTTTGTCGCTGTTGCAGCAGTTCGCGATCGCGCTCAGCAATCTGTTGTTGATAGAAGTCTACTTGCTGCTCGACTTCCGAGAGTTGAGCATGGAGGAGTTGCAATTGCTCACTCTGGCCCTGGGTGCTGGCGGCGGGGGTGGCGTTACCACTTCCTTTGACGAGCCGGAACAGTTCTTGAGAGAGTTGCTGCACCAGTTGATCGCGCATCTTCACCTCTTCTTGTAGATGCGCCACTTCAGCCCGAAGTTCTTGCGGGTTGAGAGATTCTGTCAGGTTTACCAAAATGACCTCCTCGGCAGGCTAACGGTTCAGTTGAGATAGCTCAACGGGGTTTAAATGGGTTGTATCTAATTATGAACGATACTTTAGCATCTGTTCCGGGCGATCGCTCCCCTTCGTCAACCTTTTGTTGCAAATTCTGAGACAATTTAGCCCATCGGTGAAGCTGTTGCTGAGATAAACGGGATTATGGTAGGTCAGTTGATTGTCTTTGAGGGAATTGAGGGAGCGGGCAAAACCACGCAATTGCAACGAGCGGCGGCCTGGTTGCGATCGCAGGTGACGGTTCCGGTGTTAACGACTCGCGAACCTGGGGGAACGCTGTTAGGGCAGGAGTTGCGTCATCTGCTGCTCAAGGTGCGGGGGGAGGATGAGATTGCCCCGCGCTCGGAATTACTCCTCTATGCCAGCGATCGCGCTCAGCATGTGGAACAGTACCTCAAGCCCAACTTAGCCCAGGGGGCAATGATTCTGTGCGATCGCTATACCCATTCCACCCTGGCGTATCAGGGCTATGGCCGACAATTGGACGTCGGGTTAATCCGACAGCTCAATGCGATCGCCACAGGGGGCTTACAGCCCGATTTAACCCTCTGGTTCGATCTCCCCCCTGAAGTGGGCCTACAACGGATTCAGCAGCGGGGGGAACCCAACCGTTTAGAACGAGAAGCCTTAGCCTTCCATGAGCGAGTGCGTCAAGGCTACCGGGCCTTAGCCGCACAAGACTCCGAACGGATGATTCGTCTCGATGCTGAGGCCCCACCCGATGAGCTTGAACAAGAAATTCAAAAAATTTTGCAAAAGAGCTTAGGCCAGCCCTTATCATGAGGAGGGGAGCTTTCAAAGACATCCTGTCAGCTTCGGGTCAATGACGATAGGCAAACGGACTGGAGATTGTGGCAAACGCGATACATTTAGCCCTGGTAGAAAATGGGGCCGCCCGCTGGACGAATGCAAAACAGGGTCAGGGGGCGATCGCCTTAGATTTAACCGACGCCCATCTAATCGGGGTAGACTTCCGAGAGTTTAACCTGGCGAATTGCAATCTTCGGGGAGCGACCCTGATTGGGGCCAACTTTCGCGGGGCCACCCTCACAGGAGCGGATTTAAGTGACGCCAACCTCAACGGGGCGAACTTTCATCAAGCCAACCTGCGCCAAACGAATCTCAACAACGCTCAACTGCGTCGTGCGAGTTTATGTGAAGCGGATTTACAGGGCGCTCATCTCAACCAAGCCGACCTCTGCGAAGCCACCCTCCATGGGGCAGAGGTTGTTGGCGCCTATCTCTATCAAGCCAACCTTTCCTACAGCGACCTCTCCGGGGTTCATTTTAACGGCTCTTACCTCGCCCGCGCCGATTTACGCAGCGCTAACCTGAGCCAAGCGGATTTACGACAGACTCACCTGCACAATGCCAATCTTAGCGGTGCCATCTTGACGGGGGTGGTCCTGCGCTACGCCCAGATGCAAGGCGTCCGCTTAGATGCGGCCCAGCTAAGCCAGATTGATGACTGGGGGGCGATGGGGTTAAACAAATCCCCCAACCTCTGATGCCGAAGTTGGGGGATATCGAGATCTAGCTGTGGACTGTTCCGAGGGGGGTTAGCCGTTGTCCTTGCGGGCGTAATCATCCTGGAAACGGATAATATCGTCTTCCCCGAGATATTCACCATTCTGAACTTCAATCAGAACCAGGGGGATGACACCGGGGTTTTCCAGGCGGTGGCTCGTTCCTTGAGGGACATAGGTGGACTGGTTGCTGTACACCAGTTCTTCCTTCTCATCACAGATGACTCGTGCGGTTCCGGAGACGACAATCCAATGCTCACTGCGATGATGGTGCATCTGCAAGCTGAGGCGATGTCCCGGCTTGACTTCAATGCGCTTAATTTTATAGCGAGTTCCTTCTTCAAGGACGGTAAACGACCCCCAAGGGCGCAGTTCCGTGGCTGCAATGCCTTGAGTGGTCTCAGTTAATGTGGGTAACGCTTTATGATTTGTCGATTCCTTAACAGATGCCATATGCGAGTCGCCTCCGTCTATCCTTGAACTGTCATGGGGTAGAGGGCGCATGAACCCTCACAAATCCCATTGTGATATACAGATCTCAAATCTGGGGAATTTTGCGCCAAGCTTTAAGCAATCTTTATAGAATCAGGGCGGTTAGCTTCATCTGAGAATAGGAAGGACTGCCCTGACTAAGCTGAATCCGCAGGACTAGGCAGCGATAAATGGGGGGGAGTCTAGGGTTAGGGTGAACCATTTGCGATGGGTCTGAGTCTCTAGTTTTAGAACCCAGCAAGGGTTGAGGTTCTGATGTAGAGGTATCCCTAGATACAAGGTACAGGTTCGGTAATGGTCAAACATTAATGGTGGCAACAGACAAACCCAATCGCCCCGCCGATGGGGAATTAGTGCGTCGCTGCTGTCAAGGGGATGAACTGAGTTTTCGGGAACTGTATCGACGCTATCAAGGTAAAGTGCGTGCAACACTTTATCAACTTTGTGGTCGAGAGGTGCTTGATGATCTAGTTCAGGAAACCTTCCTCCGAGTTTGGAGAGGCCTGCCGAAACTGCGATCGCCCGAATACTTTTCCACTTGGCTCTATCGTATTGTTTGGAATGTCGCCACCGATAAACGGCGAGACTTTGCCAAAAGCGCCAACTTACGGGCCAAACTCCAACCGGACGCACCGGTCGATCCTCCTGATCTGATGGAACTTCAGTATCGGGATTGGGTGGAAGAGGCGCTGCAAGATCTGAAATTAGATTTTAGGAGTGTGATTGTGTTGCATGATCTCGAAGATCTTCCCCAAAAACAGGTGGCGGAAATTCTCGACATTCCCGTGGGAACCGTCAAATCTCGTTTATTCCATGGACGGAAACTGGTCCGTCGCTATCTTGAAAATCAGGGGGTGACATTTTGACTGACTCTTACGATGACGATCGCCCACTGATCGCGTTTTTACAACACCATCAACCGCTTCCCCCTCCCGCTCCCGCAGAACTTGAAGCACAACTCCTCCAGCAAATTGGGCTGGAACAGACCCTTAGGCGGGTTCAACGGCGACGGCGATGGCGGTTGTGTGGGGCGATCGCGGCGGCCCTGATTCCCTTGGCTTGGTTAGCCCACCGCAGTTTCTCTCCCCAACTCAGTCCCGCTGAGCTCGCACAACTCGAAACCTTCCTCGAAGAGAGTTGGTATTGTTCGAGCTATGAATGTGAACCTGACTTTGGAGAACAAGAGGAGTGGGAGATGGTTTGGGAGCTATCAGAGCGCTAACGGAAACAGGACAGGGACAAGACGGGAGCCGACTCCCCGGCTGGGGTTCACCCACAACAACCATTAACGATAAACATTGACTCAGGAGCTAGATAATCATGGCTAACTCAACTCATTTTAACCATCCCGTTCACAACAACCACCGCACCCGCAAAGCCGCACTCTTAGGACTTTTAGGGTTCCTAGTGTTGGGAACCGTAACCACATCCTATGCCAATGCGGAAGATTTGCGGCCTCGTGAGATTCAGATGAGTCAGCGGGGCCCGGGAGAGCGGGGACAAATGCGTTGGATGGAACGCCTGGATTTGACGTCGGATCAAATGAACTCTATCCAGGCAATTCGCGATCGCTATCAACCGCAACTGGAAACACTTCGTGAACGGATGAAACAGCAGCGCGATACCATGCACACGGTGATGGGCAGTAACGCTTCGTCTGAGGATATCCGTCAACAGCGTCAACAGATGATGCAGTTACGGGATGAGATGTCGGAGTTGCGCTTCAACTCAATGATGGAAATCCGCGAGGTTCTCACAGAGGAACAGCGGGCCCAGGTTCGCGAGTGGATGGAAGAACGCCGTGGACAACGAGGAGAGCGTGGTGGACAGGGCGGTGAAGGTCGTCGTGGCCCCGGAGGAATGCGCTAAGGCTAGATACATCCTGACCAACTGTTGCCAAAATCCGTTAGGATCGCTCTAAAGATATATTCACGCCAGGAATGCTTTGTCGTCCCTGGCGTTTTTGCGACTCCATGAAATTCCTCGAACTCGTCCTACAAAACTTTGGTCCTTATATCGGACGACAAGAACTCAATTTACGTCCAATCGAAGCGGAAGGGGGGGAACTGGCCCCGATTATCCTCTTCGGAGGGATGAATGGTGGCGGGAAAACCACCCTCATGGATGCGATTCGCCTGGCCCTCTATGGACAACGGGCCCAATGTTCAACGCGGGGAAGTCTCAATTATGGGGATTTCTTGGCTCAATGTGTGAATCGCCATAGTGACCCCCATGAGAAAACGAGGATTGAACTGCTGTTTGAGCAGGTGGTGAATAATCGCCAGGTGCGGTATCGGATTATTCGCACTTGGGATCGCCATCCCAAGGAAGGGAAGGAAACGCTGGGGATTTATCAGCCGGATGGGGTGGGAAATAGTGATTGGAAGGATGAGGCCCTGTCGGAAACGTGGGATGAGTATGTGGAAACGCTGCTCCCTTTGGGGATTTCTAATTTGTTTCTGTTTGATGGGGAACAGGTGAAGGAGTTGGCGGAACAGGAGGCCCCACCGCCCCTGGTGTCGGGGGCGATTAAGTCTCTGTTAGGGTTGGAGTTAGCGGAACGCTTGGCGGTGGATTTGGAGGTGTTGGTGAATCGCAAGCGCAAGACGTTGGCGGGAAAGAAGGAACGAGCGGAGATTGAGGCGATTGAGCGGCGTTTGGAGGAGGCTCAGCAGGAGCATCAGGAACTTCAGGAGCAGGTTAAGGGGTTAAAACGGGAACGCCAGAGGACCCTGGAGGAGGAGGAACGGGCAACGGCGGTGTTTCGCGCTCAGGGGGGCAAGATTGCTGAGGAACGAGCGGCCCTGGAGGCTCAGCAGGCGAGTCAGAAACAGGAGGTGGAGCGTCATCGCGATCGCCTGCGGGAGTTGGCGGCGGGTTGTTTACCTCTCGTTGGGATTGAGCCGTTGTTACGGATGGCTCATAAGCAAGGGGATTGGGAAGCTCAAGAAACTCGCGCTCGTTTGCTACAGGGGGCGATGGAGGAGCGAGATCAGCGGCTGTTGGCGCTGTTGCACGGGTTGGACTTGACGACATCTCAGTTAGAGAGGGTGGAAGAGTTTTTAGGGGAGGATGGCCCGGAAACCCAGGATGAGGCGGCCCTATGGTTGGGGTTGAGTGAGCGCCAGTTGCAGGGGTTGGGGGCTTTGCTGGGCGATCGCCTTCTCGATGGGTTCCGTCAATGGGAGATGACTCAAGAGGCGTTACAGGAGGCGTTGGAGGCGTTGACTCGCACGGAACAGTTGATGGCTCAGGCGGCCCCCAAGGAGGAGAGCGATCGCCTGTTCCAAGCCATGACGCAGGCCCAGGGGGAACGCCAGAAACTCGATGCGACTCTGGAGTTACGAGAACGGGAGGTTCAGCAGCGAGGGGCTGAGGTGGAACGGATTAAGAAGGAGTTGGCCAGTTATGGGGAGGAGAATGTCGATCGCCAAAATGCCAATCATTTGATTGATAATGCCAAATCGGTGCAACGGACGTTAGGGCAGTTCCGGGAACGGTTGACGCTACGGAAACTCAATAAGTTGGAATTGGAGGTGACGGAATGTTTCCGCTATCTGTTGCATAAGTCGGATTTGGTGCATCGGGTGGTGATTGAGGCGGAGGACTTTCGCTTACTGTTATATGATCGTCAGGGGCAGATGGTTCCCAAACATCGCCTTTCGGCGGGGGAAAAGCAGTTGTTGGCGATCGCCTTCCTCTGGGGCTTGGCGCGGGTGTCGGGCCGTCAGCTTCCGGTGGCGATTGATACTCCCCTAGGGCGCTTGGATTCCTCTCACCGTCAAAATCTGGTGGAACGCTATTTTCCGGCGGCGAGTCATCAGGTGATTTTGTTGTCGACGGATACGGAGATTCGTGAGGCGGAAGCGAAGCAACTGCGAGAGTTTGGGGCGATCGCCCGGGAATACCGCCTCGACTATGACCCCAAGTTGCAGCAAACTCGGGTGCAATCGGGGTATTTTGAGTTTGGGGAAGGGGGATAGGGAACAGGGAATAGGGAATAGGGAACAGGATTGGAGATGAGTGAGTATTCTTGGAATTTTTGGTTTACGTTGCCGATTTATCCCTATGGACAGCGGCGGACGTTGCGGCGGGAGGTGGTGCGCGATCGCCTGTGGACGTTTGACCAACTTCAGGGGATTTTTTATGTGGTGGTTCCTATCCGCATGACGGTGGTGAAACTGGATGCGGGGGGGTTGTTGGTGTATGCACCGATCGCTCCCACTGGGGAATGTTTAAGGCTTCTCCATGAATTGGTGGCTGACCATGGTCCGGTTCGCTATATTATCCATCCCACGGTGTCGGGGTTGGAACATAAGGTGTTTGTGGGACCGTTTGCTCGGGCCTGTCCCCAGGCCCAGGTGTATATTGCCCCGCAACAGTGGAGTTTTCCGCTTAATCTACCGCTGAGTTGGTTGGGCCTTCCGGGCGATCGCACAAGGGTGATTCCTGATGAACCCAGTCAACTCCCCTTTGCGGACCAATGCGCCCTGGAGGTTCTCGGCCCCATTAATCTGGGAACGGGTTGGTTTGGGGAAGTGGCGCTCTATGACCGCCCTAGCCGGAGTTTACTGCTAACGGATAGTCTCATTGCCATTCCTGAAGACCCCCCGGCGATTGTCCAGTTGGACAGTTTTCCCCTGTTATTTCACGCTAAGGATAGTCCTTTTGATCGAGTCGAGGATACGCCGGAAAATCGCCGCAAGGGCTGGAAGCGTATCTGTTTGTTTGCGTCGTATTTCCGCCCCAGTGTTTTGGAGACAGCGCCCTGGGGTCAGGTGATTCGGGATGCCTTTAAGGTGGGCGATCGCTCTCGTAAAAACTACTTTGGTTTATATCCCTTTCAATGGACGGATGATTGGCAACGCTCCTTTGAGGCGCTGCGGGGCAATGGTCGCCCCTTGGTGGCGCCGGTGTTGCAGCAACTGATTCTTAATCGTGCCCCCCAGGAGACCTTAGATTGGGTGGAACGGGTCTCTCAATGGCACTGCGATCGCTTGATTTCTGCTCATTTTCAGTCTCCTATTTCTATCACAAAAGAGCAGTTTTGTCAAGCGTTTGCTTTTCTCAAAAGTCAGGACTTATGGACTCCGGCTCCTTTGCCTAACATCGATTTACAACTGTTAGCCGAGATTGACCAGGTTCTGTGCGATCGGGGTATTGTTCCCCCCTCAAAACTCAGCCGTTAGTTCGCTTCCATTTTGCCAAACATTGAGGACAAATCACCATGACCACTTTAACCTTACCCCCGATGGGCTGTGGAACCTGGGCTTGGGGAAATCGCCTACTTTGGGACTATGACGACAGCATGGATAGGGGTCTGCAACAGGTGTTTAATCTCTGTGTAGACAACGGCGTTACCCTCTTTGACACGGGGGACTCCTATGGAACGGGGAAACTCAGTGGACGCAGTGAATCCCTATTAGGACAATTCACACAACGCTACTGTGAAACGGCGGTTAAGGTGCAACGGACGGAGATTTGTCTGGCCACGAAATTAGCCCCCTATCCTTGGCGACTTAGCCGGGGTTCCATGATTGCAGCGGCGGAGGCTTCAGCGGAGCGTTTGGGGCGGATTGATTTGGCGCAAATGCACTGGTCAACGGCGAATTATTTTCCCTGGCAGGAATGGCCCTTACTTGATGGCTTAATGGATTTATATGAGGCGGGAAAAGTGCGGGGAGTTGGGGTCTCGAATTATGGACCCAAACGCTTGCGGCGAGTGCATCGTCGTTTTGCAGAACGGGGGATTCCTCTGGTGTCGTTACAGGTGCAGTATTCGTTGCTTTCGACCTATCCGGTGACGGAGTTAGGGTTAAAAGAGGTCTGCGATGAATTGGGGATTCAATTGATTGCTTATAGTCCCTTGGCGTTGGGGTTATTGACGGGGAAATACTCGGACGAAAAGACCCCTTCGGGGTTGCGGGGAGTGGTCTGTCGGCAGATTTTGCCGGGGGCGCGATCGCTGTTAGATTGTTTGGGGGCGATCGCTCAATCTCGTGAGAAAACTCCAGCCCAAGTGGCGTTGAATTGGTGTATGGCGAAGGGAACGATTCCCATTCCGGGGGCGAAAACCCTAGAACAGGCTCAGCAAAATCTGGGGGCGTTGGGTTGGATGTTAGAGAGTGGAGAGGTCGAGGAATTGGATCGGGAAGCGGCGAAGGTGAAAAAGCCCATGGTACAGAACATTTTTCAAAGCCGCTAGGGTGTGTTATGCTGTACTGGGGCGACAGCTTGGCAAAAAACAGGTATGGATAGAACAACTGAGGTTATACTCTGTAACTACACGAAGGGTGGAGCTGGAAAAACCACCGTTGCCGTTCATATCGCCAAGGTTCTGGTTGAGCAAACGATTGGGAAAACACTCCTCGTAGACTGTGATCCGCGTCCGGATTCTTGGCGATTTTTCCAAGGATCTCGGCCGCAATCTGGTCAAACTCGGGTATCTTGCCGAAGCCGTCTAGATTTACTCTGGAATCCACCCCAGTCCAGAGGCTCTCGATTTAAACCGATCAAGAAGGCAGAATACTCCCAATATGACTATCTTGTAATTGACAGTGACAGCCCCCCCGAGGATTCATTAACCCTTCTGAGCGACACCTTACCTGACCTGTTTATTATTCCTATTTCTCAGTCTCAATCTCACTCTATTCAGGATATTCCGAGTTTTCTCCAGGATATTGAGCGGGAGGTGCAGTTTATTCGGGACTCTGGGTTAGACTATAACCCTGTGGCGAAAGTCGTTCCTTTGGGCGTTGAGTATCAATCTATAGAGTCTGAATTACAGGCTTGGGAATTTCACCACTTGAATGTCATAATTGCGCAGCCCATGCCGCCTTTAGCTCAGGAGATTCAAACGTCTTTGAAGGAGAGAAAAATCATCTGGGCTTACCCTAATTTTGACAACTTAAAGAACTATTTTATTGATTTAATTAAAGTAGAAATTCCGGAGGTAGAATAAGCCATGTCTTCCCCTAATTCAACTCCAATCAGCGGTGTCAGTCAACGAGCAAGTGACATCGCTCGTGAGAATCGCGAGAGTCGTCAAAATGTCAGTGACGAAGATCTCAATCTGGTTCACGTCCAAGTCCCACGTTCTCTAGCCGCCAAAGTCGAGGAACTTATGGATTTTACGGGCTTATCGGCCAAAAACCTTTTTTATATGTCTGTCCACTTGGTATTATCCTATGCCAAAGCCAAAAGTCTCAAGATTCAAGACCTTCAAGGTTATCCCGATCAGCAAGAATTTCATGATGTAAGCAAGTATAAACTTGAGTTGAGTCAGCAGGACTTCCAAGAACTGCAAACGCAGGAACTCTTAGAAGAGGTTTCTCAATGTGTGATTCTGGGTCTAGAATTTCTTTATCGGCGACTTATTGAAATGAATCCGGTTGGCTAGTTGAGATGGATGGGGTGCAACTACGGGCGCTGATTGCGAGTAAAACTCGGGCAAGTTCGGCGGCGAAACAGCGTTCTGGGCAGGCTTATGCGCGGATGTTGGGCTTAACTCCTGGCCCGAGTGGAAAAGATGACCTCATCGATGGTTCGGGGGTAGTCAATGGACGTTTCATCTACTTTCAATGTAAGCTTTCCCAATATCCGTTGGGTGCTAAATATGCCGATGAGTTTTATGCTGGCTTGGAGAAGTATGAAGCTCAAATTGGTGTTATGCTCTCGGGTGTGGGTTATACAATTGGTAAAAATGAGGGATTTTTAGCTCGTTTAGAGGGGTATCCTCGCATTCAACAAGGAATCTTTCGCTATCATTTGTTGAGTCTTGAAGACCTCTATTGTGAGTCCGAGCGTTTTCTAAGAGCTTTGGAGGATTTACCGCCACTCCAGGATTTACGAGATGATAGTTGTCAGGAGGAATAATCTGTATAACGTTAGAGGTCATGGGGTGGGTGGGGATGAGCCGGAAGTGATGTAACACTCCCAAGTCTCATGTTGCAACTTGAACGAGTTGTTCTACAGTTAGGTTTAACTCCGGGAAGGTGGGCGATCGCAACCTGTCCTGACCTCGAAATAAGTTAACCCGATATTCTCCATCGACCCAATCATAAATCGAAACCGTCGGTTGCTTCGGGTCTCCAATATAACGCCGACCTCCCAATCCTAAATAATCAACAATCCAATATTCAGCAATTCCCAATTTCTCGTATTCTCCCAGCTTCATTAGATAATCATCCTGCCAATTCGTACTCACGACTTCTATGGCTAACTTAATAGTCGCACCCTGGATAATGGTCGATCGCTGTTTCCATAACGGTTCATGGTCTAGGGCATTCCTATCCAAGACTATCACATCGGGGATATAAGCCGATTTAGGGGAATCAATGGCTTTAACCAGTCCTTGGCGGGGGATAAAAAAGGGCAAGTCTTGACGGTCAATGTAAATGGATAGTTTAGAGGCTAAAAAACCAGCAACTTGCTCGTGAGTTCCGGTTGGTTGCACCTTGACAATGACTCCATCATGTAGTTCAAATCGCCCCTCATACCCATCGGGATACCAATCCAGAAACTCATCTAAGGTCAGGGCAATGTGTTGTTCTTCTATCTGGTTTAACATAGCTCACCTGGACAAATAGGGGTCTAAATGAGTGACTCTGAGCGAAAATGGGATTAGACTCTAACGGATCGCAAACCCCGTATAAGGTCGAAGATCAGGGTGATGGAACCCTAAAACAATCTTATCTTGGGGGATACCGGCGTTCAGTAACTCATCGGCGATTCCATCTTCTAAGCCATCTTGGTGAATCCACACCTTATCGCCGATAATTTCTAAGTGGAGAACACAACCATGAACTTGTTTGTTATTCAGTTGTCCAACAGTTCGTTTGCAGTTTGCTTAACGCAAAAGATGTTGATGAACGGCTAACACCAGATTATCCGTCCAATGATGGACTAACTCGGAGGTGGCCGCTTCCACCATGACGCGAATCACGGGTTCCGTTCCCGAGGCCCGAACCAAGACACGGCCTTGATCGCCCATGGCGGTTTCAGCGTGGGCGATCGCCTGCTGAAGGGGGTCACACTGTTGCCAGTTTAACCGCAATTCCCGATCCTCGACTCGCACATTCTGCAACACCTGGGGATAGGTTTGGAAACTCTGATTCACTAACTCCGATAAGCCATTTCCACTGCGTTTGACTAAGGCGGCTACGTGTAAGGCCGTTAGGAGGCCATCACCGCTAACGCCGTAATGACTACAAATGACATGGCCCGACTGTTCGCCGCCCAGGGTGGAACCGGTTCGTTGCATTTCGGCGTGAACATATTGACCGCCGACGGAGGTTCGCAGCAGTTGGCCCCCTTGGGCCTCCCAGGCCCGTTCAAAGCCTAAATTGGCCATCACTGTGGAGACAATGAGATTATCGGGGAGTTGTCCCTGGTTGCGCAAGGCCTGACCCCAGAGATAGAGGATATAATCGCCGTCAATGGCCCGTCCTTGACTGTCTACGGCTAAGACGCGATCGGCATCGCCGTCAAAGGCAAATCCTAAACAGGCATTATGGCTTAATACGGCGGCCCGTAGGGGGTCGAGGTGCGTTGAACCGCAGTTGACGTTGATGCGATCGCCGTCGGGGCGATCATGAAGACAAATTACTTCAGCCCCCAAGGCGGCGAAGGCTTGCGGGGCTACATGACTGGCGGCCCCCCAGGCTAAGTCTAATACGACTTTCATTCCCTGTAAATCGAGTCCCAGGGGGGTTTGAACGGCGTTGAGATAGTCGTTGACTAATTCGGGGCGATGATGGTGATGGCCCCAACTGGGGCTATTCTGACTGAGGCTGAGTTGGCCGCGAATTCCGGCTTCGATGCGTTGTTGAATGTCTGAGGGGAGTTTGGCCCCGGTTGGCCCGAAGAATTTAATGCCATTATCGGCGGGGGGGTTATGGCTGGCGGAAATCATCACCCCACCGATGGCTTCGGAGGTGGCGGCGAGATAGGCGACGCAGGGGGTGGGACATAATCCTAAATCCCAGACTTCTAACCCGGCGGCGGTGAGTCCCGCTGATAGGGCCATGGCTAACATACTACTGGAGTTGCGGGAATCTTGCCCGAGGGCGATCGCACCCCGTCCCTGATGTTCATTAAAACTAAGCTAGCGTCGATAGACTTGAGTTGCCGTAGCCTGGTCGGTGGGAACCACGAGCATTTCACTAATGTTGACATGGTTCGGGCGGCTGGCGCAAAACCAGACCAGATCCGCGATATCTTCGCCGGTTAGGGGCGTTAAGCCATGATAGGTTTCACTGGCCCGCTGGCGATCGCCGTGGAAGCGAACCTCACTAAACTCCGTCTCCACCAAACCCGGATCAATCTCACTCACCCGAATCGGCGTTCCCAGTAAATCCTGTTTTAAGCCTTGAGTAATCGCCCGCACTGCCGCTTTCGAGGCACAATAGACATTCCCCCGAGGATAGGCATGACGGCCCGCGATCGAGCCAATATTAATAATATGTCCCCCCTGGCGTTCAACCATCCCAGGGACAATGGCCCGCGTCACATAGAGGAGTCCCTTGACGTTGGCATCAATCATCTCCTCCCAATCATCGAGATCGCCCTCTTGCAGTTTATCCAGGCCCCGACTGAGTCCAGCATTATTGACCAGGATATCAACCCCTTGCCAATCCACCGGCAATTGCGTTAGCTGACTCATGACCCCATCGCGATCGCGCACATCCAGGGTCAGACAATGAACCGCCGTCCCCCATTGGCGGTGTAACTCCCCCGCCAATGGGGGACGGCGATCTCTTCCAACACGGCCCGCACCAAAGGGGTCGCCCAGTATTTTTATCCCAGAGTAAACAGGTTTCTCGCTGAACCGTTGAGCCAATCGCCGCCACCTCTTTGGCGCTAACATCAGCCTCATCTAATACATCTTCCGCACAGCCGAGAGTATCTTGCCAAATCTCCACAGCATCATGTTCCAACCAGCCCGGTTCTGGATAATACTGTTTCAATTCCTTATAGGATTGTCCCACCACTTCCCCATCGCGATCAAAAAGAATCGCCCGGTTGCCCGTGGTTCCCAAATCGAGGGCTAAAACGTATCGTTTATCGCTTGTCATAATCAAGAATAGGTAGGGAGGATGCAGCTCGACATTGTATCAACTGACCCCTCCCTTGTGGCACGATATACAAGTTTAGCCACAATAATTATGATTTCTTTATATTTCTCGCCGATATCCCACTAGAACAGACCTCCTAGTTCCCTAAGTTGATCGCGAGTCGCAGCAACTTGATCAGCCTCTCCGGCTTCAGAATACAAGGTATAAGCTTGTGTGAAAGCCCCAATGGCACTATTCACATCATCGAGATCGCGATATAAAATGCCAAGGCGATATAGCAAATTGGCAGATTTCAATCGATTTCCTAACTCACGAGCTAAGTTCAGAGCTAAGTTGAAGTACTCTAAACTTTTTTGGCGATCGCCGGACTTCTGAAAAACAGCCCCTAAATCCTCTAGGGAACTTTGCTCAAGCACTTTATCTTCTGCTTGACGACTCAAAACTAATTGACGCTCATATTGCTCTATTGCTTCGAGATAGGATTGGCGCTGATTATAAATATCCCCAATGGCTTTATGAGTTTTGAGGACACGAGCTTGATTATCATGCTCGATATCAAGTTCCAAGCTAATCTGGTAGTGATGCAACGCATCATCTAACTGTTGAATCTTCTCTAGAACTGAGCCTATCTCATAATTGGCATCAGCAATCTCGTTTGATTTCTGCTGCTGTTCTGCCAATTCTAGGGCAGACTGGAAGGTTTCGAGAGCCTCAGACAACTCGTTTATCTTAAGATACTGCCGCCCCATTGCTAAATATAGAGGTAACTGAGCAGCCAGTCCGTCTTCATCATCGGTTGAAACCAGAGAGATATGCTGTTTATAACAGCTAATCGCTTCTTCATGATTAGAAGTTTTTTCATATAACTTGCTCAGACAGTTGATTGAATTCTGTGCCCATTCTTTAGCCCATTTAGAAGTCGGATCTTTAAGATGAATTTCTGTATATCCTCGAAATGCCTGAGAATAACTGTTTATTGCATCCTCTAGCTTTTCTTGCATCTCATACACCCGTCCGAGCATATAATAGGTATTAGCAAGACTCTGAGAATCATCAAGTTCTATGGCAAGCTCTAAAGCTTCCAAGAAATACTTTTTAGCCTCCTCATACCGTTTTAACTTATATAAGTAGTTCGCAAAATCGTACAGCAAACCCCGCTCACCAGATTGATCCCCTAGTTCCCGTAAAACAGCAAGTCTATTCTCATAGCACTGAAGAGTCTCCTCAGTTCGATTTAGCTTTTTATATAAAGTAATCATCCAAGCTAAAGTTTCTCGTTGAGCATTACGATCGCTCACCTGTTCTGCAATATCTAGGCGCTGTTGGAAGTACTGCAATGCTTCTTCTGAGTGACCACTCTCACGATGATCACAGCCGAGCCAAGCCAATGCTGCACTGATCCCAGTGTTGTCTTCCAACTCCTGCGCCAGCTCTAACATCCTTTGATGAACTTCGAGGGCCAGTTCATAACGTTGCTCGTCGAAGTGTACTTTTCCCCAATCTCGTAAAACCCAGATTGCCACCTTTTGATCAGCCGTAGTGCCGAGTTCTTGAAGAAGATTGAACTTTTCTTCATGTAGGGCAGCCGCATCTGAAAAGTCTTTCGCTGCTGCAAATGACTGTCCAAGCTTGTTAAGCTCTGTCCAGACTTGATCGAGCCAATGCTCAGTTCCGATAGCTCGAAATATTTTATATGACCGAATCAACAAAGATTTTGCCTCTTTACCACGGTTGAGTTCAATCAGCACACGAGCTTGACAGAGGCAACCATAGTAAGCTGTCATAAGCAAGTGCCCGATATCCTCACCAATTACCAAAGATTGCTGAAGATATTCTAAAGCTTTCTGGTTTTCCTTAAGAGAATAATTGGCATATCCTATCTTCCCGAGTGCAAAACCTTCACTACTACGAGATCCGATGTCACGAGCTATAGTCAGGAACTGTTCATAATAGTCTATGGCTCGTTGATATTGACTTAGTGAACGGTAACAATCTCCCAATCCACTTAGCTCAACTCCTTCACCAGAGCGGTCAGCAATTGCACGAGCTATGGCTAGAGACTGTTCGTAATAGTCTATGGCTCGTTGATATTGACTTAGTGAACTGTAACAATTTGCCAATCCACCTAGCGCAAATCGTTCACCAGAGCGGTCGGCAATTTCACGAGCTATGGCTAGAGACTGTTCGTAATAGTCTATGGCTCGTTGATATTGACTTAGTGAACGGTAACAATCTCCCAATCCACCTAGCGCAGATCGTTCACCAGAGCGGTCGGCAATTTCACGAGCTATGGCTAGAGACTGTTCGTAATAGTCTATGGCTCGTTGATATTGACTTAGTGAACGGTAACAATCTCCCAATCCACTTAGCTCAACTCCTTCACCAGAGCGGTCAGCAATTGCACGAGCTATGGCTAGAGACTGTTCGTAATAGTCTATGGCTCGTTGATATTGACTTAGCGAACTGTAACAACTTCCCAATCCACCTAGCGCAAACTTTTCACCAAAGCGGTCGGCAATTTCACGAGCTATGGCTAGAGACTGTTCGTAATAGTCTATGGCTCGTTGATATTGACTTAGTGAACTGTAACAATTTGCCAATCCACCTAGCGCAGATCGTTCACCAGAGCGGTCGGCAATTTCACGAGCTATGGCTAGAGACTGTTCGTAATAGTCTATGGCTCGTTGATATTGACTTAGTGAACTGTAACAAGTTCCCAACGCATTGGCAACAGTTCTTTCCCCTGACCGGTCTTCAATCGCCCGCACCAGTTCCAGTTGCTGGGCGTAGGTTTCGATAGCCGTAGAATATTGGTAAAGGTTACGATAACTCTGAGCAATAGACCCTAAAATCCTAGCTTCCCTAGATAGGTCACGCCCATCCTGCAAACTTTGAGCAAGGTCTAATCCTTGGCCATAAAACTCAATTGCACGAGAGTCTTGACCCAATTTTTGGTAACCATCGCCAATAGCGGTTAACAATCGACTTTGCCAATTGACATCCTGAGAGTCCTGTGCAATTTTTAGGGTCTGACCATAATACTCTATTGCTCTGCGATAGCGTTTTTGATCAAAGGCGTAGTCTCCAAGAGATCCTAATGCATCTCCAGTGTTCCAGTTATCATTTTGCTTTCTAGCAAACCTAAGCTGCTCTTTCCTAAAAACAGCAGCTTGTTCAAAATCTGATAAATTTCTATATGTAATAGCCAGATTCCTGGTTGATGTAAGTTGCTTTTGAGTTACCTCCATCGTTTCTGCTAGTGACCAGGCTTGCTGGAATAATTTCAATGCTTCAGTATAGTTGCCAGAACGATCGTAGCTAACCCCAATTTCACTCAGTAGGATCCATTGCTCTTGTTGATTCTCTAAGTGGGTTGCAAGATTAAGGGCATTTTGTAAGTGAGAAATTGCCAAGTCATAATTCTGTTGTTTTTGGGCAACTAAACCCAATCCCTTCATGGTCACTAACTTGAGTAGCTCTT